>JAJYWS010000027.1:0-52278 GCA_021791335.1 Thermoplasmata archaeon
CATTGAATCCCGACCCCACCGTACCCCCGCGCCGGCGCACCGTGTCCCTGACGGTCCTCGTGGTCGCGGTGGTCCTCGTCGCCGGGGCCGCGGTGGGCTCCACGGCCGTCTACTACGCGCTCCACCCGACAGGCTCCACGAACAGTGGCGGAAACTCGACCACGACGGTGGTCGATGATCTCGGCCGAACCGTCACCGTTCCGCTCCGCCCGACCCGGGTCGTGGTCTTGGGCCCGTCGATCGTCGACTCCCTGGTCCTACTGGGTCTCCGCTCGTCGATCGTGGGGGTCGACTGCTCGAGCGCGGCATTCGGGGGGATCCTGGGGGATTACACCCCCGGCCAGGTGGCCGCATGGAACCTGTCGAGCCGGATGTGCATTACGGCCTATCCGTCCCTCTACCCGCCGCAGATCCTCAACCTGACCCCCCAGCTCGTCTTGGCGGCGTCGATCGTCTCGGAGAGCACCATGGAAAGCTTCCAGGCCACCTATGGGATTCCGGTCGTCTTCCTCGCCCCGTCCACCATCGGGGGCATCACCTACGACGTCCAGGTCCTCAACACCATCTTTGAGACGGGATCGGTGGGCGCCCACCTGGTCCAGGAGCTCCAACGGACCATCCAGCAAGCGACAGGCTTCGTCACCAACCTGACCGACAACGGCACGGCGCTCCGCTCCGTGTTGCTGACCTACTATGTCGTCCCCAGTGGGGGCTATTCCGGATACTCGACCTTCGGGCCCGGTTCCTTCGGCCAGTCCCTGCTCGACCTGGCCGGCGGGGTGAACATCGCCGGAGGGACCGATCAAGGGCAGTACCCGTCCCTCTCGGGGAGTCAGGTCTTGAGTGCCAACCCCTCCGTGATCGTCGCGGGCTACGGCTTCGGGGTCACCAACTCGAGCTACTCGGCCGGGCCCGACTGGTCCAGTTTCTCGGCGGTGGTCCACGGGAACGTCTCGTACGTCGACGTGACCTACATGACCGAGGCCGACCCCACGATGGTGCTCTGGATTCCGACGCTGGCGGCGATCCTCTACCCCGGGATCCCGTTGGCCTAGACCGGAGGATCGTGGCCCGCCGATGGCCCGAACCGGGGGGCTTCGCGGGTTCCCGCTGAGGTCCCTCACCTACGGTGCTCTCCTCGCCGCGGCCTTCGTCGCCCTGTTCCTGCTGGCCGGCCTCCTCGGTCCGGTGGCTATCGCCCCCCTGACGGTCTTTCACATCCTAGGCTACGAGGTGACCGGCGGCGCTTTCGGCGGCTCACCCTGCGGGAGCTCGGTCGATCCCGCCCGGTGCGCCACGCTCGTGCTCATTGTGTGGGAGTCGATCGTGCCGGAGATCCTGCTCGCCTTCCTCGCCGGAGCCCTCCTGGGTGTTTCGGGAGGCCTCCTGCAGGGCGTCTTCCGCAATCCGCTGGCCGACCCGTACCTGCTGGGAATCTCGACCGGCGCGGCGATCGGGGCGTCCATCCTGTTCGTCTTCGGGGTCGGGTTGGCCCAGGCCAACCTGACGCTGCCCCTCCTGGCGTTCGTCGGGGCGCTCCTGACCGGCCTGGTCATCCTGCTCGCGGCCCGCAGCGCCCGAAGTTCCATCGAGACGCTGCTGCTCACGGGGGTGGCCCTCAATGCCTTCCTTTCCGGGGGCCTGGTCTTCACCCTCCTCTACAATCCGATCGGCAACCTCCAGCTCAACTTCTGGCTCCTGGGCGGGGTCTTCGGGGCCACCTGGAGTCAGGTCGGCCTCCTCTTCGGGGGCCTGCTGGTCGTCGGGGCGCTCGTTGTCCTGCATGGGCGAGCCCTCAACCTGCTCCAGCTGGGGGGCGACGTCGCCCAGAGCCTCGGCCTGGACTCCCGTAGGGTGGTCATGCGGTCGATCCTGCTCGCGTCCGTCGCCACCGCCCTGGCGGTCGCGTTTACGGGCGTGATCGGATTCGTGGGCCTGATCGCCCCCCACATCGCCCGTCGCCTCTTTGGCTACGACTATCGCCGGGTCCTCCCGATCTCCGCGTTGGTCGGGGCCATCCTCCTCGGCGGGGCGTTCGACCTCTCCTTCGCCATCCTCCCCTCGACGGAGCTTCCGATCGGGGTCCCGATGGCCTTTCTCGGGGGACCGTTCTTCGTGTACGTGCTGTACCGCTACCGTCAGGGTTCCGGCCCGGGAGCCGGGGCGTGATCCGCCGGGCGGTCCGACTCGAGTTGGACCGGGTGTCGGCGAGCTACGACGCACGGCCGGCGCTGCATCGGGTCTCCTTCCACGCCGATCCCGGGGAGGTGGTGGCCCTCACCGGGCCGAACGGTTCCGGCAAGACCACGCTCCTGCGGGCCACCCTGGGCCTCCTTCCACTTCAAGGGGGTCGGATCTCCATCGGGGACCGGTCGACGGACCGACTCACGATCCGAGAGCGGGCCCGGTGGTTCGGCTGGATGCCCCAGTCGGAACCGATCCGGGAAAACATCCGGGTCCGGCAGTACGTCCTCTACGGCCGCAACCCCTGGATCGGAGCGTGGGAGTCGGAAGGGGAGGAGGATCACCGGGCCGTGGACCGGGCGCTCGCCGCCGTCGACCTGTCGGTCGCCCCCGAGCGGGGGATCCTCGAGCTGAGCGGCGGGGAGCGTCAACGCGCCCTCATGGCGCGGGTGCTGGCCTCCGAAGCGCCGTTCCTGCTGCTGGACGAGCCGACCGCGCATCTCGACATCGGCCACCAGATCGACCTGCTCGAGCGGGTCCGGTCGCTCTGCCACCGGGAGCAGATGGTCGCCCTCGTCGCCCTCCACGATCTCAACCTGGCGGCCCGATTCGCCGACCGGATCGTGACGCTCCACCGTGGACGGCTGGTCGCGGACGGCCCGGTCGAGTCGATCCTCTCACCGGAACTGCTCCGTGAGGTCTGGGGGATTGTCGCGGAGCTCAAACGGGACCCGGCCTCCGGGCTGCCGTACCTCCTGCCGACCCTTCCCGGTCCGGTGACCCGATCGACCGGGTCGTCCTTCGAGGGGGTCGTCCATGTCGTCGGGGGGGGCGGCGCGGCCCGGGGGATCCTTCAACGCTTGCACGAGGAGGGTTTCCTCCTCTCGTTGGGGGCCGTCCACCTCTTCGACTCCGATTCGGAATTGGCCCGGGACCTCGGGATTCCCGCCGTGGTGGAGACCCCGTTCGCTCCGCTCAGCGATGCGATCCGGCAGCGCCACCGGGAGTTGATCCAATCCGCTCGGGCCGTCCTCGTCGCTCCGTTCGCCGTCGGACCGGGCAACCTCGCCAACCTCCAGGATCTCGTCGACACGCTCGGGGCCCGACCGGTGGCGCTCTACGAACCGGCCGGTCTGCCGTCGCGCGATTTTACGGGGGGGAGGGCCGAATGCCTGCTCCAGGAGCTCCGGCGTCGGGGCGCCGTCGCCCTCACGACTCTGGACGAGGTCGTGCGGTGGGTCGACCGGGTCGTCTCCGCGCCGGGGTCGGGCCCACCCTCCGCGGCGTCGGCTCCAGCGGGCGGACCGTGAGGGGGGCCGATTGCGGGTCGCTGAACGGGCCGAGCAGGCGGGGCAGCTCCCCCTCCGAAACGAAGAGGAGGCACGGGACTCCGAGTAGGGAGGACTCCTGGGCGGCGGCCGCCAGGCCGAACCGTCGGACGGGAACGGCCGACACCCGCCGGAGGAGGACGAACGCCTCGAGGCCCTGGGCCCCGACCCACCCGGCTCCGGTCTCGGCGATCGCCCGGCGTGCCGCCGCCTCGAGCTGAGCCGCGGGCCCGTCCCGGGGAACGGTGCAGACGGTGATGAGCCCCGGGGGGATCTGGACGATGCCCGAAAGTTCCCGGACCTCGATGACCTCGCCGGTGGCGCCCCCCGCCACCACCCGTCCCTGGGAACCGGCCCCGCCTCCCGGAACGGCCGTCAGCAGGCCGTCCTGCATGACCAACCGGACCGAGTCCCCGGCCCGCACGCGGGCTCCGGCCAGGGCCCGGGTCGATCGGACGATGGTGAGCTGCCCCAGCCGCTGACTCATGTCCCGTTCGAGCGCCTCGAGATGCGTATGCAACCAGCCGACCCCATCCACGGTGGGCCGGTAGCACCCCTCCCGGAACTCGGCCAGGTTGCGCCGCGCGAGGCCGCGGTAGAGATGGGAGATGGCCTGGACGGTGATGCCCATGCTCCGGGCGACATCCTGGAGACGACGCACCGGCTGAGTGGCGCACTCGTACAGGAATAGCAGGTCCGAAACCGCCCCGCTGCGCCGGAGCTCTCGCAGGCCAACGGCGACACCGGCCGGCGAGGGGGACCGCGGCGGGACCGGACGGGCGCTTCGATTTCGACTCATCGTACGGGGAACCCTAGGACCGGATGGGCGCGGACCGAGAAAAACTAATTAGCGATCGGCCCCTGACTCATCCTATGTCGGCTCAGGGCCTGGAAGCCGACGGCGGTGGCTGGGATCCGGAGGAACTCCTGGTCAAATCGCTCCGTCGCAGCCTGGCGGGCTACTCGGCGCTGCTGCGACGGTCCTGCAGCCCCTCGGGGCTCCTGCCCACGGAGTTCCGGGTACTCTGGGAAGTCGGGTTCCGAGGCGCCCACCGGGTGACCCCCTTGGCCCGCCAGCTCAACCTGACCCTTCCGGTCACTTCGGAGGTCGTCGACCGGCTCGTCCGTCAGGGGCTGCTCACCCGGACACCGGATCCCCAGGATCGCCGGGGGTGGGTGCTGGCCTTGACGGACGAGGGCCATCGCCGGGCGGTCGCCTGCCGTGTGGCGATCCATGAAGGCCTCGAGGCGGTGCTCGCTCAGCTTCCGCCGGAGAGCCGGGAGCATCTGGTCCGAAACCTCCCCGAACTGCCCCGGGCGATCGACCGCGCGTTCGAGCTTCCGGGCGGGGACCCCCTTTTGTCGGAGGAGAGCGACGAGCCGGAACCCCGATCCGGGGCGATCAGCCGGAGCCCCGGGACGGCTTCGGGCGGCTCGCGGGCTTCTGGAGGGCTCGGAGCCGGTCCCGGATCCGGGCCGCCTCCTCAAACTCCAGCCGCTCCGCCGCCAACCGCATCTCCTCCTCGAGGTTCGCGACGACGAGGGGCAGCCGTTCCTTCCAGGCGCGCGCGGAACCGCGCCCGGTCCCCTCCGGCGTCTCCGTGAGATCCTCCTCCGAGAGGATCGAGGTGACCTCCTTGCGGATCGACTCCGGCACGATCCCGTGGGCCCGGTTGTATTCAAGCTGGGCCTCCCGCCGTCGGGTCATCTCGGCCATGGCCCGGGCCATCGAACCGGTCACCCGGTCGGCGTAGAGCACGACGCGGCCGTCCACGTTCCGGCTCGCCCGCCCGCTCGTCTGGATGAGGGAGCTCTCGCTGCGCAGGTACCCCTCCTTGTCCGCGTCGAGCACCCCGACAAAGCTGACCTCGGGCAGGTCCAGCCCTTCCCGGAGCAGGTTGATCCCCACCAGGACATCGAACCGGCCGAGCCGCAGGTCCCGGAGGATCTCGATCCGCTGCAGCGTCTCGATGTCGCTGTGGAGGTAGCGGACCTTGAGCCCCTGCTGGAGCAGGTGCTGGGCCAGTTCCTCGGCCGTCGCCTTGGTGAGGGTCGTCACGAGGGCGCGGTCGCCCCGGGCGATGCAGGCCCTGAGCTCCCGCAACAGATCGGCGATGTGCCCCTCCAGCGGACGGACCTCGACCGACGGATCCACGAGCCCGGTCGGCCGGATGATCTGCTCCACGATCCCCCGGGACATCTTCCGTTCGAACGGACCGGGGGTCGCCGAGACGAAGACCGCCTGGGGGACCCGGGCCAGGAACTCGTCGAACTTGAGCGGCCGGTTGTCCCGGCAGGACGGGAGCCTCCAGCCGAACTCGACGAGGTTGTCCTTGCGGCTTCGATCCCCCTTGAACATGCCCCCGAGCTGGGGGATCGTCACGTGCGACTCGTCGATGAACACCAGGAAATCGGGGGGAAAGAAGTCGAGCAGGGTGTAGGGCGGCTCGCCCGCCGGGCGGCCCGAGAAGTACCGCGAATAGTTCTCGATGCCGGAGCAGTAGCCGGTCTCCCGGATCATCTCGAGGTCGTAGTCGGTGCGGCCCTGGAGCCGCTGCGCCTCGACGATCTTCTCGTTCGCCTTGAGCTCGGCGACCCGCGCCTCCTTCTCCCGCTCGATCGCGGCGAGGATCGTCCGCAGCTGCTCGTCAACGGTCAGGAAGTGGGTGGCGGGGAAGATGGAGAGCCTCGGCAGCTCCTGCCGCTCCTCCCGGGTCACCGGATCGAGCTCGGTCAGGGCCGCGATCCGGTCGCCTTCGAGCCGGATCCGGTGGACCGCCTCCCCGGCCCCCATCACGTCGATCATCCCACCCCGCACCCGGAACCGCCCCCGCTTGAGTTCCATGTCGTTGCGGGTGTAGCGCATCTTGACCAGCCGCTCCATGAGGTCGCGCCGACCGATCGGCTCGCCGACCGCGAGCTCGATCACGTTGGCCCGATACTCTTCGGGTGAGCCCAGCCCGTAGATGCAGCTCACCGACGCGACGATCAGGACGTCCCGCCGCGTGAGCAGCGCCTGGGTCGCCCGGTGGCGGAGACGGTCGATCTCCTCGTTGACCGAGGCGTCCTTTTCGATGTAGAGGTCGATCTGGGGAACGTAGGCCTCGGGCTGGTAGTAGTCGTAGTAGCTCACGAAGTACTCGACCGCGTTGTGGGGGAACAGCGACCGGAATTCGCTCACCAGCTGCGCGGCCAGGGTCTTGTTCGGGCTGATCACGAGGGTCGGCCGCTGAAGCCGTTGCACCGTGTGGGCCATGGTGAACGTCTTCCCGCTCCCGGTGACGCCGAGCAGGGTCACGAACTTCTCCCCCCGACCGACCCGGTCGACGATCTCCTGGATCGCCCGGGGCTGGTCGCCCTGGGGCACCATCTCGGTCTCGAGCCGGAAGCGCCCGGGCAGCTCCCGGACCGCGGGGGACGACACGGCGTCGTTCATCGCGGGGTCCGACCGCCCCCTCCCCGATACCCCCGGGGGTCGAGGGTCACCGAGCGGAACCCTTCGGCGGCCACGGCCGCCTCGACGCGCCGGGCGAGCGGCGTCGCATCGAGCCGATGGAGTTCGTCCGGGCCCACCTCGACACGGGCCGACTCGTCTTGGACCCGAACGCGGACCTGCCGGAATCCGAGGGCCCGGAGGCTCGCCTCCGCCCGGGCCACCCGGCCCAAGAGATCGACGGTGATCGGCTGGCCGTGGGTGATCCGGGAGGCGAGGCAGGCGTCGCTGGGGGCGTCCCAGTACGGAAGCCCCCGATGGCGGGCCCAGCGCCGGACCTCGGCCTTGCCGAGGCCGGCGACGACGAGCGGGTGCCAGAAGCCGGCCGCTTCCATCGCCCGGATCCCCGGCCGGTCGTCGCCGAGGTCGTCCCGGTGGATGCCGTCCAGGTACTGGCGCGCCCCGGCCCGCTCCCCATGGGCCCGGAGCGCGGCCCCCTCGACCGTCCGGCAGAAGAAGCACCGGTTCGAGGGGTTCGCCCGGTACTCGGCGAGCTCCAGGGGGTTCGCAGGTACCAGCTCGTGCGGGAGCCCGATCGCCCGGGCGGTCCCGGTGGCCCGCGCGATCTCGGCGTCGGAGACGGCCGGCCCCACCACCGTGAACGCGCGGGCCTCCGATCCCAGCGCCTCGAACGCCAGGGCCGCGACCAGCGCCGAGTCGACACCGCCCGACAGGGCGACGACCGCACGGCCTCCCGCTCGGATCCGATCGACCACCGGCCCGAGGTCCAAAAGCTGGGGGGTTCCCGGGGCCGGTCGTGCGGCGGACGCCATGGCCTTGGAGGAGCCGCCCGGCCCCCTTGACCGTTTCGGGCACCGGGCGCAATCTGATAGCCCGGCGCCGGCTCCTTCCGCTCTCCGACACCCATGGCGGACAGTGGCACGCTCCTCGGTTCCCTCGATCCCCGGCTCCGGGAGGCGGCCCGCCGCCGCGGCATCGAGACGACGACCGAGATCCAGGAGCTCGCGGCCCCCGTCCTGCGGGGCGACTCCGACGCGCTCCTCCTTTCCCCGACCGGGACCGGCAAGACCGAGGCGGCGTTGCTGCCCCTGCTCGACGACCGGCTCCGCCACCCGTCGCCCCCGATCTCGATCGTTTACGTCACGCCCTTGCGGGCGCTCAACCGGGATCTGGAGCAGCGGCTGGTCGCCCTCGCGGAGGATATCGGCCTCACCGTCGCCGTCCGGCATGGGGATACCACCCCCGCGCAGCGGAGCCGACAGTCCCGCCATCCCCCCGACCTCCTGCTGACGACGCCCGAAACCCTCCAGATCCTGCTCGTCGGCCGCCGACTGAGGGAGTCGCTTCGGGCGGTGCGTTGCGTGGTGGTCGACGAGGTCCACGAACTCGTCCCCTCCGACCGGGGGGCTCAGCTCGCGCTGACGCTCGACCGCCTCGACGCGTTCGTGGGCCGGCGGGTCCGGCGGGTCGGACTCTCCGCCACCGTCGGGAATCCGGAGGAGGTCGCCCGGTTCCTCTCCCCCGCTCCGCGCGCGTGCGTCGTCCGGGCCGCCGCCTCGACGCGGCGGCTCGACCTGACCGCCCGGACCCCCCCGGCCGAGGCCGCCCCGATCTCCGACGCGCTGCGGATCGAGCTCAAATCGGATGAGACGATGCTGCGGGCGCTCGCCGCCGTCGTCCAGGAGATCCGCGACCACCGGGCGACCCTCCTCTTCGTGAACACCCGTCCGACCGCCGAGGGGCTCGCCGCCCGGCTCCAACGGCTCGCGCCGGAGCTGGCCATCGCCGTCCACCACGGTTCGCTCTCCCGGGAGATCCGGGAGGAGGCGGAGCGCCGGTTCCGGGACGGGGAGCTCCGGGCCCTGGTGGCCACCTCCTCGCTCGAACTGGGCATCGACATCGGCTTCGTCGACCACGTGATCCAGTTCGGGTCGCCCCACCAGGTGGGCCGCCTGGTCCAGCGGATCGGACGGTCCGGCCACCGACGCGGGCGGGTCGTCCACGGCACGGTCCTCGCCCTGGACGACGACGACCTCGAGGAGGCGGCGGTCCTCGCCCGCCGCGCGATCGCCTCCGAGATCGAGCCGATCGGTTGGCGGAGCCGCAACCGGCTCGCGATCGCCCAGCAGATCCTCGGCGCGCTCCGGGCCGACGTGTCGGTCGATCGGGCGACCCTGGTCGACCGGTTCGCCCGGGTCCCCTCGGCGTCCGGCCTTGAGCCCGAGGAGTGGACGGCGCTGCTGCAGTACCTGGAGGATCTGGGACTTCTCCGGCAGACCGAGACGAGCCTACGCCCGGGCCGGGCGACGCTCCAGCGGTTCTACTCCACCCTCTCGCTCATCCCGGACGAACGGACCTACCGGCTCCGGGACATCGCCACCCGGCAATGGATCGGCACCCTCGATGAGCGGTTCGTGCTGACCCAGATCCTGGCCCAGCCCGAGCAGATCTTCCTGCTCCATGGGAGGACCTGGAAGGTCGTCGAGCACCGGGACGACGAACTGCTCGTCGAGACGGTGGCCGAGATGGGGCAGGAGCCCCGGTGGGCCGGCGAGGATCTCCCGGTGCCCTTCGACGTGGCCCAGGAGATCGGGGCGCGACGCGCCGACGGGGCCTACGACGCCTACCCCTTGACCGCGGAGGGGATCGAACGGCTGCGCGTGCGCCGGGCGTCGGCCGGCCCGGCCGCGGATCTGCCCACCGACCGGCGGATCACCCTCACCGCCTCGGGCCGGCTCGTGGTCGTGGGCGCGTGCTTCGGCACCCGGACCAACGAGACCCTCGCCCTGGCCCTGTCGGGCACCCTGACGGCCCGGCTCGGGGGCCTGGTCGAGATCCTCGCGGTCGAACCGACCTGGATCGTGCTCGAGCTGCCCCAGGCCCTCGATGGGGCCGCGATCGCCGACGGCTTCCGGATCCCCCCCGAGGAGCTGGAACCGATGGTCGAGCGGCTCCTGCCCACGGGGCTCGACTACCGGTTCACCTTCCTCACCGTGGCCCGCAAGCTCGGACTGCTCCCGCCGTCGCTCGATGCCCGGGAACTCCGACGGCTCGAGCCGCTCCTCGAATCGGCCCGGACGACCCCGGTCGGGGAGGAGACCCTCGAAAAAACGCTCTACGACCGGCACGACCTCGAGCACGCCCGTCGGGTGGTCGGGGCGATCGCCGCGGGCACCATCGAGATCCGGCCGACGGCCGCCTCCCCGCTCTCGGATGGCGTCCTCTCCCGGCTCCGATGGCGGGTCGTCCAGGAGGTCCCTCCGCCGACCCTGCTCAAGGCGGTGCGGGAACGGCTCGCGGCCGAGCCCCTCTCGCTCGTCTGCCTGCGGTGCGGGTTCACCCGTACGACCACCCCCGGCCGGTACGGGGTCGAGGGGGGGAGCCGCTGCCTGCTCTGCCGGGGATCCCTCTCGGCCGTCCTCTCCCCCAAGCGGGCGGAGGAGATCGACCGGCTCTCCCGCTACGCCCAGGCGAAGTACCGGGCCGGCCGGCCCTCCGTCCCCGAACCGAAGCGCCGCCGACGACCCCGGAGCCCGCCGGTCCCGGAGAGCGTGGTTCGGGCCGGCTACACCTCGGCCGAACTCGTCGCCCATTTCGGGGAACGGGCGCTCTACGCGCTCGCCGCCCGCGGCATCGGTCCCGAAACCGCCCGCCGGCTGCTCCAGCGGCTCTACCGGAACGACGAGGAGTTCCTCACCGAGATCCTGAGGGCCGAGCGGCACTACGCCCGGACCCGGTCCTTCTGGGACTGATCGGCCCGGGCGAGGGCGGCGACCACCGACCGGGGGGCCGAGGTGCGGAACCCTTCGGGCCGGGCGTGGGTCCGGGAGGCGGCATGGCCGAGGGCCCGCAACCGCTCGACGAACGCGTCCGGGGCCGAGGGCGTCGAAAGACCCTCCCGGCCGCAGATCTCGTTCGGCTCGAAGTAGAACGGCACGTCGGCCCGGCTTTCCGCCCGGAGCCGGTCCACGAAGATCCCGATCCGCCGGGGCTCGGCCGCGGCGGACGGGGCCCTAAGCCCCGTCACGAAGCCGGCGTCGAAGAGCGGCCCGACCCAGAGCGGCCCGAACGGTCCGCCGGCGCCGAGCCACGGCCCGTCCCACCGGTCCGGGTCGATCACCGCCACGGGCGGCTCGGGCGTCGCCTCGCTCCGGGGATCGACCCGAAGATACGCCCGGACATGATGGTCGCCGACGTACGCCACCAGCGGGTGGATCGTCCGCCCCCGGGCCCGCGCCGACCGCTCCAGATACGCGAGGAGGAGTCGCAGTCCGCCCTCCGGTCCCAGCCGGCCGCGCACCGGTCGGCCGCCGTAGCGGCGTTCGCAGACCGAGGGCGAGGCGCCGGCCAGGACCGGCATGTCGGTAGCGGCAACCCCCAGGAGGCCCCCGGGGGCCAATGCATCGAACGCGGCCGGCACAAACGGCACCGGGGTCCCGTACGGGTCGAGGTCGACCCAGTCGACCGCCGGCGGCGGGAGGGCCCCTCGGGCATCCCGGCCCTCGACCCGGAGCCCCCGGTCGGGATACCGCGCGACGTTCCGCTCCAGCACCCGGAGCGCCTCGGGGTCGCGGTCGGTCAAGGTCAGCGAGCCGAACCGTCCCGCCTCGACCGCGCATCGGATCGCGCGGACCCCGGTCGCGCTCAGCATCTCCCAGCCGGTCTCCAGCGATATCCCGAGCTCCCGGACCCGCGCGATGACGGCGACCGCCAGGTCGCGGTCGAGGGCCATCGACCGGTTGTAGAAGACCGGCGCCCGACGGCCCGGCCCGCGGGCCCCGCCGGACGTCGGCAGCCAGAGCTCGGTCCCCCCTTCGCGGACCAGCCCGAGCTCCGCCGTCAGTGGGCGGTCCCCTGGATCAGGCGGACCACCTTGAACGGGAGGAGGTTCTTGTTGACCGGCGTCACCTCGAGCAGCCGTAGCTCATCCCTCCGCCGGATGTCCTGCAGGAGAGGGTTGCGGGACTTCTTATGGAGTGTCATGAGGGTCGTCTTCGGCGTCTCGAGGGTCGCGACGACCGCCTGGGTGAAGATCTCGCTGTCGACCTCGAGCTTGCCGACCTCGTCGATCACGATCACGTCCGCCGACTCGCGGGCGTCGGCCAGCGCCCGGACCCCGAGATCCTCGAGCACTTCGACGGCGATGCCGTAACGGCCGCTCCGGTGGCGGGATTTGAGGTTCTCGTGGGCGAAGACCCCCCGTTCCTGGGTCGCCCAGTGGACCAGATGGAACCCGACCGGGCGCCGCTTCTCGATGATCGGCTCGGTGACCATCCCGCCGACGACGATCCCTTCCGCTTCCAGAAGCTGGATGATCCGCAGCAGCGTCTGGGTCTTGCCCGAGCCCGGCAGCCCGGCGATACCGATCTTGACCGGGGCCGACAACCGACGAGGCACGTGCGGGATGCTCCCTGAACAGCGTCGACACCCCCCTTTTGAATAAGAAGCCATCGCGCATCGGCGGGAATCGGATGACCGACGATCGGGCCGGGCCGGCGATCTATCCGATCCGGGAGGATACGATGCTCCTGCGTCCCTGGGCCGAGGCGGCCCCGGGGAGCTGGTTTCTCGAGATCGGCACCGGCAACGGGCTCCTCGCCCTCACCGCGGCCCGGCGCGGGGCCCGGACCGTCGCCACCGACCTGAACCCGGCCGCGTTGCGGCGGCTCGCCGCCCGGGCCCGCGCGGAACGGCTCCCGCTCGTTGCGGTCCGCACCGACCTGGCTGCCGGTCTGGGTCGGTTCGACCGGATCGTGGCGAATCCGCCGTATCTCCCGACGCCGCCGGAGTCCCCCGATCCCGATTGGGGCGACCGGCTCGCCCTGGACGGCGGGCCGGACGGCTGCCGGGTCACCGCCCGGATCGTCGAGTGCCTCAACGAGCACCTCCGCCCGGGCGGACGGGGCTACCTGCTCGTCTCCTCGGTGCAGGCGGCCGACCGGCTCGATCAGATCCGGGAGCGCTACTGCGCCCAAGGAGCCCGGATCCGTCCGGTCGCCGAGCGCCGTCTGGAGGGGGAGCGACTCTGGGTCTGGGAGCTCTCTCCGTCCGCCGAGGCCTAGGCCCGCTCCCGCGCGTGGTCGACGACCGCGGCCAGGAACCGGGCGCCGTCGGCGGTCGGCGAACCCGACTCCCGACCGCGCCCCCCGGGCATCTGCCACCGGTCGAACGACCGCTCCGGATGCGGCATCAGGCCGAAGACATTGCCCGAGGGGTTGGTGAGGCCGGCGACATCGCCCTCCGACCCGTTCGGGTTCCACGGGTAGACCGGGGGTCCCCCATCCGGGGCCACCCAACGGAAGAGGATCTGACCGGCCGACTCGAGCTCCCTCAGCCGTTCGCCCGGGGGCCCCGGCAGCACGAGCTTGCCTTCGGCGTGCGCGCTCGGGAAGAGGTACGAGGTTCCCCGGGGCACGGCGCGCAGCGGGGCGAAGGTCCCCCCGGGCCAGGCGCAGAAGGTCGGCCGGCATTCGAAGTGACCCGAGTCGTTCGGCATCAGCGCCGCTTCGGGCGGTCCCAGCCGGCCGTCCCGCCGGCCCGGCAGGAGCCCCAGTTCGATGAGGGTCTGGAAGCCGTTGCAGACCCCCCCGACCAGCCGACCGTCCCGGACGAACGCCTCCAGATCGTCCCCGATCGTCGAGCGGACCCGGGCCGCGAAGATCGCCCCCGCCCGGACGTAGTCCCCGGCGGAGAAGCCCCCCGGGAAGAAGAGCAGGTCGAAGTCGGAGAGCCGGCGGCGCCGCCGACCCTCCTCCCGAGCAAACCGCTGGAGATGGATGACCTCGGGTCGGCCCCCGAGCGCCTCCAGCGCCCGGGCCAACTCCTCGTCGCAGTTCGTGCCCTCGATCGCCAGGAGGGCGGTCCGGACCGTCCGCTTGCCCACGGGGCCGGGAGGTTCGCGGCCGCCTTAACCGTTCGGGGCGGGGAGACCCCGGCCGAGGGGAGGCAAAAGGTAGCGCACCCGGACGCGATCGTTCCGCCGCACCGGTCGTCCCCCGGGAGGCAGCACGGTGAACGCCTCGGCTCCGGCGAGGCTCGAGATCGCCGACGAGCTGCGGAACGTGGAGTAGACCCGCCCGTCCGCCCCCCGGCGCAGGGGGACGACCGTCGAGAGCCCCTCCGTCAACGCCACGGCCCGCTCCCCCATCAATGCCCAGCCCTCGACCCAGCCGGGGCCCTCCCGGCCGGCGGCCCGCCGAAGCACCGGCAGTCCGAGCCAGAACATGTTGAGGAGGCCGGAGGTCGGATGGCCCGGGAGGCCCAGCCAGAGCTTTCCGTCGACCCGGGCCGCCAGCGTCGGTTTCCCGGGCCGGACGGCAATGCCGTGGAAGAGGAGACGCCCTTCCGCGGCGAAGATCCCGGGCAGCAGGTCGCGCTCCCCGACCGAACTTCCCCCGGTCACCAGGAGGAGATCGCTCGCCCGGGCGGCGGCCCGCAGGAGCCGGCGGAGCCGCCGGGGATCGTCCGGGGCCGGAGGGTAGACCACCGGCGTCCCTCCGGCAGCCCGCACGATGGCGGCCAGGGCCGAGGAGTTGGCGTCGTAGATCTGGCCGGGGCCGAGCCGTGCTCCCGGGGCGACCAGTTCGTTTCCGTTCGAGACGATCGCCACCCGGGGCCGGGCCCGGACCGTGACCGTCGTGTGGCCGAACATCGCGAGCGCTCCGATGCGGGCGGGGGTCAGCGGGGCGCCGGCCCGGGTCAGGCGGTCGCCCCGGGCGAAATCCTCCCCGCGCCGGGCCACCCGCTCCCCGGCGCGGACCGACCGGGTGAGCCGGAGGTACTCCCCCCGGCGTTCGACCTCTTCGAAGATCGCGACGGCGTCGGCGCCTGTCGGCAGGGCGGCGCCGGTCGCGACCGCGACCGCTTCGCCCGGCCCGAGCCGGCTGCCCCCCGCGGCCTCGGCGAACCGGTCGCCCCGGAGCCTCAGCTCCAGCGGTCGACGAGCCGAGGCGGCGCGGGTTCCGGACGATCGGACGGCGTAGCCGTCCCAGCTCGCCCGGTCGGTGCCCGGGATCGGCCGGTCGGCCCGGAGCGTGGCCGCGGCGAGACGATCGGCCGCCTCCGTAAGGGGGACCGTCTCGACCCGGGCCACGGGCCGGACGGCCCGCAGCAGCCGGGCCACGGCCACCTCGGGGGGGATCAGTTCACGGAACGGACGGAACCTCACGGCCGGTCCCGTCTCCGCCGTCGCGCCAACCGACCGCCCCGGACCCAACGGGCCGCCGAACGGTGGCCGGCGACGAGGCAGTCCCGCATCGGGGCCCCCGCCCACCAGCCGAAGTAGAATCCGGCCCGGAACGCGTCGCCAGCGCCGACGGTCGTCGAGGGGTGGGGCACCCGGATCCCGGGCACGGTGACCCGCCCGGTCCGGGCGAACGCGGTGGCTCCCCGGGCCCCCTCGGTCCGGATCACCAACGGCACCCGGGTCAGGAGCTCCTCGACCCTCCGCGCCCCCAAGAGCCTCCGGATCCGGTCGATCTCCGCCCGATTCCCGAACAGGATCTCCGCCCCGTTTAACAGGCGCCGGAGCTGCGCGGGGGTCCAACGGTAGTGGACCTCCTGGGCCGGGTCGACCGCGACCCGGAGGCCCGCCGCGCGGGCCGCCGCCTTCCAGGCGAGCTGCCAGAGGGGGGGGCCGGTCGTCAGGTGGAGCCACCGGTACTCCGACAGGAGGCGCCGGGGGATGGCCGGGCGCGCATCGTTGTCGCCCATCGGTCCCTGGTCGATGAGGACCTCGGTCTCCCGACGTCCGTTCTCGAGGATGTAGCAGGTCGGGGTCCCCACCCCGGGGACCCGCTCGACGCCCCTCAGATCGATGCCGGCCCGGCGGAGCCGTTGGTGGAACTCCTCGGGAAAGTCGGCGCCGATCCGGCCGACGAGCCCGGTCGGGATCCCGTAGCTGGCGCTCCCTCGGGCGAGGTTGGCCGCCGTCCCCCCGAGCGCCGAACGGGAGCTTTGGATCGGGACCGTCCGGTCCGGGGCGGGAAACTCGGGGAGCTCCAGGAACCGGTCGACATTGATGTGGCCGGCGACCAGGAGCCCCCGGGGATCGTCGTCGGGCTCGGGGCGCGGTCCGATCTCCGGCATTCCTTCGGGGAGGAGGGCACGGCCATATCCCGATTTCGGGCGGCGGGGGGCGGCCCCCGCCGGCCCCGGGCCCTTAACTAACCGGCCCCCGTGCTCCGTCCCGATGATCGTCGAGGGGGCGATCCTGGACCGCTCGGGTCCCCGAGCCGGCTACGTCCGGATACGGGCCGGCCGCGTCCTCGAGGTGGGATCGATCGGCTGCGACTCCTCGGGAGGGCGGGAGCGGAGGATCCGGGGCATCGTGACCCCGTCGCCCGTGAACGGCCACACCCACCTCGCCGACTTCCTCTCGGTACGCGAACCGCCGGCCGGTACCCTCGCCGAGTTGGTTCGACCCCCGGACGGCTACAAGTTCCGACTGCTCCAGTCGGCCCCCCCGGCCGCCAAACGCGACGCGATGCGGGCGGCGCTGCGTTGGATGGAGCGGCAGGGCATCGCCGCGACCCTCGACTTCCGGGAGGAAGGGATCGACGGGGCGCGGCTGCTCCGCGCGGCCGCCCGGGGGAGTTCGGTGCGCCCGGTGATCCTCGGCCGGCCCCCGGCCGGGGAGATCGATCGCCCGGCGCTGGAGGCGCTCCTGGCGGTCGCCGACGGGATCGGGATCAGCTCGGCCCGGGAGGAGGGGCCGGACCGGCGTCGGACGCTGGCCCGGGCCTGTCGGCGGGCCGGGAAACTCTGGGCGCTCCACGCGAGCGAATCGGTCCGGGAGTCGCCGGACGACTACCTGGACCCCCGCCCGGACCTGATCGTCCACCTCACCCGGGCCACCGTGGACGATCTCCGCCAGGTGCGGGCGGCGCGGTCGACGGTCGCGGTCTGCCCCCGGTCGAACGCCCTCTTCGGGCGCCGCCCCCCGCTCGCCGAAATGGAGCGGCTCGGACTGCCCGTCCTGCTCGGGACCGACAACGGCATGCTCCGTCCCCCCACCCTGTTCCGGGAGGCGGAGTTCGCCTATGTCTCGAGCCGGCTCGCGCATCGGCCGGTCTCGGCGGGGTTCATCGCCCGGTCGCTCCTGGTGACCCCGTGGGAGTTCCTCGGCCAACCCGACCGGGCCGCGATCACGGCCGACGGGCCGGCATCGCCGCTCATCCTTCGGCTGCCGCCGGAGGACCCCGAGTACCAGATCGTGACCCGGGCGGGCGAACAGGTTATCGTCCCCCCGGGGTCGCCGGATCGCCGGAGGCCCGGCCGATGACGACGATCGACGAACTCTTCGCGACCCTGCGCCGCCGGGGGGTGCTCTGGCCGTCGGCCGAGATCTACGGTGGGATCCAGGGGCTCTACGACTACGGGCCGGTCGGGACCGCGATCAAGCGGCGGATCGAGGAGGCGTGGACCGAGTGGATGGTCCGCGCGTCGGACGACTTCTATCTGATCGAACCGGCCGAGCTGTTGCCCGAACCGGTCGTCCGCGCGTCGGGCCACCTCGAGAATTTCACCGACCCGGAGGTCTCCTGCGCCGACTGCCATACCGCCTACCGGGCCGACACCCTCCTCGAAACCGCCCGTCCGGAGGGAGTCGACGGTCTGGCTCCGGCCGAGATCGGACGGCTGGTGCAGGAGGCCGGGGTCCGATGCCCCCGGTGCGGCGCCCGCCACTGGACGGTGCCCCGCCCGTTCAACCTGATGTTCTCGGTCGACTTCGGGGCCACCGGCGACGAGACCGCGTACCTGCGCCCCGAAACGGCGCAGAGCAGCTACCTCGCGTTCGCCCGGATGTGGGACGTCGGCCGGCATGCGCTCCCCCTCGGGATCGCGGTCATCGGCCGGGCGTACCGCAACGAGATCGCCCCGCGCCAGGTCCTCTTCCGGAGCCGGGCGTTCACCCAGGCCGAGCTCCAGATCTTCTTCGATCCGGCCGACTACCCGGCCCCGCTCGAGTCGGTCGCCGACGAGCGGCTGCCGATGGTCCGCGCCGATCGACGGGCCGCCGGGGACCTCACCCCCGTCGGGGCGACGCCGGCGGAGCTCGTCGCCGCCGGGGAGCTCCCCGCCTTCTATGCCTACCACCTCGCCCGGTCCTACCGGTTCTACCGGGACGTCCTCGGCTACCCCGCCGAACGGATCCGGCTCTACGAGAAGTCGGCGACCGAACGGGCGTTCTACAACCGGATCCAGTTCGACGTCGAGGTCGACCTCGCGAGCCTCGGGGGGTTCCGGGAGGTGGGCGCTGTCCACTACCGGGGCGACTACGACCTCACCCGGCACGGGGAGGGTTCGAAGAAGGATCTCTCGGTCGCCCGACCCGACGGCCGCCGGGTGGTCCCGCATGTCCTGGAGATCACCTTCGGCGTCGACCGGAACCTCTGGGCCCTGGCCGACCTGGACCTCCAGACCGAGGGGGAGCGGACCGTCTGGCGGCTGCCGCCCTACCTGGCCCCGATCGCGGGGGGGGTCTTCCCGCTGCTCCGCAAGGAGCACGGGGAGGCGGCGCGGCGGATCTGGCGGAGCCTCCGCGCCGCCGGGATCCCGGTGGAGTACCACGAGACCGGATCGGTCGGGAAGCGCTACGCCCGCATGGATGAGATCGGGGCCCCCTGGTGCATCACCGTCGACCACGAGACGCTCGCCGAGGGGCCGCTCCACGGGACGGTCACCCTGCGGGAGCGCGACAGCCGCACCCAGGAGCGGTTGGCGCTCGCTCCCTTGGAGGCCCGTCTGCGCGCGAGCCTCCGGCCGCCCACCCCGTAGGCGGCCTCCCGCCTGCGACACAACCGCTATATTGGCGGGACCCGATGCGGACGGAGTATGTCGACCGGTGACGGAACCCCCCCGGGCGCCCCTCCGCCTTCCCCCCTCCATTTCCGCCAGTCGCGCTGGCGCGGTGAAGGCTACGCCGACGTGACCAAGCTCCGCGAGATCGCGGCGCGGCACCAGCAGGCCGCGACCCGGGCCCACGAGCGGGCCGCCCGGCTGACGACCAAGATCGAGCGGATCCGCCACCAGGCGACCGTCCTCCGGGAGAAGGCCCAGGCGAAGCGGGCCCAGATCCCCGAAGTCGAGCAGGAGATCCAGCAGCTCGAGAAGGATCTCCAGGCGGCCCTCCAGAACAACCCGAACGTCCACTCCGATGCGACCAGCCTGCAGTACCGCATCCGCAAGCTCCAGCAGCGGATCGCCAACCTCGAAAGCGCGGCCGGCCACATCGACCTCCGGGCGACGGTCCGGACCCAGAAGACCGCCGAGCTCAAGGTCAAGGCCGACCGGTTCCTGGAGCAGGCGACCCTGGAGGCCCAGGAGGCCGAGGCGTTCGTCCGACGGGCGGACCGGCTGCAGCAGGTGATGGAGAGCGAGGCCGTCGGATCGACGGCGCCGACCTCGGGGCCGTCCGGCAGCCCGCCATGAAGCTGATCGTCACGGTCGGCATGCCGGGCTCCGGCAAGGACGAACTGGTCCAACTGGCCCACGAGGCCGGGCTCGCGACCCTCAAGATGGGCGATTTGGTCCGGGCGGAGACCCAGCGGCGCGGCCTTCCGCTCACGAACGCGAACATCGGCCGGATCGCGGCCGAGGAACGGGAGAAGCACGGACCGGCGATCTGGGCCCAGCGGGCGCTCCCGAAGCTCACGGAGACCCGGATGCTGGTCGACGGCTGCCGGTCCGACAGCGAGGTGACCGTCTTCCGTCACCACTTCGGCGACCTCTACGTGCTCGGCATCTTTGCGTCGCCCGAGACCCGGTACGAGCGGCTCTCCCGCCGGGCCCGCAGCGACGACGACATGCAGGAGTTCTACGACCGGGACCGGCGCGAGCTCAAGTGGGGCATCGGCAACGCCTTCGCGCTGGCCGACGGCATGCTGGTCAACGAAGGATCGCTCGACGAGTTCCGGCGCACGACGCGCCGGCGGATCGACGAGATCCTTCAGGCGTAGGCCCCCGACGCCCGGTCGGACCTTAGGAGATCCCGGATCCGCTCGAACCGCTCCCGGTCGACCACGACGGCGACGGACCGGCCGCTCGGCGCCGTGCGGCGGAGGGTCTCGACGAGGTGGAGGTCCCGGGCCTCGTGGTAGCGCCGGGAGCCCGCCCCGGCGGTGACCCGCGCCTCCCATTCGAGGGCGTACTCGTCGGCCGAGCTCGGGGCCGGGGGTCGGCGCGAGAGCGACCGCTCCCGGACCGTCCGGCGGACCAGCTCGACGTAGCCGATCGACTCGGTGAAGATCTCGGCCGTCCGGTCCTCGGAGGGATCGAGCGCCGCGACCGGTACCCCGGCCGACCGGCACCAGGCGAGGCTCTCGACGAAGGTGGGGTTCGGGATCCGGACCTCGCCGAAGCGGGTCAGCCCCTTCACCTCGCTCCGTTCGATGAGGGTGAGCGGGACGACCGGTTCGGCGCCGGACCGGACGAAGTAGCGGTCGAGGCCCTCCAGCTCCTCCGGGGCGACCCCGAGGCCGACCCACGCGACCGAACGGTCGTGGAGCCGCCGGACCACCTGGCGGGCGTCGTCGACCAGTCCTCGCACCGAACCGATCAGCAGCCCGGAGGTGCCCAAAATCGGCGCGTCGATCACGGCGCTTCGCGTTCCGAGAGGGCCTCGAGGAGTTCGTCGTGGTCCCGGGACCGCTTGAGCTCCTGGACGGTGAAGATCGGAAGGCCGTCGATCGAGGAGGTCCGGCTCTCCTCCCGGACCACGAACATGGCGTGCCCCTCGATCACCCGGGCGAGCCCATGGAGGATCGTCGCCCGGTGGTGGGCCGCCCGCAGGCTGCCGACGCCGGTCAGCAGGATCTCCGGTCGGGCCACGGGCGTGCGGCTGAAGGCGTCGAACGGCGCCCGCACCGTGACCGTGACCGTGAGACCGATGTCGCCAAGCTGACGGACGACGCCGTCCCGGAGCGGGTCCCCGGTCGGCTCGGGAACTCCGGGCCCTCCCCGGTCGAGCGGTCGGTCCGATTCGTCGGCCGGCTCGGGGGCCTCCTCGCTCCGGCGGGCGAAGAGATCGATCGGCTCGACGACCGGTTCGCCGAGGTAGGTCTCGATCCGTTCGATGACCGTGATCTCGGCGCCGGCGCCCTCCTCGTAGAGCTGGATCGTCCGTCGGGAGACCCCGGCGGCCGAGGCGAGCGCGCCCAAGGAGAGCCGACGATCCTCCCGAAGCTCCCGCAGCCGGGGGCCGTTGATCCGGGCGAAGATGCCGCCCGGGCTGGAGAAGAGGAACGGCGGGATCCCCTTTTCCACATACTCCTTCAGGGTCTCCTCGGTCAGGATCGGGATGCCGTAGCGCATGTACACCACGCCGGCCTCCAGCGGACTGGTTCCGGAGGTGGCGCCCACCACCAGCCCGACGGCCGGGATCAGCCGGGACAGCTCCCGCAGCCGCTCGGCCTCGTCCGGCCCGAGCGCGTCGATGTTCTTCAGGACCTTGACGAGCAGGAGCAGCGAGTCGCGACGGGCGACCAGATCGAAGCTGGAGGGGCGGATGTTGTGGGTACCCGTGACATGGAATCCGGTGCGGCCCAGGATCGCCTGGATCCGCTCGATGCTCCGGTCCCGGGTGCGTCCGGTCGGCATGGCTGCCTCTACGATGCCGCCGGTCGTATTTGAGGATGGACGGCGCCACCGAGGAGCGGAGGAAGCGGCCTCGGGGGCGAGAACGGATAACCCCGGAGTCCCCTGGTCCCCCGGACCACGATGGAGGCCGCGGAGATCCGACCGTTGCCCGGCGTCCCGGCGCTGGTGGTGACCGACTCGCCCGGCCGTTCGGGCACGACGCTCGTGATCTCCGATGTCCATCTCGGCTACGGGGCCACCCGCGACCGGCCGGACGGTCCGCCGCCCGCGTCGATCGACGATCTGTCCGACCACGTGCTGGACGCGATCCGGTCGGCCGCCGCCGGCACCCTCCTGATCGCCGGCGATGTGAAGCATCCGATCGTCGGCGTCCCCGCGGCGCTGCGTCCCGGAGTCCGCCGGTTCTTCGCCACCCTCCTTGCGGCGGGCCTTGGGATCGAGATCGTGCCCGGCAACCATGATGTCGGCCTCGGGCGGGCCCTGCCCCGGGAGGTCGTGCTCCACCGGCCCTCCGGGGTGCTCCACCGGGGCGTCGGGATCTTCCACGGCCACCGCTGGCCCTCGGACCGGGTCGCCCGGGCCTCCCGGCTGGTCGCGGGTCATCTGCACCCGGGGGTCCGGCTGGCCCCCACGGTCGATGATCCGACCGGCAAGCGGCGCTGCTGGGTGCGGCTCGAGGCCCCGATCCCGGAATCCGCGCGCGGTCCCCGGCCGCCGTCCGGGGCGCTCCAGGAGGTGGTGATCCTGCCGGCGTTCAATCCGATCGCCGGCATCGAGTCGCTCAACCGGGAGAAACCCCGGCGCGGCCGGTCGTTCCTCGTCCACCGGTTCCTCGGCCGGGGCCACGCCCGCGGCTTCCTTCTGGACGGCACCGATATCGGGGAGCTCGCGGGGCTCACCCCGGAGCCGGACGCTCCGCCAGCCTCCGGGCCAGCTCCCCGGCGGCGGTGATGGGCGCCCGGCAGGCAACGCCCTCGCAGAGGAGCGCCCGCACCGCTGCGCCGCCCGGAGCCCCGCCGGCGGCCGCAGGGAGCCGGAACGGCGGGGGGGGAGAGCCCCGGAAGACCACCAGGTTCGGCCGCGGAGAACTCCACGCGGCCTTCCAGAGCTCGGCGGCCTCGGGGCCGTCGCCTTCGACGATCACGGTCGTCGTCGGCAGGTCGAGCTCCGCCCCGGCCAGCGCGACGCCCGCCGAGAAGAGACCGCCCTCGGCCGTCCGGGCCGCCATCGGCTCCCAGAGGCGGCGGGCGGCGGCCCCGAACGGCTCCGACTCGGTCACCGCGGCCCATCGGCACAGGGCGCGTACAGCCGCCGGACCGGCACCGAGGTGAGGCTGGTCCTCGAAGGGGTAGGACGGGCGAAGTTCCCCGCCGATGAGCTCCCCGTCGTAGAGCCGGGGGGCAAGGTCCCGGAGCCGCCCCTGGTCATCGGGGAACTCGTCGACGATCATTGTCAGGATCGGGCCGACCGCGTCGGCGTACCGCCGCTCCCCCGTCCTCAGGGCGAGTTCGATGAGGCCGGAGGCCATCTGGGCGTTGTCGTCGAGGTGCCCGAACCCGTGCCCCCCGCGGGCGTCGATCCGATGGGCGACACCCCGATCGGGATCGATCCCCTGCCGGAGCCAGCGGTCGGCGGCCCGGATCGCCGGCCCGAGGAGCTCGGGATCGTCCCGCTGGACCGACGCCCGGACGGACGCGCCGATGTACCGTCCGTTCAGATTCGCATACAGGGCGGGATCGACCTTCGGGGCGGGCCGACGGGCCCGGGCGGCCCGCAACGTCTCGGTCACGGCGCGGGCCGCCGCCTCCGGATCCCGGTTCGCCGGAAGGACCCCGGCCGCGGCCTCGGAGGGGGCGAGCGCCCGGTAGAGGACGTTGCGTTGGGGGTCGTGGGGCATCTGGCCGTCCACCCCTACGCCGAAGAGCCGGATCGCGAACCGGGCCTCGTCGGCGGGGAGGCTGGCCTGGATCTCGGCCCGGGTCCAGGTGAAGTAGTTGCCGTCATCGCCGGGGGCCGCGTCGGCGTCCTGGCTCGAGGCGAATCCACCGGCCGGATCCACGAGCTCGGTCCGGGTCCAGTCGAGGATCCCGTGGACGGTCGCCGCCCAGCGGCCCCCGGGGGCGAACCGGTCCGCTTCCAGATAGAGGTCGAGCAGGGCGGCGTTGTCGATCGCCATCTTCTCGAAATGCGGGATGTGCCAGGCCTCATCGACAGAATACCGGTGGAAGCCTCCGCCGATCTGGTCGTAGATCCCCCCGTCGGCCATCTGTCGGAGCGTGTGGAGGACCGGTTCGGCCCGCGCCGGCTCCCCCCGAAGGTACGCCCGAAGCAGGAGCAGGCTGAGCGCGGCCGGATGGGGGAACTTCGGGGCCTGCCCGAACCCGCCATGGACCGGGTCAAGGCGCGGGACGATCTCGCCCTCGACCCGGTCCACAAAAGCGGCCCGGGGGAGCGTCCGAGCGGGAGGGGTCGGACCCTCGGCGCCGCGCGCCAGCGCCTCGCGGACCTGCCGGACCGTTTCCCGGACGCGGCCCGGTTCGTCCCGGTAGACCCGCGCGATCTCCCGGAGCACTCGGCGGAAGCCCGGCCGGCCGTGGCCGTCGCTCGGCGGGAAGTAGGTCCCCCCGAAGAACGCGGCCCCCTCCGAGTCGAGGAACGCCGTGAGGGGCCACCCCCCTTCACCGGAGAGCGCCCCGACCTCCTGCTGGTAACGGCGGTCGATCTCCGGCCGCTCGTCGCGATCGACCTTGACGGCGACAAACTCCCGGGCGAGGATCTCCGCGACCTCGGGATCCGAATAGGTCCCCTCGTCCATCACGTGGCACCAGTGGCACCACGCCGCGCCGATATCGAGCAGGATCGGGCGATGGCGGCGACGCGCCTCTTCGAACGGTTCAGGCCCCCACGGATACCAGTCGATCGGTTGCTCCGCGGCCGCCGCCAGATACCCGGAGGCCGATCCCTTCAACCGGTGTCCGCTCGGGCCCGGGCCCCGATCATCGGCCATCCCCACGGCCACGTCGGCAATCGGGCAAAACAGTTGGGGACCGACCCACGGCCGGTGACCCGGATGTAATCTGCTCGCCTCGGCACCGTCGGCCCGCGCTCCGCTTATAAGCGGAGCTTTGGTGCCCCGGCCGAGGCAACCCATGGAGATGCAACCCGGCCAGATGGCCTACGACCGGGCGATCACGGTCTTTTCGCCGGACGGACGGCTGTTCCAGGTGGAGTACGCCCGGGAAGCCGTGCGCCGGGGCGCCACCACGGCCGGCGTCGTGTACGAGGACGGGGTGGTGCTGGTCGCCGACCGGAGGATCCCCAATGCCAAGCTCGCGGAACCCGCGAGCCTCGAAAAGGTCCACTCCATCGACGAGCATGTGGGCTGCGCCACGGCAGGTCTCGTCGCCGACGCCCGGGTCCTGGTCGACTTCGCCCGGCTGCAGGCCCAGCTGAACCGGGTGACCTACGCCGAACCGATCGCGGTCGAGCTCCTGGTCCGGAAGATCTGCGACTACAAGCAGCAGTACACCCAGTATGGCGGCGTCCGCCCCTTCGGCACGGCCCTCCTGGTCGGAGGCTACGACGATTCGGGGGTCCACCTCTTCGAGACCGAGCCGTCGGGCTCGCTCAACAGCTTCAAGGCGACCTCGACCGGGGGCAACAAGGGCCCGGTCATGGAACTGCTGGAGCAGAAGTACAAGGAGGGCCTCGACCGGGACGCCGGGATCCTCCTCGCGCTCGAGGGGCTCCGGGCCGGCCTCGAGGACGCCTCCACCCTTTCCCAGGCCGAGGTCTGCACCATCGACCGCGGGGCGGGCGGACTGCGCCGCCTGGTGGCCGAGGAGACCCAGAAGTACGTCGCCCGGCTGCCGTCGGCCGGTGGCCCGGCCCGGAGCTCCCGCTCGTAGAGGGGCGGACCGACCTCGGAGGGTTCCGATGGTCAAGGTCGACGACGCGGTGATCGCCCGGTGGGAGACCGGGGGCTCCCGATTCGAGGTGCTCGTCGACCCGGCGGCGGTCCAGGCGATCAAGGACGGCCAGTCGGTCGACCTCTCCGACAAGCTGGCGCTCGAGCAGATCTTCAAGGATGCCCGCAAGGGGGAGAAGGTCTCCGACGAACACCTCCAACGGACGTTCCATACCCTCAACCTGGCCGAGATCGCGACCCAGATCATCCAGAAGGGGGATGTCCAGGTCACGACCGAGCAGCGGCACCAGCTCCAGGCCGTCAAGCTCCGCCAGATCGTGACCACCATCGCCCGCAACGCGATGAACCCCCAGACGGGAGCGCCCCACCCAGCGGCCCGGATCGAGGCGGCGATGGCGGAGGCCAAGTTCCACGTCGACCCCTTCAAGCCGGTCGACCAGCAGGTCCAGGAGGTGCTCGCGAAGCTTCGGCCGATCCTGCCGATCCGGTTCGACACGGTCCGGGTCAAGATCCACCTGCGCGCCCAGGATTACCCTCGCACGATCGGGGATCTCAAGGCCCAGGGTAAACTCCTCGAAGAGAACTGGCTCGCCGACGGGTCGTGGAGCGGGATCCTGGAGATCCCCGCGGGAGTCCAGAGCGACCTCTACGCGCGGCTCAATGCCCGCACCAAGGGCACCGCCGAGACCGCTTTAGTTAAATAGCGTACCCCTGTCCGAAGTCCCGGTGCAGAAGGAACAATGGGCAGAAGTCATCGACCCCATCGTCGGGGCGGTCGCCGCGACGAATCCTCCCCGGAGTCCGGGGAGAGGGTCCTAGTCCTCCCGGGGGATCAGGTCGCCGGCGCCGGCTGGAAGCCGGGGCGGGGCACCTACCGAGTCGGCGAACGGATCTTCGCGAGCGTGCTCGGCCTCTACCAGCCCCGGCCTCCCCTCGCCCAGGTGGTACCGCTCAACGGTCGGTACATCCCCAAGGAGGGCGACGAGGTCATCGGTACGGTCGTGGACGTCCAGGGGACCTTCTGGCTGCTCAATATCGGCGCCCCCCGCTGGGCGCCCCTGCATATGACCGGGACCCCCTGGTCGATCGAGATCGGCGAGACCCAGAACTACCTCCGGGTCGGCGATGCGGTCCTGGTCCGGGTCGAGAGCCTCGAGGCGACCGGCCGGATCGGCGTCACGATGCTCGGGGACGGCCTGGGCAAGCTGGAGGGGGGCATGATCATCACGGTGAGCCCCGCCAAGATCCCCCGGGTCATCGGCCGCGGCGCCTCGATGATCCAGACGATCACCCGCCTCACCGGGGCCCGGGTCGCGGTCGGCCGCAACGGCCGGATCTGGATCGACGGCGCCCCCGAGGCCATCCAACGGGTCGCGGAGTCGCTCCGGCTGATCGACGACGAAGGGCACCGGCCCGGCCTGACCGAGCGGGTGGAAAGCTACCTCGCGGCCACCGCCTCGTCGGCCGACCTCCTCATGCGCTCGGCGCCCCGCTCGCTGGTCGACGCGGCTCCCGAACGCGAGGGACCGGAGCCGGACGGGCCGGGGCCCGACGAGCTGTAGTCCATCCATCCAAACCAGTCCAAGGAGAAAACCATGGGAAGTGTAGGAGCGAAAGATGTCCCCATCCTGATGACGCCGGACGGACGACGGATCGACGGCCGCCGGTGGGACGAACTGAGACCCATCCATATCGTCGCCGGTCCGCTGCGCCAGGCCGACGGTTCGGCGTTCGTCGAGTGGGGGGCCAACAAGGTCATGGCGGCCGTCTACGGCCCGCGGGAGGTCCACCCCCGCCACCTCCAGGAGAACCACCGGGCCATCGTCCAGTGCCGCTACAACATGGCGGCCTTCTCGGTCGATGAGCGCAAGCGCCCCGGGCTGGACCGGCGCTCCCAGGAGATCTCCAAGGTCATCGCCGAGGCGTTCGACTCGGTGGTCTTCGCCGAGGAGTTCCCCCGGACCAGCATCGATGTCTACATCGAGGTGCTTCAGGCGAACGCCGGGACCCGGTGCGCCGGGGTCGTCGCGGCGTCGGTGGCGCTTGCGGACGCCGGCATCCCGATGGTCGACCTCCTGCCGGCGGTCGCCGTCGGCAAGGTCGCCGGCGAGATCGTCCTGGACCTCAAGAAGGAGGAGGACAACTTCGGGGAGGCCGATCTGCCCATGGCGATGGTCCCCCAATCCGGCCGGATGGTGCTCCTCCAGATGGAAGGTCACATGACGAGGGACGAGCTCTCCAAGGCCCTGGACCTCGGCGTCAAGGGCTGCCGGGACGTCCACGAGAAGATGAAGGAGGCGCTGCGGACGCGCTACACCACCACCGATGCGGGGGCCGAGGCATGAGCGGCGAAGTGTCGGCCGAGATCCTGACCACCCATCTCCTCGACCTCGCGTCGAAGGGCAAGCGGCTCGACGGCCGGGGCCTCGACGAATACCGCCCGATCCGCATCGAGCCCGGGTTCGCCGCGAACGCGGACGGCTCGGCCTTCGTGCACCTCGGGGACACGAAGGTGCTCTGCGGGGTCAAGCTCGAACTGGGCAAGCCGTTCCCCGATACGCCGAATGCGGGGGTCCTCACCACCAACGCCGAGCTGATCCCGCTCTCCTCCCCGGTCTTCGAGCCGGGTCCTCCGACGACCACCGCGATCGAGACCTCGCGGGTGGTCGACCGGGCGATCCGGGCCGCCGAGACGATCGACCTCACTCGGCTCTGCGTGACGCCCGGCGAGAAGAGCTGGGTCTGCTATGTGGATGTCCATGTGCTCGACCACTCCGGCAACCTGATCGACGCCGCGCTCCTCTCGGCGGTCGCCGCCCTCAGCCATGCGACCCTGCCCCGGAAGCGGTTCGGGGTCGCGGAGACCGACACCCCCCTCGAGGTCGTCCACCGGCCGATCGAGTGCACCTTCGTCCGCCTCGGGGACGCGATCCTGGTCGACCCCACCTTTGACGAGGAGAAGGCCGCCCAGGGTCGGATCACCGTGGCGACGGACGAGACCGGCCGGATCGTCGCGATGCAGAAGGGCCTGGTCGGCGCCTTCTCTCCCGAAGACATTAAAGAGGTCGTCGAGCGTGCCTTCCAGCACGGCGACCGGATGCGGGCGCTGGCCCAAGGAGAGCGGCGATGAGTCAGCGGACGAAGAAGATCGGGTCGACCGGCTGGATGGGGGCCCGCTACGGGCTGAGGATCCGGCGGCGCGTCGGGGAGCTGGACCGGGCCCGGTCGGTCGACGCCGCCTGCCCCCGGTGCTCCACCGTGACCGTCCGACGCGTTTCGAGCGGGGTCTTCGAGTGCCGACGCTGCCAGACCCAGTTCGCCTCGGGCGCCTACCTGTTCACCCCGGCGCCGCCGATTGCCCGGAGCGAGGACGTGACCTCCGCGAAGTCCGGCGGCAAGGCTTAAGGGGACCGCGGAGCCCTTCGACGCCATGTTCCGGTGCATCCGTTGCGGGGAGGCGCTGCCCTCCGACTCCAATCTCTTCGGGGTCCGCTGCGACAACTGCGGCGGGAAGATCTTCACGAAGGAACACCCCAACGTGAAGAAGGTCCTCAAGGCCCGGTGATCGGGCCCGGCACCGCCCAGCCCCGGGCGAGCCGTTAAACCCCGACGCTCGGTTCCGGCCCCATGGTCCCGACCGTGCGGCCGTGGGGGGTGGCGAGCCTGGACCGGTTGCTGGGCGGCGGCCTCGAGACCGACTGCCTCACCGAACTCTACGGGGAGGGGGGCAGTGGGAAGACGATCCTCTGCCTGCAGGCGACGCTCCAGGCGACCCGGGACGACGCCTGGGTGATCTACGTCGATGCCGAGGGGGTGAGCCCGAACCGGATCGCCCAGATCTCGGGCGACCGGCTGACCCAGGTGCTCGAGCATCTGCTGCTGTCGACCCCCCGGAGCCTCGACGAGCACACCCGCGCGGTCCGGGCCGCGGCGGCCCTTGCCCGGGACGGGCGGCGTCGGGTCGGCCTCGTGGTCGTGGATTCGGTCACCTACTTCTACCGGCTCGCCCTGTCGGGCGATACCGAGGACGCCGCCCGCCAGTCCCTGGCCGTCGAGATCGCCGACCTGGTCTCGGTGGCCCTCCAGCAGGGGATCCCCGTCGTGGTGACCAACCAGGTCTGGCGGAACCCCCGCGACGGTGGCCTGGAACCGCTCGGGGGAAGCTTCCTCCAGCACGCCGCGAAGACGATCCTGCGGCTCGACCGCGGGGACGGAGCCTATCGGCGCGCGGTCCTGATGAAGCACCGCTCCCGCCCCGAAGGGGCGGCCGAGTTCCGCATCACCACGACCGGGGTCGAGAGCCTCGGTTGAAACCGAGATAAGCCTACGCGCGGTGGAGCCCGGCGTGTCCGACGAACGGCTCGAGGTGGCGGATGTGCCCACCCCGATCGGGGCGTTCCGGATCGTCTACCGGGGCCGGGAGGTGTTCGTGGTCGACCTGGTCGAGCGGGGGAGCCCCCAGTCCGGCGCCCCGGTCGAGGCGGTCCGGCGTCGGCCACCGTTCGCCCCGGGAAGCCCCCCCCGGCAGCTCGCCGAGTACTTCCGCGCGGAGCGGGACCGCTTCGACCTCGAGCCGAAGCCGTCCTCGGCGTCCGACTTCGACCAGAAGGTGTGGGCCCGGCTCCGGGGGGTGCCCCTCGGCTCGACGATCACCTACGGGGAACTCGCCCGCCAGGCGGGCTTTTCCGGATCGGCGCGGGCGGTCGGCGGATCGATGCACCGCAACCCCATCCCGATCGTCATCCCCTGCCACCGGGTGGTCGGGCAGGACGGATCGGTCACCGGCTACGGATTGGGGCGATGGCGCAAACGCTGGCTCCTCGAGCGCGAAGGGGCCTGGCCGCTGCGGGCCCGATCGGCCGAGGGGCCGAGAGGCGGATCCCAACGGACGCTGGACGACGCCTTCCGGTGGCGGCGTCGGAGCCGGGCCAAGACCCCCCGGCCGACGCCGGCCGCCGCGTGAACGCTTTCGGGGCTGGGCCCCGTCCGCCGCTCACCCGGAGTAGTAGGCCGCGTCGTACGGCTCGGGCTTGAGCCCCCGCCGCTGGCGGACCTGGGCGACCACGCCGCTCTGCATCTCCGTCGGGACCGGCTCGAAGCCCATCGACTCGGTCGACCAGAGGACCTTGCCCGCGGTCGCGCTGCGGATGTCCGAGGCGAACCCGAACATCTCGGCCACGGGGATCTTCGCGACGACCGTCTGGAGGTCCCCGACGTTGGTCATGTCGAGGATCTCCCCGCGCCGCCGCTGGAGTTCCCGGGTGGCCCCCGAAAGGACGTCCTGGGGCACATTGACCGTGACCTTCTGGAACGGTTCGAGCAGGATCCGGCCCGCGAGGACCATCGCCCCGTAGACCCCCGACCGGGCGGCCGGGATCGTCTGGGCGGGGCCCCGGTGGATCGAATCCTCGTGGAGCTTCGCATCGACCAGGCGCGCCTTGAGGCCGTAGACCTTCTCGTTGGCGAGCGGGCCCCGGTTCATCGCCTCCTTGAAGGCATCGATGATGAGCTCCATGGTCTCGTTGAGGTACTGGATCCCCTTCGTGACATCGAAGAGGATGTTGGTCCCCTCGACCGCCACGAGGCCCCGACCCTCGTCGCGCTCGATCCCGAGGGTCTCGAACTTGGTGACCAGCGCCTTGAGATCCTTGAACGACTTGCCCTGGGGGATCTCGCCGTCCTTGATCGCCTGGATGACCGGTTCGGGCAGGGGCTCGACCTCGAAGTAGAACTTGTTGTGCTTGTTCGGGGACTTCCCCTCGAACGGACCGCCCGGTCCCTTGACCGACTCCCGGTAGACGACGATCGGCTTCGATCCTTGGATCTCGACCTTGTAGTCGTTCTGGATGCGGTACTGGGTGATCTCGAGGTGGAGTTCGCCCATCCCCGAGAGGAGATGCTCCCCGGTCTCGGGGTTGATCTCGACCTTCAGGCTGGCGTCCTCCTTGGCGATCTTGCGCATCGTCTCGATGAGCTTCGGCAGATCGCCCATGTGCTTCGGTTCGATCGCCACCGTCACGACCGGCTCCGAGACGTGCCGGATCTCCTCGAACGGGGTCATGTCGGGCGTCGTGCCCATCGTCGTCCCCGCGTAGGCGTCGCTGAGCCCGATGACGGCGGCGATGTTGCCCGCGGTCACCTCGTCGACCATGAGCCGCTCGGGACCCATGAAGAGCGAGACGTGCTGGACCCGGTTCTTGACCTTCGACCCGGCGAGGGAGAGCTCCATCCCCTTCGCGATGCGGCCCGAGAAGAGCCGTCCGGTCGCGATCTCCCCGGCGCTGGGGTCCATCGTGATGTCGGTGACCATGAAGGAGGTGGGCCCGCTCGCGTCGGTGTTGAGCATCGCCTGGCCGATCGGGGAGCCGACATCCCCGCGCCAGATGTTCGGGATCCGGTACTTCTGGGCGACGTGGGGGCTCGGCAGGTGCCGGACGACCATGTCGAAGACCACGTCGTTGATCTTGGCCCGCTGGGCGATCTCCTTGGTCCGCCCGGTCGATACGTATTCGATGATGTCCGGAAACTTGACGCCGGTCTTGAGCATGTACGGGACGCTGATCGCCCAGTTGTCGTAGCCGGAGCCGAAGGCGACCGACCCGTCCCGGGGGTCCACGCTCCACTCGTCCACGAACTCGTCGGGCGCCATCCGCCGGATGAGCTCGTTGACCTCGGAGATGATGGTGGTGAACCTCTTCTGGAGGGCGTCGGCGGTGAGCTGCAGCTCCTTGATGGCCCGGTCGACCTTGTTGATGAAGAGGACCGGCTTGACCTTCTCCCGGAGCGCCTGCCTCAGCACGGTCTCGGTCTGGGCCATGACCCCCTCGACCGCGCAGACGACCACGATGGCGCCGTCGACCGCCCGCATCGCGCGGGTGACGTCGCCCCCGAAGTCGACGTGGCCCGGGGTGTCGATGAGGTTGATCAGGTACTGTTCGTTGTTGAACTCGTGGACGATCGTCACATCCGCGTTGTTGATCGTCAGCAGGCGGGCCTGCTCCTGCTCGTCGAAGTTCAGGTAGAGCTGCTTGCCCGCGAGGTCGTTCGAGATCATGCCCGCCGCGGCCAGCAGGTTGTCGCTCAGGGTCGTCTTGCCGTGGTGGATGTGGGCCACGATCCCGATGTTCCGGATCCGGTCCACATTGTGCATCATCTCGGGGATGGCCTTCGCCAGCTCGCTTCGGATATGGGTCATGGAACGTCTCCTCGGGACCTAACGGGCCGACTGGGCGACCCGCTCGACTTCCTCTTTGCGGCCCACGGCGAAGCTGGTGACATCGCCCTTCGCGGCCAGGGCGATCTCGTTCGCGAGGCAGCTGTGGATCGCCTTGGTCGATTTGTGGGAGGCCTGGATGGCGCCGAGGGCGATGTTGCGGATCGCCACGTTGACCCGACGGCTCGGAGAGGCGTCCACCGCCCGGGGGACCGAGATCCCACCGAACTGGAGCCGGGTGACCTCTTCGCGGGGAGCGGCATTCTCGACCGCATCGACCAGCCGCTGGAGCGGGTTCGTGGGCGCGGACGCGGCGAGCTCGTCGAAGGCGCGCCGGATCGTGGTCATCGCCTTCGACTTCTTGCCGGTGAACTTGGCGCCCTTCATGAGACTGTTGGCCAGGCGTTCCACGAGGTGCATCCGGTTCTTCTGGAACGGGCGGCCCGAGAGCCGGCCCTCGGTGTGCATCGCGTACGACGGGTGGAGGTAGAGGTAGGGAGCGAGCCCGGGGTCGTGGACCTCCACGCCCTCGAACGGGTACTTGCCGAAGAGGGGCGGGATCGGGAAGGTCGGGGCGGGCGGGGCCTCGGGGCGCTGGATCGTCGGCCCGCTGTCGCCCTCGTCCATCGGCTCCTCTCGGGGGCGGTACGACTCCGGACCGTCGCTCATCGTTGCGCTTTCTCCTTCCGGCCGCGGACCAGCTCGTCGAGCGAGATCCCGTTCACCTGGATGACCTTGTAGCGAACCCCGGGGATATCCCCGTAGGAACGGCCCATCCGTCCCCCGATGCCCTCGACCATCACTTCGTCGTGCTCGTCGATGAAGTTGATCGCTCCATCGCCGACCGCAAAGGCGGTCACCTGGCGGCCATTCTTGATCAACTGGACCTTGACGCACTTGCGGATCGCCGAGTTCGGTTGCTTCGCCTCGACCCCGACCTTCTCGATGACGATCCCGCGGCCCTGAGGGGCCCCCTCGAGGGGATCCGATCGCTCCTTGAGATGGAGGGTGCGGCGCTTGTAGTAGCGATCCGACCAGCGTCGCCGCTGTCGAAGCTGGCCCAACTTGCCCGCAGTATTGATACCGGACGGCGGCGTCATATGGTTGGAAGGGTCGGAGCCACATGGCCGTGCTATATAAGATTCGTCCCGAGAACCGGCCCCCGCTGACGGGGCCCCACGAGGCCGGAGCCCCCGGGACCGGCCCGGGACCGGCGTGGGCGGACCTTTCGGCGGAGATCGCCGGCTGCCGGCGCTGCCCGCTGCACCAAAGCCGCCGCCAGGTGGTCGTCTTCCGGGGATCGCTCACCCCCGAGATCGTCCTCATCGGGGAGGCCCCCGGGGCGGCCGAAGACCGGGCCGGTCTCCCCTTCGTCGGCCGGGCCGGACGGGTCCTCGAGACGGCCCTCCAGGAGATCGGGGTCACCCCCGACCGCTTCGGGATCCTCAACGTGCTCAAGTGCCGGCCCCCGATGAACCGGTTCGACCCCGCCGCGGCCCGGGCCTGCGCCCCGTTCCTCCACCGTCAGCTCGATCTCCTGGGGCCCCGTCGGCTGGTCAGCCTCGGGGCCTCGGCGCTCCGGGCGCTGGACCCCTCGGCGCCCCCGATCCTCCGGGCCGCCGGGCACCCCCGGACGGCCCTCGGGCGCCCACTCTTCCCGATGCTCCATCCGGCGGCGACGTTCCGGTCGGGCCGGTACGCCGCCCGCTGGGCCGAGGATCTCCAGCGGTTGGGCGACTGGCTGGACCCGGCCTCCGAGCGAACGGCTAAAACCGCCCGCCCGCTACCCAAACCGTGACGGAGTACCGGCTGTTCCTGCTGGGGGGGACGTACCGCTCCGTCCCCGACGGGGTCGTCATCGAGCTCTTCGGGAAGACCGCGGAGGGCTCGGCCCTGGTCGCCCGATACTACGGGTTTCGGCCGTACTTCCAGCTGACCGACCCGACCCCCGAGGATCGGGACGCCCTCTCGAAGGATCCCGAGGTGGTCCGGACCGAGCCCAAGCGGCTCTGGCTCCATGGGGCCGAGCGGACGGTGCTGGAGGTCACGCTCCGGTCCCCCTGGAAGGTGCCCGAGTACCGGGAGCGGTTCCGGCGTGCCGGGGAAGGGCCGTCGGTCCTCGCCTGCGACATCCCCTTCGTGCACCGGTTCCTCTACGACAAGGGACTCGGACTCACGATCGCGTTCGACGGGGAGGATGAACCGGAGGAGATCCGGTCGCTCTACACGGTTCCGAAGGTGGTCCGGGTGACGGAAGGCCCCGAAGGGGGGATCCGCCCGACCGACCCGTTCCGGCCGCCCCTGAGGGTCCTTTCCTTCGATATCGAGAACGCCATCCGGGAGCGGACGATCTTCACGATCTGCGGGGTGGCGGACGGGGGGCTGACCCCCCGGCGGAGCTTCCGGCTGTCGGCCGAACGGGAGGCGGATCTCCTGACCGAGTTTGCCCGGATCATCCGGGACGACGATCCGGACATCATCACGGGGTACAACATCGGTGGCTACGACCTTCCGCTCCTGCTCGAGCGGGCCGAGGCGACCCACGCCGGCCCCTTCGAGGTCGGGCGGGACCGCAGCCCCCCGCGCGACGCGGGCGAGCGGCTCTTCCGGATCACCGGGCGGGTGGTCGCCGACGCCTGGTGGTCGGTCCGCCGGGACCTCAAACCGAAGCAGGAGACCTTGCAGTACGTCGCCCGGACCCTCCTCGGCGACTCCAAGCTGGACGTCGACCGCCGGAACATCTCCCAGGAGTGGGCCCGGGACCGCGAGCGGGTGATGGAGTACTGCGAACACGACGCCGACCTCGCCTACCGAATCCTCCAGCGGCTCCGCACCGTGGAACGGGCGGCCGACCTGGCGACCGTGGCCCGGCTTCCGCTCGAGGAGGGGCTGAACGGGCGGACCTCCCAGTTCATCGATGCCTTGCTGGTGCCTCGGGCCGACCGGGAAGGCGTCGGGGTCCCGCCGAACCACATGGGCCGTCGGGAGAACCCGATCGAAGGCGGCTACGTCCACGCGATCCGCCCGGGGATCTACCGGTGGGTGGTGGTCCTCGACTTCAAGTCGATGTACCCCTCGATCATCATCGCGAAGAACCTCTGCTTCACGACCCTCTCCCCCGACGGCACCACCGTCGCGCCCGGCGGCGCCGCGCGGTTCCTCGCCCGGGAGGTCCGCCGTGGCCTCATCCCGGCGATCCTCGAGGAGCTGCTCGCCGAGCGGGACCGATTCCGCCGGGCGGCCCGGACGGCGCCGACCCCCGAACTCCGGGAGTACTACGACGGGCTCCAGAGCGCGGTCAAGGTCCTGATGAACTCCTTCTACGGCGTCCTCGCCTCGAGCTTCTACCGGTTCACCGACAAGGAGATCGGCGCCGCGATCACCGCCTTCGCCCGGGAGGCGATCACCCACATCATCCATACGCTCGAATCCGACGGCCACGAGGTCGTCTACTCCGACACCGACAGCGTCTTCGTCCGCGCCCCCGAGGCCACCCTCGAGGGGGCCCGACGCTTCGGGGAGCAGATCGCCCAGCGGTTCACGCAGGCCGGGGTCACGTTCGAGTTCCAGTCGGTCTATTCGGCCTTCTTCTCCCACGGGGCGAAGAAGCGGTACGTCGCCCAGCAGGTCTGGCCGAAGGAGGAGATGATCGTCCGGGGCTACGAGACCCGGCGCACCGACGCCTTCGACTACCAGTCGTCCGCCCTCCAGGAGATCTTCGAGCGGGTGCTCGCCGAGGACATCGACGGACTCCTCCGCCGCTCCCGGGAGCTGGTGGCGGCGGTCCGGAACCGGCAGGTCCCGGCGGCGCAGCTGGTGATCGCCCGGTCGGTCCGTCCCGAGGACCAATACAACGAGGCGACCCGGGAAGCCCTCCCGTTCCTCCGGGTCTTCCGGCAGCTCAAGCAGGAGGGGTACGACGTGATTCCCGGCATGAAGGTGGCCTGGATCGTGACCGACTCCCGGCAGAGCCCCCAGGCGATCGAGCCGTGGGTCGAGGGCCGCCCGCTGACCCGCGAGCCCGACTGGGAGTACTACGCCGACCGGGTCGCCCAGACGCTGGCGCGGGTGACGGAGGTCTTCTCGTGGGACGCGGCGGCCCTGCTCCGCGGCAACCACCAGCGGCGGATCGACGATCCGGTCCCTTCGTCCCCCACCAAGGCCGCGGCCACCCTCGACACCCCGCTCGACCAGGTCGACCGGCCGGCCCGACGGCGCACCCGGTCGCTGAACGACTGGAGCTAGCGCTCCGCCCTTCCGGCGCGCGCCGGGGGCCGCTCGAGCGACGCTTCGGTCGCGACCGCGACCGCCGCACCCACGATCGCGACCGGGACGCCGACGAGGGCGAGGACCGACGGGACTCGGTGGAGGATCCCGGCCGTCAGGGCCAGGGTCACGATCGGGATCCCCACCATGAGGAGCGCGGGCAGGACGAGACCGACCCGTTGGATCGCCCAGAAGTACAGGTAGGGGGCGATCCAGAAGGTGGTGAGCCCCGCGGCGGCGAGCAGGCCGAGGTCGACCGGAGTGACGGCTCGGAGACCCGAAACTCCGCCGGGCCAGAGGAGCGTGGCGACGCCGACCAGCAGTGCGCCCCCGATCATCGTGTGGCCGACCACCGCGACCGGGGGGGCGGTCCGGTTCGCCCGGGCCGTGGCCAGGAAGTAGAGGGCGACCATCAGCGGGACCGCCGGCGCGACGAGGAGCCCGACCCCGCGGGGGGAGGCCAGGGCGGATCCCCCCGCGACCGCCAAGGAGCCCCCGAGCACGCACACTAGGACGCCGACGACGAAGGCCCCCCGGCTCCAGAGGCCCCGATGCTCCTGGAACAGCACCGTGGCCAGGATCGGGGTCGCCACCACATCGCCCACGAGGGAGAGCAGGGCGGCATCGACCGGACCGTCGAGGAAGGTTGCGGCCACCACCGAACCCTGCATCGCGACGACCAGGAATATCCGCGCCCAGGCCCCCCGGTCGGTCCACAACGAGGCCCAGGCGGCGGCGTGGCCCTCCCGGACGGCCATGAGGGAGTAGGCGAGGCCACCGATCAGGAACGGGTAGAGCAGGATCGCCCCGGTCGATGTGCCGGGGGTCAGCGAGAGCAGAAAGAGGTAGTAGAAGGCCCAGAGCACCGCGGCGAGGACCGCACTGGTCGCTGCTACGGTCCGGGGCGAGGTGCGGGGAGCCATGGGACCTTCGGCGCCCCCGTACCCCCGGGGGACGGGATCGGAAACCCCCGGGGCGCCTAAGCGTATCCTTCGAAGTTGAGTCGGCGGTCGGGGATCGTGACCCCGCGGCCCTTCGCCACCCGGCCGATGACCCGGGCATCGGGGGCGCCCGCCCGGGCCAGCCGGGTGATCCAGGCATCGGCCGTGCCCTGCGCCACCGCGAGCACGAAGCCGATCCCCATGTTGAAGGTCTGGAACATCTCCCGGTCGTCCAGGCCGCCGAGTTCCTGGATCCAGCCGAAGAGCCCCGGCGGCGGGGGCCAGCGGTCGAGGACGAAGGCCCGGGCGTCGTGGAGCCGGACCAGGTTGCGGACCCCTCCGCCCGACAGGTGGGCCAGGCCATGGAGCGTCGGGTCACCGGCGACCCGGTCGACGAGGCGCGAATAGATCCGGGTCGGACGGAGGAGCTCCCGACCGACCGCCGTCCGTCCCCCGGGACGGGGCGCCGTCAGGTCGACCGACCGTTCGGCCAGCAGGCGCCGGACCAGGGTGTAGCCGTTGGCGTGGAAACCGTTCGACCGGAGCCCGATGAGGTGGTCGCCCGGACGCAGGGCATGCCCGAGCACCGGCCGACGCCGCCCCGGGAAGTATCCGACGGCGGTGCCCCCCAGGTCCCAGCCGGCGACCTGATCCCCGACCACGGCCGTCTCACCGCCCAGGAGATGGCTTTCGGCCCGGCGAAGGCCCCGGTCCAGCCCCCGGCCGATCGACCGCAGGATCGCGGCATCGATCCGTCGGCAGACGATCGTGTCGAGCAGGCCGACCGGCCGGGCCCCCACGGCCGCCAGGTCGTTCACGTTGACCCCGACGAGATCCTCGCCGACCTCCTCGAACCGGCCGACCGCCTCGGCGAGCGCCACCTTGGTGCCGACGGTATCGGTGGTCAGGGCGAGGGTGGTGCCGCCGACCTGCACCAACCCGGCGAAATGCCCACGGGCGCTCAGCACCCGCCCCGCGGCCGGGGGGGCGCGGTATCGGATCCCGGCAAGGAGCGCCGCGAGCGCCGACGAGATCGCCCCCCGGTCGACCCCGCTCGAGGCGTAGGTCCAGTTGGATCCCGAGGAGCGGGCCACGGGCCGGCGACTTCGGCGGGGAAGATAGGGTTATCGATTCCGGGCGACGGCCATGAGAGAGGTCTTGTAGCCTCCAACGGTCCGCGTCGCTGTGCCGCCGGCGCGCCGGTTTCGGGATCCGCCGGCGGCCACGCCGCCCCCGACGGTCCAGATCGTCACGGGCCGGACCTGGATTCACGGACGGCTCGAGGCGGTCGAGATCGGGATCGACGAGGACGGCTATATCCGCCGGGTGGCGAAGAACCTCACCGGGGCCCCCCGACGCGACTTCGGAGAGGCGATCCTCCTGCCGAGCGCCGTCGATCTCCATGTCCATTTCCGGGAACCGGGGGGGGATCCTAGGGTCGAGTCGGTCGCCGACGGGACCCTCCAGGCGGCCCTCGGGGGGGTCGGGCTGGCGGCCGATATGCCCAATACCCAACCCCCGACCGACTCGGTCGACCGGTTCCAGGATCGGGCCGGCCGGGCCCGGGGCCGGGCGGCCGTCGACCTCCTGCTCTACGCGACCCCGACGCGACCGGGCCAGATCGGCCCCCTCGGCCGTGTCGCGGGCGCCTTCAAGCTCTTCCTCGGCCCGACGACGGGGATCGGAGACCCCCCCGACCCGGCCGAACTACCGGGGCTCCTCGGGCGGGTCGCCGAGACCGGCCTCCCGATGACCGTCCATGCGGAAGATCCGCAGGCCTTCCGTCCGGGCCCCGATCCCCTCGATACGGTCGATTGGGACCACCACCGGCCCGCGACCGCCGAGCGTCGGGCGATCGACCGGCTCCGGATCGCCCCGCCGGGGCTCCGGCTCCATGTCGCCCACCTGACCGACCCGGGGTTGATCCCCGAGCTCGTCGAGCGCGCGGTCTCCTTCGAGGCGACGCCCCACCACCTGCTGCTCGAGGCGACCCGGGGTGACGGCCCACGACGCAAGGTCAACCCTCCGCTGCGCCGCCCCAGCGTCCGGGCGGAGCTCCTTCGCGCGTTCCGGGAAGGGCGGATCCCCTGCCTCGCGAGCGATCACGCCCCGCACTCCTCCGAGGCGAAGGACCGGCCGTTCCCCCAGGCCCCCAGCGGGGTGCCGGGGGTCGAAACGATGCTCCCGCTGTTCCTTGAGGAGGTCCGGCGCGGCGACCTGGACCTTGGGGTCCTCGTCCGGGCCGCCATGGAACGGCCGGCCCGGTGGCTCGGTCAGCCGATGGGTCGGATCGCGCCCGGCCACCGGGCCCACATCATCGTCATCGACTTTCGGGACCGACAGACGATCGCCGCCCGTCGGCTCCACGCCCCGTGCGGGTGGACGCCGTTTGAGGGCTGGCCCGCGGTTTTCCCCAAGGCCCATCTCCTCGGCGGCCGGCCGATCGTCGAGGACGGAGAGTACGTCGGACGGCCGGTGGGGCAGCTGCGCCGCCCCGAGTTCGCCTCGGGGGACGCGGTGGCGCCGGCGTGATCGGGGCGTTGGCCCCGCCGGTCGAACCCACCGGAAGGGGACCGCGCGAGCTCACTCGCGGGAGTTCGGAGGCACGGGTGCGGGGTTCCATCGGGGTCCGCGATGAGGGGGCCAGCCGAAGGTGACGAGGCCGGCGGCGATCAGGATCAGGTAGAGCACGGTGAGGGCGATCAGGCCCAGGAGCAGGTCGTTCGCGAGGTTGAAGTAGCTCGAGACGACGGTCCAATCGGATCGCAACAGGTAGCCCGCGTAGATCAGCCCGACGGTGAAGGGGAGGGACCCCAGGAAGGTGTAGATCCCGAACCGGCCCGCGTTCATCCGGGCGGCCCCCGCCGGATAGCTGATGTACCCGCGCAGGACCGGCAGGAGCCGGCAGACGATGACCGTGACCTCGCCGTGCCTCGAGAACCAGCGGTCCATCCGGTCGAGGTGGCTCGCCTCCAAGCGGAAGGGGCCGATCCCCAGGGTCGTGAGCCGGTCCCGGGCCCAGCGCCCGATGCCGTAGGCGATGAACGATCCCGCGAGCCCGCCGACGAGGGCGGCGGCCACGGCCCCGGTGGCCGAGTAGGTCCCGTCGGCGATCAGGAAACCGGCGAACGGGAGGATCACCTCGCTGGGCAGAGGCGGGAGCCCGAAGCTTTCGATCGCCATGAGGGCGAGCAGGCCCGGCAGGCCCACCACGGTCATGACCGTGGTGATCCAGCTCACGATGGTCTGGATGAGGGGGAGGTTCACGAACCCGGGCTCCGGCGCTCGGCGGTGGGCGGGACTCCGGCAAAGACCAGGCGATACGGAACCTTGAGCTGCACATTGGTCCGCGCGGGGACTCCGGCGACCTCGAGCGGCGTCTGGCAGCCTCCGCAGCTCACCGAGGGCCGCTGACGCCCCAATGCGATCGAGAGGGCGATGCCGACCTCCACCTCGACCGGTTTCACCGGCGCCGTGCGGATCGCGTCGGAGAGCTCGCGGAGAAGGGCTTCCCCGCTCGGACGGGACGTTGTCGTCACGGTCGGTTTGAGACGCCTCGCGGATTTAAGGGGTTCCGCCCCGCGGCCAGTCCCCAAGGCGCCCGGTCAGGGGGGCGGCCGGACGAGGGCCGCGATCCGGCGCACCAGGGGGATCTTGCGGCCGAGCATCTGCTCGACAGCGACGAGGAGCAGCCGGTCCCCCTCGTCGATGCTCCGGGTCACCAGGGTCATCGCCACGAACAGGAGCGCGATGCCGACGCCGATCGGGGGCAGCCACCAGACCGAAATGGTCCGGGGGACGACGAGGAGGAGCAGCGCCGCCGGGACGGCGGTCGCGAAGAGCGGAACCAGGAAGTGGAGACGGAACGGGTGGACGCTGTCGATCATCTCGACCTCGATGAGGGAGAGCGCCGGGTAGATCGCATTCGCCGAGCACCAGGCGATGGCCGCGCCCAACAGGCCGTAATGCGGGATGAGGACCCAGGCGAGTCCCAGGTCGGCGACTCCGGCGACGATCGAGTTGTAGAGGAGGAGCCGGGTCTGGCCGAAGGCGACCTGGGCCGCCGCGGCCGGACCCACGATCGTCGACAGGAACGCCCCCAGGGTGACGACCTGGAGCGGCAGGGTCACCGAGGTGTAGGCCGATCCGTAGACCAGCCCGAGGGACGGTCCGGGGAGGAAGACGAAGAGGAGGAAGAGCGGCAGCGAGGCGAGGACCATCCATTTGGTGGCCGTCACGTAGAGGATCCGGACCGAGCTCATCTCCCGGTCCCGGAAGTACTTGGTCGACACCGGCAGGAAGATGTAGCTCAGGGCGCCGATGCCCAGGGTCAGGAGCCGGGCCATCGTGAGGGAGGCGACGTAGGTCCCCACGTGAAGGCTGTCGAAGGCGCCGAGCACCAGCGTGTCGCCGTAGCTCGTGAAATAGGCCATCACGCCGGAGGCAAAGAGCGGGGCCGTGAAGGCGAGCAGGATCCGGGCCGAGCCGGGGGCCCGGGGCCCCGGGGCCAGGTGGCGGGGCAGCTTGCGGACCCCGTAGACCAGGATCGCCGCGAGGCTCACTCCCGCGGCCGCCACGTACGCATAGACCGCGTAGAGGTAGGTCAGCCCGAACTTCGGCAGCGCGATGAGGGCCCCGAGGAAGAAGACGAAGAGGAACGGGTTCAGCGCCTGGAGGAAGTAGGCATTCGGCCGCACATCCTCGTAGCCCTGGAAGATCGAGGCGATGAGCCCCCCGAAGATCATGAATCCGGTGGAGAGGGCCAGGAGCTGGAGGGTCTCCGCGAGCGCCGGTGAGGAGACCGCACGGGCGATCTCGGGTCCGAGCAGGTAGAGGAGGACGGAGGCGACGATGGCGGCGGTGCCGCCCACGACGAGCGCGGTCCGGATGATCCCGCGCCGGCGCTCCTCGCTCTCCGCATACGGCAGGCTCCGGGCCACCGCCGAGCCCAATCCGAGCGAACCGAACGAGGAGACCAGCCCCGCGTAGGCGAAACCGAGCGACAGCGCCGACCAATCGGCCTCCGAGAGGCTCCGGACCAGGATGACCCGGGTGACGAAGGTGCCACCGATCGAGACCAGGGTGCCCACAAAGAGCAGCAGCGAGCCCCAGGCGACCGAACCCATCCCGTCGATGACCCGGGTGCGTGGGGCGAACATGCTACCCGGGGGATGGTGGAATCTTCGGGCCTTTAATGGTTCCGACGGTGAAGCACGAGTACGCCCTCCCCGACAGGATCAGATGAACTCGTCGAGCACCGACTCGTGGCCCTTGAGGCCGGCCGGCTGGTGGACGAGCGGGCCCTGGAGCAGGACCTCCTCCAGCTCTTCGTAGGTGGGCCGGTCGGTCTTGTAGAAAAGACCGATCGGGATCTTGTCCCCCCACTCGAGCGCCCGCTGCCAGGCGGTGACGATGTTGGTCGGGTCGTGGCCCGAGCTCTCCAGCTTGTAGACCCGCTGCCGGAAAAAGTCGAAGGTGTTGATCTTGTTGTAGGTGACGCACGGGCTCATGACGTCGATGAAGGCGAAGCCCCGGTGCCGGAGCCCGTTCGCGACGAGGTCGGCGAGGTGCTTCACATCCCCGGAGAACCCGCGGGCGACGTAGGTCGCCCCGCTCGCGAGGGCGAGCGCGATCGGATCGACCGGATTCTCGATGACCCCGCGCGGGGTGGACTTGGTCTTCTGTCCCATCATGGAGGTGGGGCTCGCCTGCCCGGTCGTGAGCCCGTAGATCTGGTTGTCCATGGTGACGTAGGTGAGCTTCACGTTCCGCCGCATCGCGTGGACGAAGTGGCCGGCGCCGATGCCGAAGCCGTCGCCGTCCCCGCCGGTCCCGATCACCGTCAGCCCGTGGTTGGCCCAGCGGATGCCCTCGGCGACCGGCAGGGCCCGGCCGTGGATCGAGTGGAAGCCGTAGCTGGAGAGGAAGTGGGGCAGGTTGCTCGAGCAGCCGATCCCCGAGACGATCACGACCTCATGGCTCGGCAGGCCGAGCTTCTTCACGGCCATCTCCACGGCCGCGACCACCCCGTAGTCGCCGCAGCCCGGGCACCACGTCGGCTTGGTGTCCGACTTGGTGATCAAGGGCAGCGGGGTCCCGACGATCGACTTCACTGACGCCACCGTACTATCCGCCATGGTTCATCACCTCCATTGCCTTCGCCACAATCTCGAAGGGGTAGATGGGCTCTCCGTCGTACTTGAGGAGCCTCGTCGAAAGGTCGAGGCCGGTCTCCGCCCGCACGAGCCGCCCGAACTGGGCGGTGTAGTTGAGCTCCACCAGGAGGGTCCTCCGGGCCGGGGCGAGGAGTCGGAGGAGCGCCGGGCCGTCGAGGGGGAAGACGGTCGGCACGCGGACCAGATTGGTGGTCCGGCCCTGCGCGGCAAGGACGGCCATCGCATCGCGGACCGCGCCGATCGTCGAGCCCCACGCCACAAAGGTGAGGTCGGCCGTCGCGGGGCCTTCGCGGACCGGGGGCTCGCTCGCCGCCAGGAGCCCCTTGAGCTTGCCCATCCGCTTCTCCATCATCCGGGCCCGTTCCGAGACCCAGGTGGGCACCCCCGAGCGGACATCGGAGATGAGATGCCCCTTCTCGTCGTGCTCGTCGGAGCCCGCCACGTACTGGAGCCCCGGCTGGCCCGGGAGCGACCGTGGAGAGACGCCGTTCGGCGTGTAGGCGTAGCGGTGGTAGTCGTGGCCGTTCGGCGTCACGGCAAAGAGCGAAGGGACCGGCACGTCGAGCGGGATCTCCTCCCGGTCGACGGTCATGAAGTTCTCGGAGAGGTGGAGATCGCTCGCGACGAGCACCGGGGTCTGGAACTCCTCGGCGAGCTCGAAGGCGCGGATCGTCTGACGGTACGCCTCGGCCGGGTTCGACGGGGCGAGGATCGCCCGGGGAAAGTCCCCCTGGCCGGCCCCGAGCATCAGGTTCAGATCCCCCTGCTCGGTCTTGGTCGGCAGCCCCGTGGACGGGCCGGCCCGCTGCGACTCGACGACCACGAGGGGGGTCTCGGTCATGCCGGCCATCCCGAGCGCCTCGACCATCAGGGAGAATCCGCCCCCGCTGGTCGCGGTCATGGCCCGGACGCCCCCGAAGGAGGCCCCGATCGCCATGTTGATGGCGGCCAGCTCGTCCTCCGCCTGCTTCACGACGATCCCGAGGTCGCTCGAGTGGGCGGCGAGCCAGTGCATGATCGAGGAGGCCGGAGTCATCGGGTACTGGGAGAGGAACTTGAGCCCGGCCGCGGCGGCCCCCAGGGCGATCGCCTGGTTGCCGGTCATGAGCAGCTTGGGCGCCCCGGCCTTGCTGAGGGTGTGGTCGAGGACATGGCCGTGATTGAGCGCATGCTGGTAACCGGCCGCACTGGCCTCGACGTTCCACTGGACCACGTCACCGGCCTTCCGGCCGAACGAGTCCCGGACCACTTCGTGGAGCACCTCGAGCGGGATCCCCGCGAGGGCGGCCGAGGCGCCGAGGCCGGCGGCGTTCTGGAGGATCGGCTGGGTCGAGTACTTCCGGGCGATCGCCAGGGTCGGCACCTCCAGCGCATGGACCTTGGGCGGAAGCTTGTCCGCGGCGACCGGGAACTTCTCGGGGTCGTAGACCAGAGTGCCCCCGGGCCGCAGGGCGGCGCTGTGGATCTCGACCGTCTCGGGGGTCATCGCGTAGAGGATGTCGCATCCGTCGCCTTGGGAGTGGGGCCGCTGGTCGGTGGCGCGGGCCTGGAACCAGACGTGGCCCCCCCGGATGACCGACTGGTAGGCGTTCAGCCCGAAGGCGTGCCGGCCCATCCGCGAAAAGCAGCGGACCATCATCTCGCCGACGGAGGCAATCCCATCGCCGGCCGAACCCCCCGTACGGATCGAAATCTCCGTCATGGTCGCGCTCGAGAGGGAGCGGCTATTAATCCCTTCTCCGTCACCAATGGCGAGCGGGAGCTCCCGATGGGCCCCCGACTCGGGGAGAAGGCGTGGCCCGAACGATCCGGGTGCGGGGGTTTGCCACGGCGCGCACCGCGCTCGGCGGCGGGCCCCGGGAGCTCCCGGCCCCGCCGGAGGGTCTCCGTCTCGGCCGCCTCCTCGAGGCCCTGGTCGACGAGTGCCCGGGGCTCGGACCCCTCCTGCCGTCCTGCCGGATCTTCCTGAACGAGCAGCTCACCCGATCGAAGGAGACCCGGGTCCGCCCGGGGGATGAGATCACCCTGCACCCGCCCTACAGCGGAGGCTGAGATGCTCCATCGGCTCACCGGCCGACCGCTCGCCGTGGCGACGGCGTACCGGGCGCTGGAGTGGGAGGGCGCCGGGGCCGTCGTCCTCTTCGCGGGCCGAGTACGGCCGGACGCCACCCGCCGTGGTCGGGTCGAGGCCCTCGAGTACGAGGCCGACCGGCGCCCCGGGCTGCGCTCGTTTCAGGCGATCGCCCGGACCGCGTCGGAGCGGTATCCCGGGGTCCGGCTGCTGCTCTGGCACCGCACCGGCGTGGTGCCGGTCGGGCAGATCGCCGTCATCGTGGGGGCGGCCGCGCCCCACCGGTCGGCCGCGTTCGCCGCGGCCCGCTTCGCGATCGAGCGGCTGAAGCGTCGGAGCCCGATCTGGAAGTCGGACCGAGTACGACCCGGGCGTCGACCGCGACCGCGCCGCCGCCGGCCGGCCGGACCCTCAACGGGTTGATGTCCATCTCGACCACCTCGGGCTGCTCGACGGCGAGTTGGCTGATCCGCTGGATCGTCTCGTAGAGGGCGGGCAGGTCGCTCGGCGGTTCGCCCCGCACCCCGGCAAGGAGCGGAAACGCCCGGACCGAACGGACCATCGTCTCCGCCGAGCGGCTGCGCAGCGGGGCGAGCCGGAAGGTGACGTCCCGGAGCACCTCCACGTAGATCCCCCCGAGCCCGAAGACGATGATCGGCCCGAACTTGGGGTCCCGTTGGATCCCGACCAGGACCTCCTTGGCCTCGCCGACCTCAGCCTCCACCTCAAAGCCCTCGATCCGGGCGTGGGGCATCCGGGCCCGGACCGTCGCCAGCATCCGATCGGCGGCGGCCCGGACCTGGGCCGGATCGGTCAGGTGCAGCGCGACGCCCCCCACATCGGTCTTGTGGGAGATCTCGGGGGAGGCGATCTTCAGCACGACCGGCCAGCCGATCCGTTGCGCGGCCAACGGAGCCGCCGCGGCCGACGTGACCCGCTCCACCGCCGGGAACCGGATCCCGTAGGCGCCGAGCAGATCGCGGGCCAGGTACTCGGGCAGCACCGTCAGGCCCCGGCGCCGGGCCTGCCGGATGACCCCCCGGGCCCGGGCCCGGTCGACGGGGAACGAGCGCACCTCCGTTCGGGGCCGGGCGAGCCACGCCCGGTACCGCGCGAGGGTCCCGAGCCCCTGGACCGCCTCCTCCGGGAAGGTGTAGGTCGGAACGCCCTGCTCTTCGAGCGCCCCGACCTCCCGGGACAGATCGGTGAGGCCGAAGAGGCAGGCGACGACCGGTTTCGTCGATCGGCCGCGGCCCTCCAGGATCGCCCGGGAGGCGGCATCGCCGGTCAGGGTGCCGGTGGGGGTCGCGATCACGCAGACCGCATCGACCGAGGGATCGCGGAGCAGCTCCGCGAGGGCGGTCCGGTACTGCTCGGCATGGGCGTCGGCGGTCATGTCGAGCGGGTTCGCGACGCTCGCCGAGGGCGACAGGCGGGACCGGAGCCGCCGGGCCACCTCGGCGGGCAGCGCCGGAAGGGTCAGCCGGTGGCGGACGGCGGCGTCGGCCGCGACGATCCCCGGACCCCCCGAGTTGGTCAGGATCGCGAGCCGCGGGCCGGTCGGGCGCAGGCCGCTGCTGAAGAGCCGGGCGGCCCGGAAGAGCTCCCCGATCGAGTCGGCGCGCATCACGCCGGACTGCTCGAAGAGCGCATCGTAGAGGGCGTCCTGACCCGAGTTCGCCAGGGAGCCGGTGTGGCTCTGGGCGGCCCGCTCCCCGGCGGGGGTCCGGCCGCTCTTGATGACCAGCACGGGCTTCTTGTCGGTGATCTCCCGGGCCGTCTCGAGGAACCCCCGCCCGTCGGCCAGGCTCTCCACGTAGAGGAGCACGACGCGGGTCGCCGGGTCGTCGCGCAGGGCGTAGAGGAGGTCGTTCTCATTGACGCCGGCCCGGTTGCCGACCGAAACGAACCGGGAGAAGCCGATCCGTTCGGCGATCCCGTACTGGAGGATCCCGGCGCACAGCGCCCCGCTCTGCGAGACGAAGGCGATGCTCCCCCGCGGCGGCAGGCTCTCGCTGAAGGTGGCGTTGAGGCTCACCTCGGGATCGGTGGTGAGGACCCCGAAGCAGTTCGGTCCGACGAGCGACATCCGGTAGCGCCGGGCGATCCGGATCAGCTCCTCTTCCCGGGCGACGCCGTCACCGCCGACCTCCCGGAACCCCGACGAGATGACGACCGCCCCCCGACTCCCGGCCCGGCCCAGCTCCTCGAGCACCGAGGCGACCCCCGGCGCCGGCACGATCACCACGCCGAGGTCCGGGACCTCGGGAAGATCGGCGATCGAGGCGGAGCACCGGACCCCGGAGACGCTCTTCCAGGACGGGTTCACCGGGTAGACGACCCCCCGGTACCCCGACTGGATGACATTGCGCATCAACGACTCGCCGACCGTGCCCGTCCGGTTCGACGCGCCGATGACCGCGACCGACTTCGGGCGGAACAGTTCGTCCAGCTCCCGGGAGGTACCGACGGTCATGGCCATCGACCGTCAGGGAGCTTCGGAGTATTAGCGATGCGGCCGTGACCGGCCGGGACGTCCGTTCGGCCCCTCTTAAATACCATGGTCCGATCCAACGGGCATGACCGCCTCCGAGCCCCCGGCCCCGACGGCGCCCGCCTCCAGCGGCCCCTCCCAACCCCCCGGACCCCGGCGGGTGGCCGGCAGCGTGCTCCAGCGGATGGACAAGGGGACGATCCGCCGGGTGGTCGCCGTCGGGAGCGGGAAAGGGGGCGTGGGAAAGTCGGCCGCGACCGCCCTGTTGGCCGCCGAACTCCGCCGTCGGGGCCTCGCGGTCGGTGTCCTGGACGCCGATGTCACCGGTCCCTCCCAGCCGAAGCTCTTCGGTCTGTCCGGTCCCTTGGTCGATCGCGGCGAAGGGATCGAGCCCGCCCGGAGCGCGGGCGGCGTCCCGGTCGTCTCCTCGCAGTTCCTCGTCGAGGATGAGCAGACCCCGGTCATCTGGCGCGGACCGTTGGTGACCCGGCTCATCCTCCAGTTCTTCGGGGGCGTCAACTGGGGTCCCCTCGACTACCTGCTGATCGACATGCCCCCCGGGACGAGCGATGTGCCGCTCACCGTCTTCCAGTCGGTCCCGCTCGACGGGATGGTCTTTGTCTTCACCCCGCCCGAACTCTCCGCGATGATCGTCCGCAAGGCGATGAACATGGCCCGGGATCTCCACGTGCCGCTCCTCGGGATCGTCGAGAACATGGCCTGGGTCGCCTGCCCGCACTGCGCGACCCAGATCCGCCTGTTCGGGGAGACCCATGCGACCGCCGTCGCCCGGGAGTACGATGTGCCCGTCATCGCGGAGCTCCCGGTCGATCCCGCCCTCGCCCGGGCCGCGGACGAAGGGAGGATCGAGTCGTACACCTCCGACGCCGTCGCCCGCTACGCCGACGCCTTCCTCGCGTCGATCGAAGCCCAGGAGCAGCGCCGGCTCACGGTGCTCTGACCCGTTCGAGTTCCGCGAAGGGAATCGCGACCACCGCGATCCCCCGGGCCCGCAGCGCCGCCTCGAGGCCGGGCCGATGGGCATCTCCCACGACGACCAGGGGACGCCGATGACCCCGGGCCACGAGCTCCACGATCCGCTCCGCCATCCGTCGGTTCCGGTCGTCGATCAGCACCCGGGCGAGCTGGGGGCTCGCTTCCCGAAGGTCGGCGAGGTACTCCCCCGGCGCCTGCGCATACCGGTCGACCTCCCGGCGCACCAGTCGGGACGGCAGCACGAGGCCGACCAGCCCCCCCACCAGCAGTTGGACCCTCTCCTTCGGGGAGAGGCCGTGCATCAGGTGGCCCATCGTTTCCCGTACCGTGTCGTCGATCAGGTAGAGCGGAAGCCGGTCGGCCAGGGCGCGGAGGACCGCCGACTTCATCTCCGCCCCGGCAAAGCCGCCCCCCATCTCGGCTCCCAGCCGCCGCTGGGCCGCCCCCCAAAGCCGCAGCAGGATCGGGGCGTGCGACCCCCGGGTCGGGCCGGCGGTGCCCGAGAGGAGGGCGTCGGCGCGCGCCCGGTCGAGTTCCACCGCCACCGCATCGGGGCCATACTGACGAAAGAGCTGGTCGATCGGGCCGGCGAGATCGATCACATGGGCGGTCCCGACGAGCACCACGGTCGGGCCGGGCGGCGGCGTCGCCATGCCGGATCATCGCCCGCAGGCTCATGGCCTTGCCCGGCGGCCGGGCGGACGCCCGGCCCGAGCAACCCCATATATCCGTCCCCGCTTCCTCTTCGTCGATGGCGTGGACCCTGTTCGAGGTGCCCCAGAGCCGACGCACCGAACTCGATGAACTCCTGAAGGACGACCAGATCTCCCGGCAGAGCCACAAGCTGAGGGACGCGGCGACGTTCGGACGGCCCTCCGGATCGCTCCTGGTCCTGATCGAAGGCGCCCCGGAAGCGGTGACCCTGGCCGAGCAGCGGCTCCAGACGGTCGGCACCGTGCTGCCGAAGCCCGACGCCGAGCGGGTCTACCGGGCCCTCCGGGACGAGGACGAATCCGCCTCGGCCGGCATGGGCCTCTTCTTCACCGAGTAGGGCGCGGCCCGTTCAACTGTCGGTCGGGCCCTGGCCGGGCTCGGGATCGTCGCCGCCGGCGAGGATCCGCTGGACCGTCCGGTAGAACTGGTCGAGCCCCGACGGCTCCCGCGCCGAGACCGGCGTGAGGTCGAGGAGCGGCCCCATCGATTCGAGGGCACGGAAGAGTTCGGTCGAGAGCTGGACATCGGGGGTGGGCGCGTCGTCCCGGATGCGGTCGTAGAGCCGCCCGGGATCCTCGGCCCATCCGAGGAGCTCCCCCCGCTGCTCGGCGGTCAGGACATCCGACTTCGAGAGCACGAGCGCCATCGGCAGCCGGAAGCGGAACTCGACGGTCGCGCTCAGCATGACCAGCGAGACGAAGCCGGCCGGGCTGCGGGCGAGCGCCGGGTCGACCAGGAAGGCGATCATCGCCCGATCGGTCCCGAGCGCCTCGACGATCGCCTTGGAGGCCTCCCGGAACGCGAACAGCTCGATCTGGCCCGGCGTGTCGAGCAGGACGAAGTCCGAGCGGTACTCCTGGAGCGCCTGCTTGACCTCGAAGATCTTGAGGGCGATCATGTCGGCCGCGGCGACCTGGGCGCCGTTGGGGCCCAGGCCGTACTCGCTCATGATCTCCGGGAGCCGCACCCAGTCCCGGATGTCCACGTCCGGCTCGTAGTCGGCCGCTTCGTTGCCGGGGTCCAGGTTCACCACCGTCGCGTCGTACCCGGCCGAGGTCAGCCAGTCGCGGTACGCCTGGACGAAGGTCGTCTTGCCGGCGCCGGCGGTACCGGTGATGTAGATGTACCCCGGCTCTTCGCTCGCCATCTACGACTTCCCCGGGGCGCCCCGGCCGCGCCGGATCTCCTCGGCAAGCGCCCGGAGGAGCTGGGTCTTGGGCATCGAGGCGGGCTTCTGGATCTTGATCCGGCCGGGGGCATCGAAGCCCGCCCGGGGGTACTGCTTGGCCGGTTCGTCGGTGGCGGTCCAGCCGAGCCGGCGGGCCGCGGCCCCGATCTCCTCGCGGTTCGCGTTCTCCAGCGCGAGCCGCGCGGGGACCCGACGCCCGCCCTGCCGACTGGCACTGCGGTCAAGGTACGTCGGGTAGACGTACAGGTGATCGGGCATACCGAGGGCCGCGCTAAGCGGAGGGGCGCTCGACCCGGATCCCGTTCAGGATCCCGTGCTGGCCCGGGCGGCTGCGGACCTCGACCAGTCCGACATCGGTTTCGACCAAGGCCCCCTTGGTGATGATGTTCCGCTGGACGTAGTTCGGGTTGGCGGGATTCTCCCGAACCGTCAGGAGCTTGGCGGGGCGCATGGCCTTGGTGGCCGGGTCGTAGACGTTGATCGCGGTGGTGAGCATGATCCGAAGCTTCTGGTTGCCGCCCCGGGAACGCACCTTCTTGACTTCCGTGGCTCCGACGGTCGCGAACTGGATTTCCGGGGCAATCTCGGACCGCCGCTTCTTGCGGATAGGCCGCAGCCGGCCGCCGGTGCGCTTGCGTCGGGAACGTCCTTGCCAGATACCCATGATCGTAGGAGGGGCCCTCCGAGATGGGGGGTCTATATGAGGTTTCGCGCGCCCGCAGCCCC
>JAJYWS010000027.1:52378-89174 GCA_021791335.1 Thermoplasmata archaeon
CGCAGCCGGAGAATGAGCGAGGCGAGGATGCCGATCGCCCCGGTGCCGGCCACGAGCGCCCGCAGCGGCTCGGTCCGGGGGAACCCCGGGGTCGGCTCCTTCCGGTCGAGGGCCCGCTGGCCCTCGACGATCGCCTTCTCGGCGACGCTCATGGGCTCCAGCATGACGGCCACCGGCCGGAGCTCCTCGGGGACGGCGACCAGGTAGTCGGGCACCTCGACGTACTGTTCGGCCATGTACCCCGACCGGCCGAAGATGCCCCGCTCGGTGTACCGGCCCGTCTCACAGAAGTCCGACTGCCCCGAGCGGCAGAACCGGCAGGCGTTGCAGCTCCGCCGGACCGTGGCGACGACGAGTTGACCCGGGGTCCACCCCGAGACCGACGCGCCGGTTTCCTGCACCCGGCCCAGGTTCTCGTGGCCCAGGATCAGTTCGCTGCTGCCTTCGGGGGGCTTGCCGTACTGCCCCTCGACGATGTCGTGGTCGGTACCGCAGACCCCGCACTCGAGGACCCGGACCCGAACCTCCCCGGGGCCCAGGGTGGGGACCGGAAGGTCGGCGAGATGCGCCGACGGCGCCGGGGGACGGACGACGAGGGCTCGCATGATGACCTTCCTAGAGGTACGGGCCCAGGTCGGCCCGGAGCGGCTCGAGGGCGGCTCGGACCCGGGCTTCCTCCTCCGGGCTCAACGGATCGTAGGGGGCGGAGTAGCCGACCGGAGCGTTCCTCAGTTCCTGGGCCAGGAACTTGGCGGTCGACGGAAAGGGCCCGTCGGAGGCGACGGCGGCGAGCCGCACGATGAGTTCGTGGAGCGGGGTCGCCGACTGGGGGTCCGCCGACCGGGCCCGCTTCACCAGCTGGACGGCGAGCTTCGGTACGATATTGGCGAGCCCCATGATCGCGCCCGGCGCCCCGTGGGTGATCGACTCGAGCGCCAGGACATCGTCCCCCGGAAGCACGACGAAGCCCGGGGGCGCCCCGTGAAGATAGTCGGCGACGCTCGACCAGGCCCCGGCGGTGTTCTTGGCCCCGGCGAGCACCCCCTCCTCGCCCAGGCGGTGGACCAGGGCCGGGGGGAGGGCATAGCCCACGAGCGACGGGATGTTGTAGGCCAGGAGCGGAAGACGGACCGCCGAGTGCAACGCCCGGTAATACCGCGCCACCGCCTCCAGGGTCGGATGGAGGTAGTAGGGGGGCACCGCCACGATCGCGGCGGCCCCCGCCGATTCGGCCTCCTCCGCGAGCCGCAAAGCCTGGCGGGTCGACGGCGCCCCGCAGCCGACCCAGGCGTCAACGCCCCAGGTCAGGCTCTCGATGACCGACTCCAGCAGCCCTCCCCGTTCCTCGGGGTCGATCGAGGCGAACTCGCCCATCGAACCGAGCAGGAAGACGTGGTCGACCCGGGCATCGCACAGGCCGCGGGCAAACCGGGCATTCCGGGAGGTGTCCACTCCGCCCTCCTCGTGGAACGCCGTCAGCATGGGAACGGTCAATCCATCGAGCGCCATGGCCGGCCGAGGCCCCGCACTCCTAAATCAGTATGGTCCCTTCCGGCCCGGGGGTTCGGGTGCCGAGCCGTTGGATCGGGGGCCTGGACGAGGCCGGACGGGGCAGCTGGATGGGCCCGATGGTCCTCGGCGCCTTCCGGCTGCCGAGGAAGGACCTCGGACGTCTGACCGAACTCGGGGTCCGTGACTCGAAGCTCCTGACGCCGGCCCGTCGCAGCCATCTCGCATCGGAGCTCGCCCGGTGCGGAGAGATCCGCACCCGGTCGGTGCCGCCGCGGGTGATCGACCAGTGGGTCCGGCGCCACGGGCTCAACGACCTCGAGATCCGGGAGTTCCTCCACCTGATCCGGGGATGGGACGACACCGAGATCATCGCGGACGCCTGCGACGTCGATGCGGAGCGGTTCGCCGCCCGGCTGCGGGCGGGCGCGCCGGACGGCATGCCGATTTCGGCCCACCACCGGGCCGACCGGACCTTCCCCGTGGTCGGAGCGGCGTCGATCGTCGCCAAGGTCCGTCGGGACCGCTCGGTCGCCCGGATCCTGGCCGGGCTGGGGGCCGGTCCCGCGAGCGGGTACCCGTCCGACCCCAAGACGGAAGCGGTCGTCCGGGCGTGCCTGCGGCCGGGGGCGCCCTGGCCGCCCTGGCTTCGGGCCAGCTGGACGACCACCGCAAGGGTTTTGGGAGCCCGGGGCCGGACGACCCTGGACGACTTCCCTCCATGACGCTCGCCGATCAGCTGTCCGAACTGGTCGACCGGTTCAACCGGCATGCGGCCGCCACCCCAAGGGTGGCCGAGGAGCTGGCCGGCCTGGAACGGACCGTGACGGTCGCCCTGAGCGACGGCTCGGCCTACTCGGTCGACCTGCGCGCCGGCCGGTTGACCGGATTGAGGGCCGAAGCCGCGCCGTCGCCCGACCTGACGCTGCGGACCGATCCGAAGACCTTGGAGGCGCTCCTCACCAAGCAGCTCGGACCGATGAAGGCGTTGGTGACCCGGCGGCTGGTCATCGAGGGTACCCTCGAGGACAAACTGCTCTTCCGCAAGCTGCTCTAACAGGCCCGCGGCTCAGGGAAGGAAGACGCACGAGGCGATACAGACCCCGTAGTGATCCATCGGGATCGAGAGCTCCTCGGTGCGGTAGTGGATCCGGCGGAGCTCGACGCCCCGGAAATGGGCGATCTCCTCCATCCGCCACTTGAGGAACTCCTTGAGCGACTTCTGGGTCCCGTGGAGGTGGCCTTCGGCCACGTAGCCGCCCTGGCCGTCGGTCCGGAACCCGTAGGCGATGCCGGCGCTGATGACCTCCCCCTCGCCGCCGCTGTGCCGGGAGAGGACGCAGTGGGTGATCGCCCCGCGAGCGATCGTCGTCCGGTCGACCTGCCGGATGCCGATGGGAAGCACGGAGGAGACGCTCACCAGGTTCTGCTCGCCGATCCCGGCCTGCAGCAGGGCGAGATCGAAGGCGTTGAGTTCGCTGTTCTTGTTGATGCCCTTCCCGCTCGTCACGAAGAAGCGGGTCGGCACCGGGATGAGGGTCTCCTGATGCGGGGCTGTGCGGCGCGCCACGACGCCCGGAGGTGACTCTCCGAATAAAGATTGCCGCCCGATGAATGCCCCAGAGCGTCGGGGGCCGACCCCCGAAGCCGGGAGTCCCCCGGGCCCCCGACCTCCCCGATCGGGAAGTCCCCATCCTGACATGTGGGGGCCGACTCCGGACGGCTTCGTTCCCGGGGCCCAGAGTCCCCGGCCTTGGGATGTCGGCCGCCGTTCCCTTCCTAGCAGGGGGGTCCATCGACCCCGGCCCTGCCGGTGCCGGATTTCAGGGCGGGGCCGCGCCGGCCCGGCGGTCCCGGGAGGACCGGTAGAGTTCCCGGAGGGTGAAAGCCCAGGCGGCCAGCAAGGTCGCCCCTCCCAGGAGGCCGGCGACATACCAGAGCGATCCGCGGAGGAGCGGCACGGCCGCATAGGCCGTCACCCAGCCGATCATCTGTTGGGTCGCGGAGGGTCCGAGCCGGGTGAATGTCGGGAAGAAGACCCCCAGCGGCGTCACGAAGGCGGCGTAGATCGTCAGGCCCGAGGTGGTCAGGGCGGCCGTCAGGGCGATCCAGCGCCGCCGGTCCACCAGCACCGCCCCGAGAGGGAGCAGCGAGAGGACCCCGAGCAACCGTTCCGGCTGGGGGGTCGGATCCGCCAACAGGACCGAGGCGGCCGTCAGCAGCAGGACCCCCCAGATGCTCCGGAGGAGCTCCCGGGGCGTCGACGAACGCCGGGCATAGATCCGGGCGAGGCCGGCCGCGCCCGCCACGACCCCGATCGCCGCCAGGCTCCGCAGCACGGTCATCAGCACGACCGGGGCCCAGGGGGAGCCGACCACGAGGCCGTACCAGCCCCCGGTGGGGGAGGAGGGATTGAAGATGGTGGTGAAGCTCGCCCCGCCGTACGCGGTCGAGAAGAAGTCGGAGGTCAGGGCCTGGATGACCTCCGACGTCAGGACGAGGAAGACCAGCAGGACCGGCACGATGCCCGCCGCGAGCCTCAAGAGCGCCCGTCGGGCCACGGCCCAGGGCTCGATCCGGGCGAGCGCGGGACCGACGGCGACTATCAGCGCCGCCGGGAGGAAGATGAACGGGTACCCCTTCGTGAAGGTGCCGAGGGCGATCGCCAGGCCGGCCACGGTCCACCAGCGGTAGATCAGCGCCAGGAACAGCAGGAGCAGGAAGAGCGCGACGACACTGTCCACCTCGCCGTCCACCACCGACGCCCAGATCACGAGCGGGTTGAGGATCCAGAGGGCGACCACCAGCGTCCGCCGGTCGGGGGTCGACGGGGCCAGCAGACCGGCGAGGTGGTACAAAAGCAGCCCGACCAGGAAGTCGGAGAGGATGAGCGGAGCCTTCCAGGCCAACAGCGCGGCCGGCGACGGGGAGACCAGGAAGGAAAACCCCGTGACCGTCGCAAGGGGGGCGAGCTGGGGGACCACCGGCAGGAGGCTCGCGGCCCCGAACAGGGCCTCGGCGAGGGCCACGGTGGGGGCCGCGAGGAACGGGACCAGCGGGGGTTCCCCCCAGCCCAGGATGTACGGATTGCCGAACCTGAGGACGCTCTGGGCGGCCTGGATGGCGCCCGCCGTGTCGTTGGGCCAGGCCGTGGTCACGGCGAGCAGCAGCCGGACCACCAGGCCGGTCCACAGGATCCACCGGAGCCGGCGGTGCTCGGGCGCCGTCGCGAGCCTCCGAAGGAACCGGCCTCCGCGGGCGAGGAACTCCGTCGGGCTGGGACGGGCGGGCTCCGCAACGGCACCGGGTTCGGTTCGCCCCTCCACCGATCCCGTCCTTCCGGCCCCGCCCGGCGGCCGCCGGGGGGTCTGCCCGGTCAGCGGTGGCACACCTATATGGCCCTCGCTCTGGATGGGTGGGCCGTGCCGCAGGAGGGCTCCGACGAACGGCGGTCGGCCCGCTCGGCCGTGGCCGCAAGCGGCTGGAACCCCCGGGTGCCCGGCTTGGACCGACTCGATCGCTGGGTCACCCGGACCCCTCGGCGGCGGTTCTGGATCACCGTCATCGCCGCCGGGCTCGCGATCCGGGTCCTCCTCGCCCCGTGGACCGGCGGGGGCGATCTCGCCACGTACGCCGAGTCCGCGACCTCCCTGGGCCTCGGCGGCGGACCGTACACCTATCTCCTCGTCTATCCCCCGGGGTTCGTCGACCTGCTGGCCCTAGCGGGCCGGGTCGCCGGCGGCTTCCTCGGATCGCCGGTCCTGGTGGGGGTCGACCCCGGACTCCTCCGGTTCTATGCGACCTCCTCCCTCCAGTGGACCGGGAGCCTCGCCACCCCGACGTTTGCCCTCGTGGAGAAGCTGCCCCTCTTCCTGCTGGACCTCGGGACCGCGGGGCTCGCCTACCTGATGGTGCGGGAGTGCGCCGACGAGCGCCGGGCCCGCTGGGCGCTCGTCGCGCTGTTCTGGAACCCCCTGGGGTTGTTCCTGAGCGCCGTCCCGGGGGAGTTTGACATCCTGCCCGTCTTCCTGGTGCTGGCGGCGGTGTACCTCGCGATGCACGGGCGGGGCCTGTCGAGCGGAGCCGCCCTGGGCCTCGGCACGGCGATCAAGCTGTTCCCCCTGTTCTTCCTCCCCCTCGTCCTCGCGATCCTGTGGCGCCGCGGGGGTCTTCGGCCCGCCGCTCGTGCACTACCGGTGGCCACGGCCCTGGTCGGGACGTCGGCGGTGCTCGCCGGGCTCTTCCTTCCGCTGTCCACCGCCCAAAGCTACCTCGCGTCGTTCGCCACCGGACCCACCGTCGGGCAGAACCACGGCGGCTTCGGGCTCTGGTCCTGGGTCCAGCTGCCCCATCTCACTCCGATCCACTGGTGGCTCTTCTGGACCACCGCGCCGATCACGGCGGGGATGGAGGCGGTCGCGGTCGGGCTCGCCGTCGCCGTCGCCCTCGTCTACCTGCGACGGCGGCCGAGGGTCGGGTGGGATCCGCTCCGCACGTTCGGCGCAGCGACGCTGACGGCGCTCGCGCCGCTGCTCACCCGGAACGTCGTGGAGCCCCAGTACCTGCTCTGGGTATTGCCGTGGATCGCGATCACCGCCGCGGTGACCGTCCACTACCGCTGGCCCCTCGTCACCGTGACCTTGGCCGGCCTCGGGTTTCTCCTCTTCGGCCTCGGCGGCCCGCTCTACTGGCTCGAGCCGATGGCGGTCTTCACCCCCTACCTCTCCTGGGGCGCCTTCACGCAGAACCTGGCGGCGTGGGCCCCGATCGCGGCGCTCGTCGCCCCGATCTGCTCGGTCGTCGGGGCCGGGGCGCTCGCGTACGTCGGCGTCCGCGCGGTCCGGGGATTGACGTGGGCCGGAGGCGCCTCATGACCGGCCCCCGCTGGGTCCGGCGCGTGGAGCTCGCCGTCCTGGTTCTGGTCGTCCTCGTGCTGGTGGGCCAGGTGCTCGCCACCTCCGCGCCGTTCGCCCCGTCGATCGAGGTCGAGCAGTCGCTGGGGCTCGCCCCCGGGCTTACCGTGAAGGCCGTGACCACCATCTCCAGCAACTTCGCCGCTCACCTCCAACTGACGGGCCTCGGCTTCCCGGGAGCGGCGGCGGTGCCGACGATCGACTACTACTTCGACGCCCGGTACCCCGTCGAGAACTCCACGATGGCGAACTGGTACGGGCTTCCGCAACACCTCCTGAGCGTGGCCTCGGCCCGGCACCGGCCGATCTCGATCGATCGGTTGGGGGCTTCGGCGCTCGCCGACCTGCTCCTCCAACCCCCCCGGGCCGGATCGATCCTCGTGCTGGCGTCCGGTGTCCTGCCGGCCCCGGTCTATTCCGCGAACCGGAACCTCCTGCTGCCCTGGATCCGGGCCGGCGGCGTCGTCGTCTGGATCGGCGCCCCGATCGGGGCCTATACCGGCGAGCCCATCGACCCGCTCGAGCCGCCGGCCCAGGCGCAGCCGGTGCCCGGCGGTGAGGGGCAGTTCCTCAATGCCACCGATCTCGCCCCGGGGGCGACGCTCCTCGCGACGCCGAGCCCGATCGCGACGGGACTCGACGTCGACTACCCGTACGGGCTCTCCGAGGGGCTCCTGAACACCACCCGGGTCGAACAGCAGGGTGGGCAGGTCCTCGGCTTCGAGGAGGGCGGCGCCACGAACCTCGCCCGGATCCCGCTCGGAAAGGGAGCGCTCGTCGACGTGGCGTCGCCGGTGGTCGATCTGCCGAGGCTCGCGCCGGCGCTCCTGAACCTCATCGAGACCCGGACCGTCCTCGGGCCGGTCGACCTCCTCGGCACCCTCGCGGTCATCGTCGCCCCCGGGAGCCGTCCCACCACGACCCAGTCCTGGCCCCTGCCGACGGCCTTGGCCGACTCGCAGAACGCGACCGTCTGCGCCTTCGCGGTCGAGACCGACTACCTGGCGCCGCTGGGGGCGATGACCTGCACCCCGATCTACTGATCGGCCCGGCCTCAGACCAGGATGGCGTGGCGCCGACGCATCGACTCCTCCGTTTCGCCCCGGCGCGCCATCAGTTCGGCGATGAGGGCGTCGGTCAGCCTCAGGCTGGCCGACTCGAAGAGGGTCCCGAGCGGCGCGAACTCCGGCCGATCGGGGGTCTCCTCAAGGGCGAGCTCGAGGAGCACGGTCGCGGTGTGGGCGAGCTTGGACGTCGCCCGCCCGGTCAGGACGACCAGTTCGGCGCCCTCCCGGCGGACGATGTTGGCGACCTGGATGCTGGAGTAGCTTTCGCCCCGGCCGGAGAGGATGAAGACCGCGTCGCCCCGCCGGACGATGGGGGTCACGCTCTCGCCGATCACGTACGCCTGGAGCCCGATCTGGACGAGCCGCATGGCGAAGGCGCGTCCGATGATCCCGCTGCGGCCGGCGCCGTAGATGAAGATCGCCGGGGCGCGCAGCAGCAATTCGGTCGTGCGGACGATCGCGGCGGCATCGATCCGATCGACCGCTTCGGTCACCCGGTCGCCGATGTACCGGGCGGCCCGGCCGAAGCGGACGGGACTAACGACGGGTGGACGCCGCACGACGGACCCCCGCTTTCGGGGAGGCGGAGCGGCCCTTTGGCGCTTTCGGGCGCGCCGACGGCTTGGGTTTGGTCCGCGGCGGCGGGGCCGTCTTCGGGGGTTTCGAGGGCGTTGAGGGCTTCGACGAAGACGCCGTCGCCGGCCGGGAGGGCGGGGAGGGCGGCACCGGTTTCCGGGCCCACCGGCGAGTGAGCGCCCGCTCGTAGAGGAGTTTCATGTACATCGCGTCGTGCTCGAGCAACGGCGAGCTCGACACCACCGTGAGGTCAAACTCCCGCCCCGCGAGGAACTCGGCGAAGGGGTCGAACCGGATCGAGCCCCGCTTGATCGGCGTCAGCCGGAACTCGCCCGGCCCGTACTGCTCAAGGCCGGAGAAGTGGGTGTAGAGCCGGCCGGGGCAGGCCGCCCGGAAGGCCGCCACCAGCGGCTCGTACTCGGCGGCCGTCTCGAGCTTGAGCCGCTCCCGTGCGGCGAGGTGGGGCAGGTTGAGCACCGGGACCAATCCCTTCACCGTCCGGGTCATCTCGAGGATCTCCTCCCGGGACCCGAAGACGTCGGGATGCCCGCTCGGCTCCACCGCGAGCTGGACCGCGCCATGGCTGTACTGCTGCACCCACTTCGAGAGCCCGCCGATCACCTCGGTGATCCGTTCGGCGCTGTCGGTCCGGGGCCCGGGGCCGTAGAAGCCCAGGTGGGTGACGACGAGCCGGGCGCCCAGACCCGCGGCGAGGACGGCCGACCACTGGACCTGCCGGATCGACCGTTCCCTTGCCTGAGGGCTTCCGAAGAAGTCGACATAGTAGGGGGCGTGGAGGGTGAGCTCGACGTCCAGGGCGCGGGCGATGTCCCGGGTCGTGGCCAGGTCGGCGTGCTCCTTCGCGAGGCTCCAGCTCAGGGTGGTCAGGAGATCCCGCTTCTGGATGGGGGTGTCCAAGGAGAACGGCCGGGGGTGGCTGTCCTTGGCCCCGGGGGAGTCGACTTGGACGACCAGCTGCTGCAATAGATCGCGCGGGGTCTTGCCCACCTCCTCGGCGAACGCCGGCCGCACGGTCGGATTGACCTTGATGAACTGGATCTCCAGGGCCGAGAGGCCCAGGAGGTGCACATCGGCGATGCCGTCGCGCAACGTGCGCCCCTTGCAGGAGAGGGGAATACCGGCCGGACCGAATCGAATCACTGGAAAACGACCTTCAAAGGAGGGAGTCGGGGTCAATCGTTCGGTCTATATATCGCGTGCCCGGCGGGGGAGGAGACGGCCGGACAGGGTCGGCCGGTCCGACAGGGTCGCCCGGTCCGGCCGGGGCCGGCCGGCCCCGGAAGCCCAGGCCCAGAACATACATCTCGGAGGAGGCTTCCCGGGAGGCCGGGGGTTTCGTCCGGTGCCAGCGCACGAAGTGCGGGGCGAGCTCCGTCTCGGCGAGCGGGAGAAGGTCGCCGTCGAACACCTTGGCGACGAACGATCCGCCCGGAACCAGGAGTTCGACCGCCCAGGCCCCGGCCGCCCGGACCAGGTCGACGCTCCGGGCATGATCGGTGGCATACGCTCCGCTGATGCGGGGCGACATGTCGGAGAGGACGGTCCGGAACCGTTCGCCCTTCAGCCGCTCCCGCAGCGCCGGCGACTCAATCCGCATCCTCAGATGGGTCACGCCCGGGATCGGGTCCATCGGCCGCGGATCGACCGCGACGACCGATCCCCGCTCGCCGACGTAGCGCCGGGCGATCAAACTCCAGCCGCCCGGAGCCGAGCCGAACTCGAGCACCCGATCGCCCGGCCGCAGGATCGGGTAGCGGTCGGCGAGATGGTCGAGCTTGAAGGCGGCCCGGGACCTCAGGCCCTCCCGTTGGGCGGCCCGGTAGTAACGATCGGAACGGCGCTCCGCGGCAAACTGACGGCCCATCGCCGCTTCAGGGCGCGACGACAGATGAAGCGAACGCCCCGGCCGCCGGTCCTTTTAGCGCGCGGGGAGCGCGGCGGGATGACCGGTGGGGCCGTCCGAATTTGAATCGGAGTCTCTTGCACCCCAAGCAAGAAGGATGGTCCAAGCTACCCCACGGCCCCGTTGCCACCGGCGAATGCGGCGGACGGTCGCTCCGAAGATAAGGTTGCTCTCTGGCGGGCCCTTACGGATGGATGAGGAAGTAGGCCACCGTGCCGGCGACCCCGATGATCGCCGTCCCCAGGATCGAGAACCAGAAGAACGCCCAGAGCTCGGCGCGGCCCTCCTCGGGGGTCATCTCGGCCGGGGGCGTGGCTCCGCCCGGAGTCGGGGTGTAGGGGGTTCGGTAGCCGGACATCCTCCCCCCAAGGCTCCGCCCGCTATAACGGCTCGGTCGGTACGGGGAGTTTACGCCGCGAACCAGGGGAGCCGGGCCGCCGGCCCGGTCGCCTTGAGGACCAGCAGGTGCAGGTTGGCGCCGCCGTCGTTCGGGGCCCAGGAGTCCCGAAGCGCCATCTGGTAGAGCAGGAACAGGGCTTCCTCGTCGTTCGAAACCCCCAGGGAACGGGGAACGTCGATCGCGAAGCGTCGGCGCAGGTGGCCCAGCATCTCCTCAAAGTCGACCGGGTGGCTCTCCTCGGAGGCCATCGCCCGCCGGAAGAGGCCGACCACGACTCCCGTGGCGACGCGGAGGACCTCCGCCCGGGGGACCGTGCGCAAATACCAGTGGGGCGTGCCCGAGCCCTTCGGTATCTCGGGCACCACGAGGATCGGCGGCGCCCCCGGATGGGGGGCCTCACCGGACTCGACCAGCCGGGCGATCGCCGTCTCGGCGAGCCGGTCGGAAGGGACGACCAGGATCCCCTCCGGTAGCGAGGGGCGGAGGCCGCGCACGTGGGTGATCCAGGCTTCCAGTCCGGCGTCGGTCGGGGCGCCCTCGGCCGGGGTGACGAAGACCGGTCGCACCCTCGTCGGGGTGTGGGCCTCGGCCACCCAGAAGGCCGGTTCCACCCGGCGCCGCCGGCGGTCGGGAGCCGCCCGGCTGAATCCGAGCTTTCTGAGGACGCTCTCCGCCTCCCGAACCAGGACGGGAGGGGTCTCGGAACGATCGTGGGGTGCCATCGATGCGCTAGAGCCCCCGGCGCGACATAACCTAGCGGTATCCGGCGGGCCCACAGGGGCTTCGGCCTCTACCAGAACCGCGCGACGCCGAGGCTCACCAAGGCGAAGTTCACCAGGCAGGCGGCGACCACCAGCAGAAGGTACGGCCCCGAATAGATGAATCCGCGTCGGGCGGTCGCCGGGGTCACCTGCCGGAGGAGCGGCCAGGTGAGGACGACGAAGACCGCCCCGACGATCAGGAGCACCAGGAGGATCGGCACCGTCAGGGCGCCGGTGAACCCGATCAGCAGCGCCGCCGGCACCAACAGGGCCGCCGAGACCACGATCACCCGGCCGGAGTAGCGCAGATCCTCCATCCGGGGGAGCATCGGCAGGCGGGCCCGGGCGTAATCCTCCCGCAGCAGGACGGCCAGGCTCCAGAAGTGCGGGGGGGTCCAGAGGAAGACCAGCAGCGCCAAGGCGAGGGCGCCGCCGGTCCAGTGGCCGACGGCCGCCGCGCTCCCGGCCAGGACCGGGGCGCTGCCGGCAAACCCGCCGATGACGATGTTCCAACTCGACCGCCGCTTGAGCCAGATCGTGTAGACCACCACATACGTCACCCCCCCCAGCAGGATCGAAAGCCCGGTCAGCGAGTTGATGGCGAGACTGGCCCCCACGATTCCCCCGCCGAGCAGGAGCCCCCCGGCCAGGGCGACGCCCCGGGCCGGAGCCTGGGCCTCCTCCGCGAGCGGTCGGTGCCGGGTCCGGTGCATCCGCCGGTCGAGGTCCCGGTCGAAGTAGTGATTGAGCACCGCGGCGCCCCCGGAGGCGGCGGCCCCCGTGACGATCAGCCAGGCGAGGGTCACCGCGTTGATCCGGGACGGCAGCGCGACAAAGTAGCCGGCCACCGCCACCAAGACAATCAGCAACGTGATCCCGGGCTTGGTCAGGCCCAGATACGCCCTCCAGGAACCCGGCCCGTCGCGGACCACCGAGCCGGCCGGGGGAGGGAAGGTTGCCATAGCCAGGTCGGGCAGCGATGGGCCTTAGCTTCCGCGGGGCAGGTCGGCCGACCCCCGCTCCGGCTTCGGGCGAGCCACCGGCTCGGCAGGCGGCCGGGGGAGCCGGGGAGAATCGGGCTCGGCCGCCCGCCGGATCCACGCCCGCCATCGGGGCGGCACGTGGCTCAGGTTGGCGAGGATCGCCAGCGTGAGGATCAGGCCGAACAGGATCGTCGCCATGCCCAGGTGCGCGATCACCACCAGGACCGCGAGGTTGGAGTCGACCACCAGGCCCCCGAGGAACGCCTGGGCGAGGACCAGCACCGCCGACACGACGCTGATCTTGAGGAGCGCCGGCCGGTTGCGCTCGTAGACCAGGGCCAGGGCGGTGAAGATCGCGACACTCATCCCCAGCACGAAGGCCGAGAGCCGGTGGCTCCACTCGATGACCACGCCGCCGGTCAGCGTGGGGAACAGGCTCCCGTTGGCAAAGCAGGTCGGCCAGTTGGGGCAGGCCAGGCCCGAGTTCGACGCGGCCACGTTCCCGCCGAGCAGGATCGTCGTGTAGGTGAGGATCAGGGCGGCGAGGACCGAATAGCGGAACCAATCGTGACCGCGCATGCCCGCTCCATGCCTCCGTTCACCCGGGGACTTCGGCCTGGGCCGAGACGGTCGGGGTCGGGCCGGGGACGGGGACCGGGGACGGGAGCGGGGCCTGGCCGGTCATCTGGCTCGGCAGCGGTTCCCCCCACGGGTCGTCGGTCTGCACCGGCGCGCCGGCGAAGTAGCTGTAGACCATGTTGTACACAAAGACCAGCTGGCCGATCGCGAAGATGTACGCCCCGAGCGTCGAGAGGAAGTTGAGCGCCTGGAAGTTACCGACCCACAGGTAGGTGTACACCCGCCGCGGCATCCCCTCGGCGCCGAGCAGGAACATCGGGAAGAGCAGGACGTTCACCCCGACGTACGTGAGGAGGAAGTGGACCTGGCCGAGCCGCTGGCTGTACCATCGGCGGGTGAGCACCGGGAAGTAGAAGTAGATCCCGGCGAAGATCGCCATCAACGTCCCGCCGAGCAGGATGTAGTGGAAGTGGGCGACCACGAAGTAGGTCCCGTGGTAGAGGTAGTCGACCGGGATGCTCGCGAGGTAGAGGCCCGAGAGCCCTCCGATCACGAAGCCGGTGATGAACGCGACGCAGAACCACATCGGTACCGCCATCCAGATCCGCCCGCCCCAGAGGGTGGCGACCCAGTTGAACGTCTTGACGGCCGACGGCACGGCGATCGCCATCGTGGTGAGCATGAAGACGAACCGGATGTTCTCGTTGATCCCGGTCACGAACATGTGGTGCTCCCAGACGGCAAAGCTGAGGACCGCGAAGACCCCGATGGCGATCGCCATCGCGGCGTAGCCGAAGATGTCCTTGCGCGCGAGCTTCGGGATGATCGTCGAGATGATCCCGAAGGCCGGCAGGACCATGATGTAGACCTCCGGGTGCGCGAAGAACCAGAACAGGTTCTGGTAGAGCAGGGCCCCGCCGAGCGGCGTGCCGTTGATGGACGCCAGGATCGAGGTCCCGAAGTTCCGGTCGGAGAGCACGAACGTGAGCGCGATCGACAGCGACGGCATCGCGAAAATGATCAGGACCGAGTTGACCAGGATGGTCCAGACGAACAGGGGCATGTTCCAGTACTCGACGCCCTTCGCGCGGTGCTTGAGGATCGTGACGATGAAATTGACCGACCCGAGGATGCTCGAGATGGTCAGGATGTGGAGGCCGAGGATCCAGAGGTCGATCCCGTTCCCCGGGGCGAGCACCGAGAGGGGGACATAGCCGGTCCAGCCCGCGTTGGCGTTGGAGAGGATGATGAGGATGCCCGCGGGCCACAGCATCCAGTAGGCGATCGCATTGATCCGGGGAAGCGCCATCTCCCGCGCCCCGATCATCGACGGGACGAGGAAGTTCCCGAAGCCCGCCAGGGCCGGCATGATGAACATGAAGATCATCAGCACGCCGTGGATGGTGAAGAGGGTCGAGTAGACCTGCGGCGTGACCCCGAGGGTCGTCTGGGCGTCGAGACCGAGCCCCTGGATGAACCCCAGGTCGGTCCGGATCAGCATGGCGTAAATCCCACCGATGAAGAAGAAGATGATCGCCGTGACGATGTACATCCAGCCGATGCGCCGGTGATCGGTCGTGAAGAGGTACTTCTTGATCGTCGAGACGACCCACTCCCCGTGGTAGAAGAGCGCCCAGAGGATGAACCCGGCGAGGCCCGCGATCAGCGCGACTTCGGTGTAGGCCGACAGGAACGGAACTCCGGTGTTGGTCATCTTTGGTTCTCCCGATTCACATCAAAAGGCCGGCCAGGATCCAGCCGATCCCCGCGGCCGCCGCCACCACGACGATCACCTTGACGAGCAGGATCTGGCTCTCGACGCTGAGCGGGCGCGGCGCGGTCGGCGTGACGTGCCGGCCGAGGGGCCAGGTCCGGTACAGCCGGTCGATGACATGGAAGAGCACCGCCCCGAACATCATCAGGAGCGAGACGGCGAGCCCGAACGACTGTTGGCCCCCGGGGGTGCCGAGGCCGGGCCCCGTGAACCCCATCCCGATGGTGATGGCGTAGGTGGCGAGCACCGCGATCCCGACCAGCACCAGTCCGACCGTCGCTCCGTAGACGCGGAGCGCGCGATTCTGGATCCGGGCGAACTCGGCCGGGGAGAGAGCATCCAGGGGGTCACTCAAAGAACTTCACCTCGCGCGTCAGGGTTCCGCGGTAGCGATCGATGCGGTAGAGGATGCCCGCCATAAAAAGGAGGGAGAGGAGCGCGGCGGCCAGGCCGGCGAGGAGGATCGGGACGTAGAGCACGACCCAGCCGCCCGCCAATAGGGTCAGCAGGCCGTAGACGAAGAAGGCGGCACCCACCGTTCCCGCGACGAGAAAGCCCCCGAGGATCAGCCAGAGGACCCCGGTCTTCCAGTGGGGGGTCTCGGCCGGCGCGACGGAGCTACTTGCCATAGCCCACCCCGGGGGAACTGGGAGAACCCATTGACGGGGCCGCGGCGACCGCCGGGGTGCTCCGGCGGCCGGCCGTCCCCTCCCGGTCGGACCCCAACGGGGCGTAGACCCCGGGGTACGACGGGATGCGTCGCTCGAGCCGTTGCCGATAGCTCCGCATATAGCGCCGGTGGAAAAGGCCGATCGCCAAGGCATTGACGACAAAGATCGGCCCGAGCCTCCAGATGATCGGGACGAGGCCGTTGGTGTAGGTGAACAGCTGGATCTGGATCGAGGGCTCCATCCCGCCCCAGACGGAGAGCAGGATGAAGAACTCGAGCAGCGAGGTGCCGATGAAGATGAAGAACGGCCGATCCCTCGGGTGGGTGCGGGGCGACCGGTCGAGGAACGGCAGGAACAGGATGAAGACCGCGATCACCGCCCCGATCGCCATCGCGTCCGGCGCCGGCATCGGGGTGGAGCCGTTCACGAAGTCGAGCATCTTGAACAACCACAGGAAGTACCAGTCGGGGACGATCACCGGCTGGACCGCGGCCGTGTTGCCGTAGTAGGTGGGCAGGCTCCACGGCCAGAGCGCGGCGATCCCGATCAAGACCCCGATGTACAGGAGCGCCCACTTGGTCATGTAGAAGAAGATGTGGGGCATGAAGGGGACGTGCTTCTTGTCCTCCTTCTCCGTGAATCGACGTCGTTGGGAGGGGTCGGAGGAGGCCGGGGGAGCGATCCCGTGCGACTCGAAGAGCGCGATGTGGGCGTAGAGGAGCGCCCCCAGGGCGACCGGAATCAGCAGGACATGCGCGGTGAACATCCGCGACAGCAACGACTGGGGGGTCCCGTTCCCTAACAGGAAGGGGGCGATGAGGTTGCCCAGGTAGGGGGTGCGCACGGCGAGGACAATGCCCACATCGGTCGCCCCATAGCTCAAGGCGGTGTAGGGCAGGAGGTACCCGGTGAAGCCCATGCCCAGCGTCGCCAGCATGAGGAGGGTGCCGACCATCCAGGAGAACTCCCGGGGCTTCTTGTACGCCCCCATGTAGTACCCGCGGTAGAAGTGCACCAGCATGAGGAAAATCATCGCGTAGGCGCCGTAGAGATGGCTCGAAAGGAGCAGGGACCCCATCGGGACCGAATTGATGATGTAGTAGGTGCTGCACCAGGCGGCCGGGGAGACCGAGAGGGTCCCCACCGCCTGGCCGCAGGCCGTCAGGGTGGGGTTGACGCTCGGCTCGTAGTAGAGCAGCAGGAGCGCCCCCGAGACCACCTGGTAGAGGAAGGCGGTCGCGACGAACGCCCCGGTCCAGTACGACGGCTTGAAGGTGAACTCAGGCTGGGGCCGGAGGGCCCACTTTTTCATCCCGGTCCGGTCCTCGACGAAGGTCCAGATCCGGTTCAGATTCCGATTGTACCAGCGAGCGAACGACACGTTGAGGCTCCTAAGGACAGAGGATCGTCGGGGTGTCCTTGTAGAGCTGCTGGGAGTTCCCGACCCCGTAGCCGCCCTGCAGGTTGTGGATGTGGCCGTTGATGGGGACCCCGTCCAGGCTGGCCATGCCGTGGGCGTAGATGTTCCCGTCCGCGTCGGTCTCCAGGAGAACCTGGGGAAGGGCGTAGAGCGTCGGCCCCGTCAGCGGATTGGCGTTGCTCGTCACGTCATAGGTCGACCCGTGGCAGGAGCAGTGGATGTAGAACTTCATCGAACCGTTCTTGCCCGAGGGGGTGAACGCCGGGCAGGTGCCCGGTGGGTAGTAGGCGATCGCGGGAGGGACGCAGCCCAGATGCTGGCAGATCGCGCTGAAGGCGACGATGGGCCCTTGAGCCTTGGTGGGATCGGAGACCTGGTTCGGGCCCCCGATCCCCCCGAGCACCGGCAGCGTCGTCGGGTTGAGGTTCAGGAAGAAGTTCGGCTCGTTCTGGAGGGGGTAGTTGAAGATGAAGATCGCCCCGGCGGTCGTCAGGCTGTACTCCTTCATCACCCGATCGACCGTGAGGGCCGAACCGTTGACATCGATGAGCTGGGTCTTCGGGTAGCTGGACAGGCCGACCACCGGAGGCCGGGCATACTGGAGCGCCCCGCCGATGGCGCCACCGGCTCCGGCCGCCACGACGCCGGCCACCGCGAGCAGCTTGAGGACGTTGCGCTTGGTCTCGTCCACCTCGCCCGGGCCCGGTTCCTGCGTGGAGGCCACCGCGCGGACCATCCCCACCGGGAAGTCGAGCGCCACATCCCGGGGGGCGATGAACGGGCAGCCCGTCGGGCAGTCGATGCCGTTCATACGAGGGTCCTCCCTTCGGTGTTGGGCACCGTGTCGTCGGCCTCGGCCGGATCGGGGATCGTGGCCTCCCCCGGAAGCTCGGCCCGGTCGCTGCCGTAGTAGACGGCCCAGATGATGCCGAGACCGGCGAGGACGAGGAGAATTTCGGCGACGGTCACGACCTGATCGGGATTCAATGCGCTCATCGGGTTTGCCCCCACTGCTCCACATCCCAGGTGATCGAAGCGGTCCAGACCGGGGTGATCCCACGGACCTCGGGTGCGGTCTCGGTCACCGCGGTGGCGGTCGCGGCCGGAGCCTGGCGGCCGGCAAAGCCCCCGAGCGGACCGGCGACGGCGACCGCCATGTTCCTCACCGTCGGGGCACTCGCCGGCTCATCCCCCAGCAGCATCGAACGCAACGAGGTCGGCTGCCCGGCCAACGGGACGGGGACATCGGCCGCCTCGGCCACCTCGGCGAGCATCTGGCGCTTCATCCGAACGGCACGGCCGTACCAGCGGCCCAGCGTTCGCACGGCCTGGGTACCCCCATCGCCGAACAGGACGAGGGCTCCGACCCCCAGGAGAATGACCCAATCCATATCGGAGAACAGCGACATCGCTCACCTCACCCCGACAGGGCCGTCCGGGGGCGCCGGGGCGGCGCGTCCTGGCGGCGTTCCCATCGCGCGGCAAAGAACGCGCCGCCGAAGTACAAGCCCATCATGGGTAGGGCAATGAGCAGCATCGTGATCCCCGAGTTGTCGGGCGTGATGATCATCCCGAACACCAGGCAGCCGATCACCGCGATCCGCCAGTGCTTCCGCCAGGTGGCCGCCCGCACCAGCCGAAGCCGGGTCAGCGCGTAGATGAAGACCGGAAGCTCGAAGACCACCCCGAATCCCAGCGAGTACAGGAGGACGAACGTCACGAAGCTCTGGGCGCTCATCACCTGGGCGAGGCCGAGCGCATCGATGTACCGGAGCAGGATCAGGAAGGTGAACGGCGTCAGCAGAAACGCCCCGATGAGGGTCCCGGTCGCAAAGAGGATCGTGGCCGGAATCCCGATCTGCCGGACCAACTGCCGTTCGTTGCGCCGGAGCGCGGGGGAGAGGAAGGCGCCGACCTCGTGGACGATCCACGGCATACCGAAGATCAGGGTCAGCAGCAGCCCGACCTCCATTTCGACCATCACCGAGTCCCCGACGCCGAGGTTGAGCAACTGGACCCCGGGCGGGAGCATCGTGGCCACCATCCCCCGGAACACTTGGGCGGAGACATTGTAGAAGAGGTTCGGCCACGGGTAGGCCAACGGGATCGCCCAGGGCCCCCATCGGAGGGTGAACGGCACCAATTGGAAGGCGATCAGGAAGGCGAAGATCGGGACCAGCACGTACCCGATCCGGACCAACCGGTACCGGACTTCGCCGAGCACCGAGAGGATCCGCTGGAGGTCGGACATCGTTCGATAGGAACATGATCAGGGCCGGGCGCCGGACGGGGGTGGGCAAACCACCGTGTTCGATCGTTGGAGGCTCTCCTGCATGCCGCAAAATCCGTCGGGCGGGAATCAGTGCGGAGGCGGGGCGGCGCCGGGCGAGGCCGCCGCCTTGTCGGCCTGAATCTCACGGTCCACCTCGAGGCGGCCGCGCTTGAACTCGCCGACGGATCGGCCGAGGCTGTGGGCGAGCTGGGGGATCTTGCTGGACCCGTAGAAGAGAACTCCGGCGACCACGGCGATAATCAGCCAGTCATCGATGGAGTCGAACATCGGCTACCTCAGTTTCCGAGGCGACCCGGGAGGATATGGCGTTCGTACGGGAGGGCTCGACGCGTACGAACAACACCAACCCACAGTATTTGAACACCTTACGCCGCGTCGGCCAGGATCGACTCGGTCCCCGCCGAAACGGCCCGATCGATGGCGACTTCCGAAAGGAGAGAGAGGCAGCGGGTGCTCCGCTGGAGGGCGAGCGAGGCCGAAAAGGCGCCGTTACGGCGGGCCGGTCCCTTGATCCGGTCGGTCGCCCGAAGGGCGGCCTCCCCCAATCGTATACTTCCCTGGTGGACCTCGCACGCCCGTTCAAGCTCCGGGTGGATCAGGGCGTCCATCACCTCCTTGAGATACGCCTTCACCTCGGGGACCAGCTCCACCAGGCTCTCGGCGGGGCCCGCGGTGCCGCCGGCGCCCTCGTTGAGCTGGGCGGCCGCCTCCCGGAAGAGACGGGCCAGGTCCTGGAGCGAGTGGACCACCACCCGCCACTCCAGGAGGTGCCGGGGGTCCGGGGAACCGATCCGGCGGGCGAGCGACCAGTCCCGGCTGGCCAGGAACAGCTGGCGGACCAGGAGGGCGAGGACCTTGCTGCCCTCCTCGTCGAGGGTGGTCAGCCGGCGGGAGCGGACATGCCGCTGGAGGACCTCCTCGATCTCATCCAAGAAGGCGACCAGGATCATCTTCATGCGCTGCACCAGCTGCGGCAGGCCGTACTTCGACGGGTCGATGAAGTTCTGCAGCAGGACCCGGTTGGGTTCCTGGGCCACAACCGAGACTCCGAGAAGGCCCCGGGCCGCGGCGTGGAGTTCCTCCACCCGCTCGGGAGTGAACGCGACCTCGGTCCGGATCTCGATCGCGTCGTGCCCGACGCGATACGCCCCGACGATCAACCGCTCGAGGATGCCGGGGGCTTCGAAGCTGTGGACCTGGACCAGATAGGGCTGGGCGGCCCCTCCGGTGCCGGCCGTCGGCGCCGGTTTGAGGTAGAGCGTCCCGTCGTCATTCTGGTCGAAGACGATCAGATCCCCCGGGTGGAGGTTCATCGCCTCGGCCCAAGGCTTGGGCAGGGTCACGGCGATCGAGGAGTGGCCCGCCTTGAGGACCCGACGCTCTCTGCTGGGGGTGGACCAAGCCATGCGACGATGCTCCGAACCTACTACGAGGCACGTAGGTCATCGGGGGGCCCTTCTTGAGGCTTTCGCCGGCCCCCAGCTCGACTACTTTCCGGTGGGGGGGGTCCCGCTGTGGGGAGGCGATGGCTCCACGGGGGGCTCCGGGTACCCGAGCCGCTCGGGCGGCATCTCTTCGCCCTGGCGCCGCCGGCCCACCACGAAGGCGAGCACGACGGCAATGACAACGAGCGAGACGATCGTCCCCGTGATGATGAAGACCGGGAGCCCCGGGCCGGTGTTGACCGTGGCTCCGGACAGGTTCGAGGGCACATCCATCCCGAACGCCAAGAATCCGAACATCCCCGACTGGTAGTGGCCCGGCTCGGTGCAGATGAACTCGTACCAGCCCTTGGCGGGGGAGGTGAAGTTGATCTCCTTGCTCCCCAGGGTCGTCAGGAACGGGACGTTGACGAGCGGCGGATACTTGGCAAAGAAGCTGTTCAGCTGGCCCGCGGTCACGGCGGCCGGGTTGCCACCGGCCAGGCTCGCGAGGTTGTAGCCCTCGTTGCTCGCGTTCACGAGGGTGAACGTGTGGGCCAGGGAGCCGAGGGTGGTCAGGGTGACCGAGATCGTCGAGTTGGGGGCCAGGTTCCCGACCGCATTCGGGGAGAAGGCGAAGGCATTGGAGACCGAGATCGAAAGGCTGGTCGACCCCGAAGCGGTCACGGCCGACCCGCCCCCGGCCATCGCGGGGTCATTGGACGAGGAAACCGGGACCGCGAGAGCCAGGAGGGCCACCACGACGATCGCCGCCGCCGCCAGGGTCACGGCCGGCGTCACTTTCCGGGGAGCGCGAACGGGAATCGACATTGTCTGGGGCGAGGTCGCGGGGGATTCAAACCCCCTCCGTACGTACGGGTCCGGCCGGAGGAGGCTCACCACCGGGAGCGTCATCGAGGCCCGAGCGTTCATACGCGAGAGATATGAATCCGGACTCCCCATGCTGCCTCGTGGACGCCTCGCCTTCCTCGTGGAGCGCCGCTGCCGTGGCCCCCGCCGTCGCCGTGGCGGGGACGATCGGGGCCCATTCGGCGGCGGCGACCCCCCTTCAGCAAACCCTGCCCCTAGTCTGGGTCCTCACCGGCATCTCGGTCGGGGGTGCGCTCATCACCTACGCCTTCTTGGTCTACGCCATCTACCGGTTCCGGGACCCCGCGACCCGCCGGAGGCGCTATGGTTAACAAACTCGAACTCCTCTGGACCTTGGCGGTGATCGGTCTCATCACCGGGGTTGCCGTCTACTCCTCCTTCCTGTACTACAACCTCGGGGCCCTTCCGACCAATCCGGAAGAGTACGTCGAGGTCATCGGTCACCAGTGGTACTGGGAGTTCTGCTACGGCAACGGGAGCTGCTTCAACTCGTCGTACTCGCCGCCCTCCGGTTCGGGGAGCTTGGGTTCGGTTTCGGGCGGGGCTTTATGGGCGCCCGCGGGAGCCACGATCCAACTGAACATCACGTCCGCGGACGTGGTCCATTCCCTGAACATCCCGAACCTCGGGGTCCGTCTGGACGCCATCCCGGGCCGGATGAACCACATCGCGTTCACGGTCCCGGATGTGGCTCCGGGGACGATGTACCTGATCCAGTGCACCGAGTTTTGCGGGCAGGGGCATGGGATCATGCGGTCCTTCCTGGTCGTCACCTGAACCGCCGAACCGGGCCGATCGCCGGCCTCTCGGGGTCGCGGCACGGATAGGTTCATAACCTGCCGGGGTGCTCCCGCGCCGAGTACCATGTCGCCCACGAAGAAGGAGCCGGCGAAGGGAACCAAGAGCTCGTCTCTCGAAACCAAGGTCGTCTGCAGTTCCGAGGATTGCGGGCAGGAAACCACCCTGAGCTTTGTCGGAGCGCCCCCGTTTGCCGCCTACCGGTTCAAGGACACCGAGTGGACCATCATCGAGGACATGGACGAAGGCCAGACGATGTTCTTGTGCGGCACCTGTGCCGAACCCCTCCGCAAGGAGTTCGAAGAGCAGCTCGCCAACGAAGAGCGGCAACAGTCGTCCCGCGAATAGGGCAGTTTCCCGGACGTCGGCGACGACGCAACCCTTTTGAGGGTGGGCTGGGGCTACTCCTAGAGGAGGCACGACAATGGTATCCGTGGAAGTGACCCCGGCGGCCCGCGAGCAGGTCCAGAAGATCATGGAAAAGCAGGGAAAGTCGGGGGCCGCCCTCCGGCTCTTCGTCCAGGGCGGCGGTTGCTCCGGCCTCACCTATGGGATGACCTTCGACCAGGTCGAAAGCGGCGATGAGATCGCCTACCGGGACGCCCAGGTGACTGTGGTGGTCGACCGGGCCAGCGCGGAACTCCTGAACGGGATCAAAGTCGACTTCCTGATGGGGCTGGATGCGTCCGGATTCAAGATCTACAACCCCAACGCCAAGGAGACCTGCTCCTGCGGGAAGTCGTTCTCGGCGTGAGCCGCACCGGGAGCCTACAGGGCAGGGCCTGAGCCCGCGTTCCGCCAGCGGTTCCGGGTCGCCCCCGCGAGCCGGGGCGAAATGGCATAGAGGGAGAGGAGCACGAGCAGCCCCCGGTGCCCGAAGGCCCGGGTCCGGGCGTTCCAGCGGTGGGTGCCGATCAGCCGGCGCCCCTCCCGGTACAGGGCCCGAATCTCGGAGCGGGAGACCCGGGGGTCCTCGAGCGCCCGGTCGATGCGGTGGAGCAGGAGGAGCGCCTCCGCTTCCCGGACCAGCTCCGGTGGGCCTTCCGCCTCCGCCATGCGAAGGATGAGCCGGTAGCTTCGGTCCAGCCGCTCATGCCACAGGGCTCTCTCCTCCGGTGACCGGGGCCGGCTGTGGTTGGCCAGATGGAGTCGGTACCGCGTGAGCGGCATCGGATCGATCGCCAGGGAGCCGCCGGAGAGGAGCGCGGAAAAGAAGAGGAAGGTGTCCGGAGCGTTCATTTCGGGATCGCCACAGTAGCTCCGGCGATCGGAAATCAGGTCCCGTCGCACCACCGTACAGCTCCCGCAGAAGTCGGCGGCAAGCTCGGGCAGCGGCTGCAACCGGGCCACCGCCTCGGCCCCGGGCAGCCATAGAGAGCCCACCTGGAGCCGGTGCCGGCGCTCCCGATCCCGGTGGAGGGAGGGGTCGAGGGGTCGCCCGGCCTGGTCGATGGGATGGTACCAGTGATGGAAGTAGCTGAGGTCGGGTGAGTTCCGGAAAATCCGGTCGGTCTGGGCAAGTTTCGTGGGTTCGAAAAGGTCGTCGTCGTCCAAGAAGAGGAGGACATCCCCCTTGGCCTCCGACGCGGCGCGGACATACATGGGCCCCAGTTCAGCCTCCCGGTACGGGACGACCCGGACCCCGGCCGCATCCAAGAACCGGTCCAGATCGGGGTCGGTGAAGTCCTTCGTGACCAGGACTTCGTACTCCGAGCGGGGGAGGCTCTGGTGGAGCGCCGATTCCACGGCCGCCCTCAGGTAGGTCGGCCGCTGGTGGGCCGTCACGATGACGGACATCGACACGGGCGGGACCACGCTCCCCTATGGTGTCGGGGGGGACTTCAAGCTAGCGGTTCGGAGGTGGATAGGGGGTTCGGGTTCGGGACATGATTTAAATACCTCCACCAAGGTTACACCACCGGGTTGTGAAGGAGGGCCCGTGGGATGAAAGGGATGGGAGATCACAAGAGTCTTCAGCACCGGCCCGGGCCGATTCGCGCCATCCCGGGGGGCCGGCGTCCCGGTTCCCGGAGCGCCGGGGTGGAGCTTTTGTCGACCCGTTTGCCTGATTCTACCGCACGGGTCAGCGACCTCCCGGGCTAACCCCTTCCCACCATCGAATACCCATGCCCGTCGCGAGCGCCGATATCCTCCAGGGGGGTCGCTTTCCCTCCTTGGAACCGAGGCCGACGGAGGTCCCGGCTGAGCCGATCACCCACGGAGAGTGTCGGGCCGCGCTCACGGGGACGGTCCGGTTCGAGCACATGGTCGTCGACTCCTCCCACGGTGGGACCGACCGCCCGCTGAGGGTCAGCGTGGTCGCCTGTGCCTACAACGAAGCCCAGAACATTGAAGGGTTCCTGCTGTCGGTCCTTCGCTCCCTCCAACGGTCGTTCACCCTCCAGGAGGTCATCTGTGTCGTCAGCGGTTCGACGGACGGGACCGAGGCGATCGTCCGGGAGATGGCTCGGCGGGACGCCCGGGTGCGGCCGATCATCCAGTCGGAACGGACCGGAAAGGCCGCCGCCCTTTCCCTAGGGCTCTCGGCGGCCCGGGGGGAGGTCATCGTGGTGGAGAACGCCGACACCGTTCCGCTCCCCGAGTCGCTCGAACGGCTGGTGGCGACCTTCCAGAACCCGCGCATCCAGCTCGCCTGCTCCCATCCGGTCCCGGTTCCGACGCGCCCCGGCTGGACCGGGCGGATCGGGACGGCCCTCTGGGAGGTCCATGATCGGGTCTCCCGCCGGATGCCCAAGGCCGGCGAGGCGTTCGCGATCCGGGCGCCCGCCATCATGATCCCGTGGGACGTCGAGGACGATGACACCTACGTCGGCATCTGCGCCGGCCTGAGGATGGGCAGCAGCGTCTACGTGCCCGAGGCGATCATCCTCAACCGGGTCCCCGAGACGGTCACCGACTACTTCCACCAGCGCTTCCGGGTCAACAGCAACATCCTTCAGCTCTGGCAGCGTCGCCGGCTCCGCAGCTCGACCTGGCAGGCCCGCTACGTGGTCCCCGCGCTACTGGAGGCGATCCGGGCGGATCCCGACCGGCTCCCGGGCCTCCTCGGGTTGATCGGGAGCGAGATGCTCATCCGGGCCGCGGCCTTGTTGGCGAACCGGCTGCGGCGCCGGCCCCGGGAGACCTGGCCCCCGATCGAGTCCACCAAGTTCGCCATCCTGCGTACCGGTACGACCCGCCCCGCCGAATAGCCTCCGAGGGGCCGTCCCGGGCAGGTAACCCCCCATGGTCACTCCCCTCATCGAGTTCATCGTCGACCTGTTTCTCCTGCTCGCCGGCTCCCTGCTCGCCGGCGAGGCCGCGAGCCGGTTGGGCCAGCCCGCGCTCGTCGGCCAGCTCCTGGTCGGCCTCCTGCTCGGGCCGACCCTTGTGGGCCCGTTCATCGGTCTCGGCAGCCTCGGTCCGGAGTTCACCTCGATCCAGTTCATCGCGACGGTCTTCGTGCTGTTCGTCGCCGGCCTCGAGATCGTTCCCGAGGACATCTACCGGATGGGCCCGGCGAACCTGCTCTTGGGGATCGCGCTCTTCGTCGTCCCGCTCCTGGCGAGCGCGGGAGCGATCACCCTGCTCTTTCCTCCCGAACCGTTCACCACGACCCTCTTCATCGCCCTGACCCTCTCGATCACCGCGCTCCCGGTGATGGGCATCATGCTGGTCCAGTTCGGACTGGTCAAGGGCGCCCGCGGCCGGTTCCTGATGAACCTCGCCCTGATCAACGAGATCAGCGCCGTCACCCTCTTCGCGATCCTGCTCCAGCTCCACACGGGGAGCGGTGCCCCGACGATCGCGGTCGGGCTCGCGGTCGGGGCCCTCGGCGGCTTCCTCGCCCTCATGTTCGGCCTCTACTTTCTGATCCGCCACCTCGAGAGGACCCGGACCTGGGGGATCCTGCAGGCGCGGTTCTCGGCGGAGTGGCGCTCGAAGGGGGCCGGCTTTGCGCTGCTCATGGTCCTCCTGGTCGGGGCCGCGCTGCTCTCCCAGGCGCTCGACCTGACCTACGTGGTCGGGGCCTTCTACGCGGGCGTCCTCGTGACCCACAAGACTGCCGGACCGGAGGCCCACCGGTCGATCAGCACGGTCTTCGACACCATCTCCTGGGGGTTCTTCATCCCCCTCTTCTTCGCGTTCGTCGGGGTCCAGATGAACCTCCGGCTGCTCGACGATCCGGGGCTGGTGGCCGCCCTGGTCGCGCTGGTCGGCGTCGCGATCCTCAGCAAGGTCGTGGTCGGCTATCTCGCCGGCCAGATCCGCCAGGAGAGTTCCTCCGACTCCCTCGCCATCGGCTTCCTCTGTTCCAGCCGGGGCGCGGTCGAGCTCGCGATGGCGGTGATCCTCCTCCAGGCGGGCGTCTTCACCCCCGAGATCTTCACGATCGTCGCGACGGTCGGGCTGGTCACCACCATCGCGGCGCCCGTGGGCGCGGTCTGGGCGTGGAGCCGGAGCCCGGCGAGCCGGGCCGACCTCCTCCACCGGGTCCCGGCCCTGGCCCAGGAGTCGGGCTGGCTGGGACGGCTGCCGGCCATCACCGAGTGGGATGGATCGCCCCCTCCGGCGGCCCCGGGGGCGGCGGGCGACCCACCGTCCTCGTCCCCTCGGCCCCGCCGACCCCCCTTGCCTCCGCCTCCGACGGATCAGGGGCGGTGAACGGCCCGGATCGGGACCGGGGGCCGCGGGGCCGGCCCCGAGAGCCGGACCATCAGCCACCCCTTCGTCCGGTCCAAGAGGGCCATCAGAGCGACCACCGCACCGGCCAGGACCCCGAGCGCCTCGGGGGTCACCGGCGCCATCGCCACGCCCGCGAGGGCCAGCACGGAGGCGGCTCCCACCACCCCGATCGTGGAGAGGCCGACCCACCGACCCGGCCGTCGGCGCCAGATCGAGCCGGGCGTGCGCAGGAGGAGGACCGTGGCCTGCACCAGGTAGACCTGATCGACGAAGATCAGGGTCTGCGTCGAGCCCAGCGAGAGCTTGAGGAGCGGGCCCGCGGCGTAGAAGATCCCGAAGGAGAGCGCCAGCCACGCGGCCCCCAGAGTGGCCGCGACCCCCACCAGCATCCGGACGTCCCAGCGGTTCGGCTCCGGTGACGGCTCGGCGTCATCGTCGGCGAGCGACATCGTCACGAAGTCGTTCGCGAAGACCAGGAAGAGGATCAGCTGGGGGGTCGTCACGAACTCCCCGGTGACCAGGAGACCGATCGCGAGCAGGGTGGCGATCTCCACCACCTTGGTCAGCTTGACCAGCGTGTAGGTCAACAGCCGACGGTAGACCCGCCGCCCGGCCTCGACCGCCGGTACGATCCCGTCGATCCCCGGTTCGGTCAGGACCAGCCGGGCCGCCGACTTGGCGACGTCGGTCGCCGAGTCGACGGCGATCCCGACATCGGCCTGACGGATCGCCGCCGCATCGTTGACCCCGTCCCCGGTCATCCCCACGACCTCGCCGGCCCCCTGGAGGGCGCGCACCACCGCGTACTTGTCCTCGGGGTAGACACCGGCGAGGACCTCCCCCTGCCGGGGGTTGCCCAGGAACTCGGTCCGGTCCACGACCTGGGTGCCGATCCCGAGGGCGCCGGCGACCGCCTCGGCCGTCGCCCGGGTGTCCCCCGTGACCATCACGACGCGGATCCCGAGCTCCTGGAGCCGCCGGACCACCGCGGCCGAGGTCGGCCGGGGCGGGTCGGCCAGGATGAGCCACCCGATCCAGGCGAGCGGGGCCGCGGCCCCGGCCGCCACGGCGAGCACCCGCTCCCCTCCGCGGCCGCGCTGCTCGGCCTCGGCCGCCGCCTCCGCCGGATCCCGCCCGCACAGGGGAGCCAGGGTGAGGGGGGAGCCCAGGACGACCCGCACCGTCTGCCCGTGGCGGTCGATGGTGGCCTCCGACCGCTTGGTCTGCGGCGTGAACGGCACCCGCGCCCGGGTCGGATACGGGTCGATCTTCCGCCGCTGGGCCTCCTGCAGGATCGCCGCATCGATCGCATCCAGCGTGGCGGCATCGGCGACGCTCGCGGCGTAGGCGAGCAGTGTCGCCTCACTCTCCCCCGGCCCCGGCTCCGCCCGCTTGAGGGTGAGCCGGTTCTGGGTGAGCGTGCCGGTCTTGTCGGTGAAGAGGGTGGTCATCGTCGCCGCCTCTTCCACGGCCGAAAGGCCGGTGACGAGAACTCCCTGACCGGCCAGATCGGAGGCCCCCACCGCGTTCGCCAGGGTGAAGGTGGCCGGGAGGGCCACGGGGATCGACACGATGAGCAGGATGAGGGCGAAGGGCAGCAGGGTCGGCCAGGGGATGCCGGTCAGGTACCCGTAGGCCGTGACGGCCCCGAGAAGGAGGAGATCGTAGTAGACGAGGTAGCGGACGATGCCGAGGACCAGCCGTTCCAGCCGGCCCGGCGCCTCCGCCTTCCGCACGATCTCCGCGGTGCGCCCGAACCGGGTCGACGCCCCGATCGCCGTCACGGTTCCGGTCGCCTCGCCCCGGGTCACGGTCGTGCCGGCGTAGACGTCCGCGCCGGCCGACCGGTCGACCGCCTCCGACTCCCCGGTGAGCATCGACTGGTCGATCCGGACCCCGCTCCCGCCCACGAGCCGAAGGTCGGCCGGCACCTGATCGCCCATCCGCAACTCGACCAGGTCGCCGGGAACGAGCTCCCGGGCGGGAATCTTCCGCCACGTCCCGCCCCGCCGTACTCGGGCACTGACCGGGAGCCGCTCGCGCAACAGATTCAGGGTGTGCTGGGTGCGCGACTCCTGGACGAAGCTCAGGCCCGCATTGAAGACCAGGAGGGCCGCGATCACCGAGGCGTCCACCCAGCGCTCGAGGACCAGTTCGAGAAGGAGGGCGGCCTCCAATAGGGCGGGGATCGCGCCGACGAACTTCCGGGCGAGCCGCCTCAGGGGAGAGGGCCGGACCTCGGGGACCTCATTGTACCCGACGGACGCCCGCCGCGCCTCCGCTTGAGAATCGGTGAGGTCGGTTACGGGAGGGTCCATCGGAGCCCTCCTCCCCTGCGGGCCGTGGACGCTCGGCGACCTCGCCCCACGGACGGCTCCGGCCGGGACCCCGGCGCCCGGGTCGGCATCGGTCGCCCGCGCTCAGGGGGTCGTCGGGACGGTCCGGGCGACCAGGACCGGGACCCGAAGATGGTGGACCAGGGCATCGGTGATGCTCCCGAGAAGAAGTCGGCGGCCCGCTCCGACGCCCCGGGGACCGACCACCACGAGATCGGTGGGGTGGCGGTCGATATCGTCCAGGAGGGCCTCGGCCACGTTGCCCTGGAGGAGATCGCCCCCCACGGCCGGGGCGCCGAGGCTCCGGGCCCGCTCGAGGCTCCGGGTGAGCACCGAGCGGTAGTATTCGGTCTGGCCTTCCCAGAAGTCCGGGGGCACATATCCGGCGGCCCCGAACGCCACGGGGGTCGTGGGCTGGACCACCAGGAGCCGGAGCTCCGCCCCATAGCGGAGCGCGAGATCGACCGCCATCTCGAGGGCGCGATCGGCGTAGGAGGAGCCGTCCAATGGCACGGTGATGTGGTGGAAGAGGGCGGCGGGCATGCCCGAAGGACACCTCACGGGCGCATAAGGCCGGAGTCAACCCGGGTTGACCGGCGGTCTTCGCCTCTCTACCGCCCGTTCACTCCTGGGGCAGCACGGCGTTCCCGCTGCCGCCCTGGGGGGCGACGGCGTCCAGTTCATCGAGCCAGGCCACCGCGCTCCGGCCCCGTGCGGTGAGCCGGTACAGGTCGTCCACGTGGGCCAGGACCCCTTCGTCGACCAGCTTCCCGACATGGAAGGCGAGTTTCGGAGAGTCTTCGATCCCGGTCGCCTCCATGAGCCGCCCGAAGTTGACCGCGCCCTGGGCGACCCGGCGGAGCACCGCCCGTCGGATCGGGTGGCCGAGCAGGGCGAGGACCCGGCCGGTGTCCGGCTCCCCCAGCGCCGTCCGGAGGAACCGGGCATCGGCCTCGGTCATCTGCGCGGAGTCGAAGAGGATCACCAAGGGGCCCCGGGGGCGCATCCGTTACACCAGATCGGTGACGAACCGTTCAATCCCCTCCCGGGGACGGCGCTCGAAGAGCCGCTCGCCCTCCTCGATGAGGAGCCCGACCGGACCGGGGATCGCGAGCAACCGGTCGACCTCGGTCTGGATCTGCACCGGCGTGACCTCCCGGGCGTCCAAGATCGTCACCCCCGGGAGATCGCCGGCGGCGCCGGGCGCGACCCGGAGCACCCGACGCCCCTCCCGGGTCACCCAGCGGCGGAGAAGGGGGCCCGGGGCCCCGGTAGTTCCGGGCCGGGCCCGGAACCGGCGTTCCTGTTCGGCCCGTTCGAGGACCTGGCGGACCTTCTCGATCCGGCAGGGCTTCGGAGGTAATCGAAGGCGCCGAGCCGCATCGCCTCGACGGCGGTGTCGATCGTCGCGTAGCCGGTGATCACGACGACCAGGATCTCAGGGTACGTCCCGGTGATCTGGGTGAGGAGGGCGAGCCCCCCCATCCTCGGCATCTTGAGATCGGTCAGCACCACATCGGCCGGCTGGGTCGCGAGGATCTCGAGCGCCTTCGGTCCCGATGCCGCCAAGGCCACCGAGTGGCCTTCCCCCTCCAGGAGGCCGCCGAGCTCCTCCCGGAACACCGCATTGTCGTCGACGACGAGGAGACGCACCTCCACGGAAGGGGGGGCCGCATAATCAAGCTTGCCGACCTGGGCGCTGAGGCCGCTCTGCGCTCCCGGGAGATTAGCGGCCGCGAAGGGTTCGACGGGAGGAAGGCGCCCCGGTCGGGCGCCGACGGGTTCGCGAGCACCGGCCGGACCGGGCCGGGACCCCTTCGCAACTCCACCGTGCCTTCGAGAGGCCGGGTCTCGCTCTGGCCTTCGCCGTCTTGTGCACGGCCTCCCCGCTGCCCTTGGCTTCGCGCAACCTCCCACCGGCGACCGCCGGTCGAACGTCTCGATCGAACCTCCCCCACAAGGTTCCCCGACCGACCTTCCGCCCGGAACGACCGGCCGCTCCCGATCGGCTCCGTCGGGGGGGCGCTCCGCCACCCGCCTACGGCTCCGGACCCCGGCTGCGGTCTCTCGCCATCCGGGGTCGGGGTCGTTCGGAGGGGCGCGGGGTCAACTCCCCGGGCGCCGCCGATGGAGGGCCGCGGTCATGCAGTGGGCGCCTCCATACCCCCCGGTGATCTCCTCCAGGAGCACCGGATGGATCTCCACCCCGGCCTGGGAGAGTTCGGGTTTGTGCGGGAAGAACGCATCGCTCGACTTGAGCTCCGCGGCGTCCCGGAGCGCCTGACGGTGGAGGGCCCCATAGCGCCCCGGCTGGGCGAGCGCCGAGGCCGCGACGGTCGCGAGGACCCGGGGAATGACCCGTTCGACCTCGATCGCCAGGATCCGGCGGTCGCTGAGCGTCAGGAAGTTGGAGGCGTAGGAGAGCTGTTCGAGCGTCGTGAGAGGGACGAGGTCGAAGCCGCGTCGCTTGAGGTAGTCGTAGACATTGGTCGTCGTGGGCTCGCGGACGAACCGGCCCTTCGACCTCCGACGATAGATCTCGGTCCGGGCCCGCTTAAGGAGCGGGATCAGCCCCACCGCGAGATGATCGCCCGCGAGGTTCAGGTAGGTGTCGAGGTGCATGTCGACCATCGGGTCGGGCGCATTGCCGGGGATCAGGGGATGCGCCGGTTGGTGCACGACCGCAATTTCCTCGTGCTCCAGCCCGAGCCCCAGGATCTGCCGGACCGCGGCCGCGTTGGTCCGGTCGCCGGTCCCCAGCAGGGCGAACGATCCCGCCGGAAGGAAGTCGCCCCCTTCGAAGGTTCCGGGCGGCCGGATCTGCCCGATGAAACGGCCCCCGGCGAGTTCCAGGATGGCGCGGGTCAGTTCGGGCTCGGGGCGTCGCTGGGGTTTCGCCATCCGGGCCTGGATCAACCCCCGGTGGGTCAGCGCCTGTTGGTCGCGGAGGAAGTAGAGGTTGGCGAGGGGGAGGTCGAGCGAGACCCGGGGGTGGTCGTTGCGGGTGCCGCCCCGCTCGGCGAGGAGCACCGACGGGTGCAGGAGGAGGACGTTGAAGAGCGACTCGGCATCGAACCGGGCCAGGTTGGCCCGGAGCGCCCGGCGGGCCCGCCGGACCAGCGGCCCGGGCCCGTCGTACCGCAGGAGACGGAGCGCCGACTCCCGGGCCCGTTCCACCAGGGCCGGTTCCTCCCTCGCCCGGTCGACCATCGTGCGCTTGAGCCGGTGGACCCGGATCCCCTCCTCGACGAGCGCGTGCTCCAGGGCCTCGTGTTCGTAGACGGCCCCGTCCATGCTGAACGTGCGTTCGTAGAGGAAGGAGTACGGCTCGAGCAGTCCGAAGAACATCTCGATCCCCGGACGGTGGATCATCACATCGGTGAGGGGATCCCACTCGGCCCACGCTCCGATCTCCATGGCCGCCTAGCCCTCCCGGCCGTGCGCCCGCGGCCCGGCCGACGGCGACGGGCCGGGCGGCGACCCGACCGCCGAGCGGTACGCCCAGGCGTACATCGCCAGTCCGAAGATCGTGAGCCACAGCAGGTCGAGGGGGGTCCCGTAGAGGCCGATCGGCTGGATCGGGAGGAAGTTCTGGTAGACGAAGTAGGGATTGCCGAGGTACGAGAGCAGGATGAGGCCCACCAGATAGACCGCGACCCACGCGACCTGGCCGAGCTCCCTGAGGTTCGGGCGTCGGAAGAGGTAGTAGAGGGGAAAGCCCGCGAGCATGAGGATCCCCCCCACGAGGGTCCACGGCCAGGAGGCCCAGTAGATGAGGATCGTCGCGAGGACGAACCCGGCGGGGGCCAGCACGGACGCCCCCGGTAGCCGGAACGGTCGGGGGGTGCCGGGATCGGACCGCCGTAGGACGGTCAGCGACAGCGCCGCCGCCCCGTACGGGACGAGCGCCGTGATCGAGGCGATCAGGACGACCTCGGGAAAGCTCGGCAGCGCCAGCAGCACGACGGCCGTGAGCACGCTCGCGAAGACCAGGGCGATCGCCGGGGTCCGGAACCGGTGGTCGACCTCGCCGAGCTTCTGGAAGAAGAGGTTGTCCTTGGCCATGGCGTACGGCATCCGGCCCTGGAGCAGCACCCAGTCCCCGCCGGCGCCCGCCGTCGAGATCAACGCGCCGGCGACGACGATCGCCCCCATCGCGGCCAGGCCCCAGCCGTCGGCCAGGTTCGAGAGGAGCACCCCGCCGGTCTGGCCCCAGGCCCCGACCGGCACGCCGACCGCGGTCCAGTGGAGGCTCGCGATCGCGGTGAACCCCACGAAGGCGTAGATGCCCGTGACGATCAGCACGCTCGCGATCGTCGCGATCGGGATCGTCCGGCGGGGATTTCGGACCTCCTCGCTCGGGATGACCGCCGCCTCGAATCCGGTGAAGGCGAAGAAGCCGAGGGCCATGGCGAACATCACCCCGGTCCAGCCGAAGGGGGCGAACCCGAAGTCCGTGAAGTTCCCGAGGCCGCCTTCCCTCAGGAAGAAGAGCCCGACCACGGCGAAGAGCAGGAGCGGGATCAGCTTCGCCGCGGTGCTCACCACGGCGAAGACGCTCCCCCACTTGATCCCGACGATGTTGAGGAGGGTGAAGACGGCCAGGAAGACCAGCGAGATCCCGATGCCGGTCCAGGTGATGATGCCCGAGGTTGTGACCAGTCCCGGCAGGTAGGTGCCGAGGTACTCGATGAACACATCGATGATCGCGGCGGTCCCCACGAACGCGTAGAGGAAGTAGCCCCACCCCATCAGGAAGCCCGCATATTCACCGAGGGCCCGTCGGGGGAGGGCGTAGGGCCCTCCGGTCTGGGGGTACGCCGCGCCGAGCTCCGCATACGGCAGCGCGAGCACGACGATCACCCCGCCCAGGAGGAGCAGGCCCACGAGCGCGGCGGGGCCCGCGACCGACCCCATGGTCGCCATCAGGGCGAAGATCCCCGATCCGATGATCCCCCCCACCGTGATGGAGATCAAGCCGCCCAATCCGACCTCGCGCCGGAGTTCGGCCGGGTTCGCCGGGGGCGGGACGGGAGATGAGGAGGATGCGGTCATGGGCCTCGCCCGTCCAGGGGCCGGGACGGTAGATGAACCGCGGCTCAATCGGATTTGACCGAAACGCCGGGCCCGGCCGTACTCCCGGGGGGAGCCCCCTTTTGGGCGGCGGGCGGCTGGGGTTCGCCGGTCGGTCATGGCGCGGTTGGTGGTCGCCCTCGGAGGCAATGCGCTCCAGCGGGCCGGAGACCACGGCCGCTGGGAGGAGGCGGTTCGGCGGATGCGCGCCACGGTCGGGCCGCTCGCCGAACTGGTCCGCGACGGTCACCAGCTGGTGGTCACCCACGGCAACGGCCCCCAGGTGGGGGCGCTGCTGCGGCAGAACGAACTCAGCGAGGGGGAGGTCCCGCCCCAGCCGCTGTTCGTCCTCGGCGCCGCCTCCGAGGGGGAGATCGGACTCCTCATCCAGCAGGAACTCGAGGCCGGCCTCGCCCGCCGGGGGCTCCGGGCCACGGTGGTCACCGTCGTCAGCCGCATGGAGGTTTCGGCCTCCGATCCCGCCTTCCGGGATCCCGCCAAACCCATCGGACGGTTCTATCCGGGTCCCGAGGCCGCCCGGCTTCGGCGGACGAACGGGTGGACGCTCCGGGAGGATCCGGCCCACCGGGGCTGGCGCCGGGTCGTCGCCTCCCCGAGCCCGCGCCGCTGGCTGGAAGCCGAGGCGGTCCGCTCGTGGCTGGGGGCGCGCCGCCGGACCCCCTGGATCCCGGTCGTGGCGGGCGGCGGGGGCGTGCCGGTGGTCCGGGAGCGGGGCGGCCGGTACCGGGGGATCGACGCCGTCATCGACAAGGACCGTTCGGCGGCCCTGATCGCCCGCAGCCTCGGGGCCACCGCGCTGGTGATCGTCACCGACGTGCCGGCCGTGGCGGTCGGGTTCGGCCGACCGGAGCAACGGTGGCTCGGCGCGGTCACCGACCGGGAGCTGGCCGGCCATGCCCGCCGGGGGGAGTTCGCCGAGGGGAGCATGGGGCCGAAGGTCCGGGCGGTCCTCGACTTCCTACGGGGCGGGCGCGGACGGGCGATCATCACCGACATCCCGTCGCTCGGGGCGGCGCTCCGGGGCCGGGCCGGCACCCGGGTCCGGCCCGCCCGCCGGCTCCCGAGGGCGTGAGCGACCGCCGATCTCCCCCGGCCCCCGGGGAAGGGTGATCCGGAAGGCCGCGCCGCCCGCCGGCCGGTTCGAGGCGACGATCGCCCCGTGGTGGGCGGCCATGATCCGGAAGCTGACGGCGAGGCCCAGGCCGGTCCCCTTGCCTTCCTGCTTGGTGGTGAAGAACGGTTCGAAGATCCTCGGCAGGTCCCGCTCGGGGATCCCCGGCCCCGAGTCGGCGACGGTGACCTCGGCCCGGGAGTCGTCGACCCGGCCCTCGATCTCGATCCGCCCCGAGTCGCCCATCGCGTCGTAGGCGTTGTGGAGGAGGTTGGTCAGGACCTGCACGAGCTGGCCCCGGTCGGCGAGCACCTCCATCGGTTCGTCGGGGAGCCGGACCCGGATCTCGACGTCGGGCGATCGCATCCCCTGGACCAAGGCGACCGCCTCGCGTACGGCCGTCGCCAGGTCGACCCGGCGCAGCGAGGTCGGGCTGACCCGGGCGAAATCCAGGAGCCCCCGGACGATCCGACCGGCCTCCTCGACCTGCTGCTGGATCGACTCCACCCGGTCCGCCACCTCCGGACGGTCGACCCTCCGCCGGAGGCTTTCGGCGAGCAGCGAGATGTTGGCGAGCGGCGTGTTGAGCTCGTGGGCGACCCCCGCCGACAGCTGCCCCAGGGAGGCCAGCCGGTCGGCCCGGATCGCCCCGGCCTCCCATGCCCGGCGCTCGGTCAGATCTTCGGTGACCCCGAGGTAATAGCGGATCTCCCCGTGTCGGTCCCGGATCGCCGCGATGCTGAGGAGCACCGGGTGTTCGCCCCCCCAGCGGTCCCGGTTGACGATCTCGCCGGCCCAGTGGCCGACCGTGGGATCGGTCAGGGCCGCCCACATCGCCTCGTACAGCCCGAGGGCGGTGTGGCGGCTGCGCACCAGGGAGGGCTTGCGGCCGCGGCATTCGGCCGGACTGTAGCCGTAGACCCGCTCGAACGCGGGATTGACATCGAGGAGGATCCCCCGCACGTCGGTGATCTCCATCGGGTTGGAACTGGTCCGATACGCCGCGTAGAACAGCTCTTCCCGGAGCGCGGCCGCCTCCTCCCGGGAATCCGAAGGCACCCGCAGGAGGAGCCCCGGACCGGGGGCCCCGTCGCGGACCCCCCGGATCAGTTCGACGGCCGGGGCGTCGGGGAGCTCCGGGCGTCCGCGGAGGAGCCGGGCGAAGGGCAGCGACCGGGGATCGGCGGTGTCGGATCCTTCGCAGAGGGTTCGGACGAGAGCCAGGAACTCCTCCGACCAGATCGTCGGATCGCCGGCCCGGAGGGCCGGGGCCCCTTCGGTCGGCCAGTGGCGGGCGAACCCGGCCGTCCACCAGATGAGCCGTCCGGCCGGATCGACCCAGGCGAACCCCTCGCCCGGACCCGGTGGCGGAGGCCCCGCGTTGGCCCGCTCGATGTCGGTCATCGATCTCAGCCCCCGGAACGCCCCGCGGGCCCATCTAGAGGCAGTCAACCCCAATTGACTAGACTTCTAATCGTTCCCCCGGTATCGCCCCCGCGATGTCCCCGGGAACCATCCTCATCGTCGGGGAGACCCGCAGCCTCTCCGATTCGCTCGCGGCCCTCCTGGAGTCGGATGGCCTGCCGATC
>JAJYWS010000008.1 GCA_021791335.1 Thermoplasmata archaeon
GCTGCACGCGGCGGGTCTTGGCTAAGGTCGGCGAAAGGCGAGGCGTTCGGGAGGGTCCCGATAACCGGAGCGGAGGAGCCGCACCCCGCACCGCGCAACGAGTGAGACCGGGACCCCAGTAAGAGTGGCGGACATCGTCGGTCTGATCGTAGCGGTATTGACCCCCACGGGCCCGCGGGTCGGGCGGAGGCCGACCCCGGGAAATATCCACGGGTCGGAAGGTCACGGATGAAGAGATAGCGCAAATCCAGCGACCGCCAAACGAGTTCCAGGGAGGCCGGAACTACGCCACCCTGCCACGTCCCATGAGGGCGAAGTCCGGAAGGTTGGAAACCAACGGGCCCTTAGAGGCTCGGCAGGACCAGCAGCGGGTCGAGCCGCTCGTCGGGGATCCCGTAGACCTGGGCGAACCCGATCTGGCGGAGGTCGTTCCATTCGAGCTCGGCGAGGTAGATGTAGGTGAAGATCACCCCGATCGACAGGGGGTACGACCGGAGCCGCTGGAGCTCCCCCCGGGCCCGATCGCGCCGGATCGCCCCCTCGAAGACGGTCAGGCTCTCCGTCGTCCGGTAGAGCTCGGCGAAGGTCGGCAGGGACGGATACTGGGTCGCAAGCCGCTCCGCGAGCGCCGGCACCGAGCCGGTGGTGAGGAGATCCTCGGCGACCGCCCGGCCGAGGGTCCCGCCCTCGACCCAGTGGCCGAAGATCCGGTCGGTGGGCAGGTCGAGCGCCTTGCCCTTGAGGAGCAGCAGCGCGTTGCGGGCGTCGATCTCGCTCGCGAGGAACTGGCGGACGATCCACTCGTCGCCCTGGAAGAAGCGGGCCGCGTCGGCGCAGCGCCGGTAATACTCCTGTTCGAGCGCCAGGTGGAGGGGAAAGACATCCCGGCTGCGGGCGAACTGCTCCACGAGGGGCATGAGCGTCGGGCCGTACCCGAACTTGACCAGCGACTGGGCGATCGCCTCGACGGTCGGCTGCTCCATGAGGAGCCGGAGGTCGTCGAGCGTCAGGGTCCCGCCGAGGATCCCCGCCGGGAGGCCGCGGGCGGAGACGAGGTGGGCCTCGACCTCGGTGAGCGGTCGGGCGTCGATCTTCGCGGTCAGGATGAGTTCGATGTTCCTCAGGTCCCACCGCCGGAGGTACTCCTGGACCCCGTTGCGGCCGGCGAAGGGGGTGGCGGTCCAGGCCATGTGGTTGCGGTGGACCAGCGCCCGGTTGAGTGCGATCTCGAGAAGGGCGACGCCCTGGACGGTCGCCCGGGCGGCGTTGAGGTGCGGCCCGTAGGCGGTCGGCTCGAGCAGGGTCAGGATCTCGTCGATCCCCTTCGCCCGCCGGAGCTGGGTGAAGATCTCCTTCCCGAGGAAGGTCGGAAAGTCGGATTTGAGCCGGCCGATGGAGCTCGCGTAGGGTGATCCGCCCATCGGGCCCCCTAGGCGAGCAGCTCCCGCACCCGGTCCTCCCGGAGGCGGAGCAGCTCATCGAAGGAGAGGGTGAGACGGCGACGGCCGTCGGCGGAGAGCGCGACGATCCCGCCGAGGATGGGGACGGCAGTGGCATCGAACCGGGGGCCGGCGATGCGGGAGAGCGTCGAAGCGTCCTCGGAGCGGCCCCGGATCCGGACGCCCTCCCCGAGCTCCCGGTGCGCCCGAGCCACCATCCGTTCGAGGAGCTTCGGGTAGGCGGGGTCGGCGGTGTAGGATCGGAGCAGCTCCCGGACCTCACCGAGCGACTGCTGCAGACGCCGTTCGCGGGCCTCGTAGGTCGCCTTGCGGGCGAGCAGGTGGGCCGCGGCGAGCCGCTGGGCCCGATCCCGGGCGATCTCGGCGGCCGTCGTGCGCTGGGCGTGCTCCCGGATCTCGGCGACCCGGCGGTCCCGCTCCGCCGCCAGGCGGGCGCGGTCCGCCTCGGCGGTGGATTGAATCTTCGCGAGCTCCGAGGCGCCCCGCTGGCGGATCTCCTCCACGAGGCGGTCGAGGCTCATGGGCCGACTCCCCGACGGCTAGAGAATCCCGAGGAGCAGGATGATCCCCAGCACGAACCCGATGATCCAGAGGGTTTCGGGAATCACGAAGAAGAAGAGCACCTGACCGAACTTTTCGGGCTTCTCGGCGATGATCCCCATTCCGGAGGCCCCGATTCCGGACTGGGCCATGCCCGTTCCGATGAGTCCCCCGGCGATCGCAATCCCCGCTCCGAGCGCCGAATAGGCCTGGACCAGCTCCGTCACCATGGTCGTTCCTGCGGGCGGAAAATGGTCGAGTATATAACTCGGCGCCGCCCGCCCGGGGTGGGTTTCGCTGAGGTGAAACGATCACCGGTGACGCCGTCGAGTCGACGGGGGGGCCGGGGCGCTCACCGGATCGCCCTGCCGGACGATCGCGAGGCTGGCGATCCAGCTCACCGCCCCCATCACGTAGGCGGAGGCGCAGACGACGCACAGCGCCCCGATGAGCGCCAGCTCCACGTAGAGGAAGTAGCCGGCGAACGCGACCCCCAGGGTCGTGACCCCGAGGAGTCCCCAGCGGTAGCGGGGGTCAAAGGGGAACCGGTCGGCGAGCAGGCCGAGCCCGAGGATGACCCCGAAGCCGCCGATCCCCCAGAGGTAGTCGGGAACCCCGAGCGTCGTCGTCCGACCGCTCACGTCGACGGTCGAGCAGGAGAAGAAGGAGTTGATCTGGCAGAGCTGGCGGAGGGAAGCGTCAAAGAACTCGGCGGCGGCGAACAGGGCGATGACGAGCCCCAGTGCGGCGGCCAGGATGACCGCGGCGTGGAGATGACGGGACTCCATGGTCAGATCTGGGCCAGATCGTAGCTCACGGCATTCTTGGTCGCCGAGCTCCAGTGGTAGGTGGTGGCGAGCTGGCTGACCGGTAATCCGGTCGATTTTGCCATATAGGCCATGATCCACCATGCCTGACCGCTGATCGCGTTCCAGGCGGTGCCGTTCTCGTTGATCACCTGGCTCTGGACCTGGCTCCACCCGGTGGTCCCCGAATTGACGTAACTATACTGGCTCAACGAGGCGGGGTTGACGATCGTGCTGCCACCGTGGACGTACCGGCCGTTGATGACGAGGAACGGAATCTCCCCCCCCGAGTAGGCGGTCACGTACGCCTGCTGGACGCAGGTGCTGGTCGTCGGGGGCTGACCGTCGATCCCGGAGGTGTCCTCCGAGGCGATGAAGGCCACCGGCGATTTACTCATGGAGATCCCGGCCAAAATCACCTCGGGCGTCCCCGGATACACATCGCTCGTGCTCGACCAGCCTTGGGCGGCGCCCTGGACCGTGCCGAACATCGAAAGGGCCTTCCAGATCGCCCAGCTGCTCGCCGAGCAGAAGGGGCACCAGGTGGCGCCGTAGAAGTAGACCACCGGCTGGCCGTTCTGCTGCCAAGCACCGGTGTTGGCGTACCCCCAGCCCGGTCCCGGCTGGGTGCCCAAGGTGGAGGGCAGGAGCGGACAGCCGAAGATCGAGACCGCGCCGATACCGATACCGCCGCTGATGAGGAGACCGAGCACCACCCCCCCGACCACCGTGGTGCGCAGCACCCCCTTGAAGTTGGGCCGCCGGTGGTACATTCCAAAGAGCAAAAGGACGGCCGAGGCCCCGAGCCCCAGGGCCAGCCAGGGGATCGCCGGGAGGAGGAGCCCGACCGGGGAGGGGATGAAGAAGGCGAGGAGGAACCAGATCGCGAACAGGGGCGTCAGGAGAAGCCCGATCCGGGCGATGCTCCAGCGGCTCTCCCTCAGGGATTCCTGGGACCGCTTCGACCCCGGTTCGGAGGGGGCCTCGGCCGCCTTCTCCCGGCCCCGTCGGTAGTACAGGGCTCGGAGGGCCCGGCCGGGTTCGCCGGCGGCGGAGTCGGCCTGGAACCCCACCTTGGGATCGGACGCGATCCGGCTCCACTCCCACCCCTTGGACCGGAGCCGCTCGACCTCTTTCCAATCGACCATGGGGCCTACGTCTAGGGGGACTGGGTTACATGTACTTTTGGTGGGGGAATCGAAACTCCCCTGCCCCCCCCCGAAATCGGCCGGTGCCGCTGGCTCTTGTACTCCCGGGAGGTTGCCGGGGCCGGTGCAGATCACCTTTCTGGGGACCGCGGGTTCCTGGCCGACCAAGGAACGGAACGCGAGCGCGATCGCCGTCGACCTGGAACGGGAGGTCGTCCTGCTCGACTGCGGGGAGGGCGCCCAGCGGCAGCTCTTCCAGTCGCCGACCTCCTTCATGCGGGTCCGGCGGATCTTCCTCACCCACTTCCACGGCGACCATTTCCTCGGCCTGCCCGGCCTCGTGCAGAGCATGGGCCTCAACAACCGGACCGAGCCGCTCGACGTCTACGGTCCGGCCGATGCCACCGAGATGGTCGGCCGGGCCCTGGCCCTCGGCTACTACACCCCGCGGTTTCCGGTCACGGTCCACGCGCTGGCGCCCGACGTGACGGTCGAGCTCGACGGCTACCGGGTCCGGACCGCCCGCGCCGACCACCCGGTACCGGCGCTCGCCTACCGGATCGAAGAGGAGGCCAAGCGGGGTCGGTTCGACGGGGACCGGGCCCGGGCGCTGGGGATCCGGGGGGCCGACTTCGCCCGGTTGGAGCGGGGGGAGTCGGTGCGGGTCGGCACCGGGGTCGTCCACCCGTCGGATCTCCTCGGCCCGCCGAGGCCGGGGCGGTCGATCGTCTATTCGGGGGATTCGGCCCCCTCGGACGAGATCCGGCGGCTGGCCCACCGGGCCACGGCGCTCATCCACGAGGCGACCGTCGCGGCCGATCTGGAGGCGGAGGCGAACCGCTGGGGCCATTCGAGCGCCCGGCAGGCGGCGAACCTGGCCGCGGCCGCCGAGGTCAACGGCCTCTTCCTGACCCACTTCTCCTCGCGCTACAAGGAGGTCGATCCGCTGGAGGCGGAGGCCCGGGCGGTCTTCCCGGCCTCCACGGCGGCCCGGGAACTGATCTCCCACCTCCTGAAGCAGCCATGATCCGGCCCGACTACCTGCTCACCGGGGCCTCGGAGATCGCGACGCTCGCCCGGGGACCGGTCCCGCGAGTCGGTCCGGCCGCCTCCGAGCTCGGCCTCGTCCGCTCGGGGGCGATCGCCCTCCAGGGGGGAAGGATCGTTGCGCTCGGGAGCGACCGGGCGGTCGCCGCCCGGATCCGACGCCCGCCGGCCGACCGGGTGATCGACCTGGCCGGATCGGTCGTCGTGCCGGCGTTCATCGACGCCCACACCCACGCCCTGTTCGCGGGGAGCCGGGAAGCGGAGCTGCCGGCGAAGATCCACGGGGCGACCTACCTCGAGATCGCGCGCTCGGGCGGGGGGATCTACCGGACCGTACGGGCGACACGACGCGCCGGGGCCGGAGCGCTGATCGCCGAGAGCTCCGCACGGCTCCGGGGGGCCGCCCGGGGCGGCACCCGGACCCTCGAGGTGAAGACCGGCTACGCCCTCGGTCACGCCGGTGAGATCCGCCTGCTCCGGCTGCTCCCCCGGATCGCCCGCCGGACCGGGCTGCGGATCGTGCCCACCTACCTGGGGGCCCACGCCGTCCCGCCGGAAGCGAAGGGGCGCCGCCGCGACTACGTCACCGAGATCGTCCGGCGCACGATCCCCTGGATCGGCCGTCACCGGCTCGCCCGGTTCGTCGATGTCTTCTGCGAGCCGGGGTTCTTTACCGTCCCCGAGGCGGAGCGGATCCTGCGGTCGGCCCGATCGGCCGGCCTCGGGATCAAGATCCATGCCGACGAGTTCGTGGCGTCGGGCGGCGCCGCCCTGGCCGCCCGCCTGGGGGCCCGCTCGGCGGAGCACCTGCTGAGGAGCCCGGCGGCCGATCGTCGGGCGCTCGCCCGGGCCGGGGTGACCGCCGTCCTGCTCCCGGCGACCCCCTGGGCCGCGTTGTCCCCGGCCCGCTCCCCCGGCCGGGAGATGGTCGACGCGGGGGTGCCGGTCGCCCTCGGCACCGACCTCTCACCGAACTCCTGGGTCGAGCGGATGCCGACCGTCCTCGCCCATGCCGTCTACTCGGCCCGGCTCACCCCCGCCGAAGCGTTGACCGCGGCGACGGTCAATGCCGCCCATGCGCTCGACCTTCCGGTGGGGGAGGGGATGCTCCGGGAGGGCGGGCCGGCCGATTTCTCGGTCTTCCCGTTCCGTTCGGTCGGGGAGCTCGGGTACCGGATCGATCCATTGCCCACCGGGATTTTCCGTCAGGGCCGGCCCGTATTTCTCTCGGAACTCCGAGCGCACCTCTAAATAGGAGGGGTTCTCTCTCGCCGGTGAGGTCGCCAAATGGCGGAGCGCGTAGGCAAGGAGTTGATTAAGCGAGAGAAGGGATACCTGTACTACCTCGGCAAGGACGGGTACCTCTGGAAGACGCCGACCAAGCTGAACAAGTCCGGGAAGAAGGCCCGGGTGGGTACCGAGAAGATCACCCGCCAGGACGGCTACATGTACTTCCTGGACAAGAAGGGCTTCATCTCCCGGGCGAAGATGAAGAACGCCTGAAGGCGCACCTTTTCCGGAGGGCCCCCCTAGGGCCCTCCCCCCACCATTATTTTTGGACGGACGCACCGAGGCTCCCGAAGATGGTCTGCCGCTACGACTCCGACGACCCGCGCAAGTGCGACCGGTGCGGATCCTTCCTCTGGGTCGCCGAGGAAGGCTGGTTCTGCGGGGAGTGCGGGGTCACGATGCCCTGCACGATGCGGCTCCTCCCGCCCCCCCTCCCCGCTCCGGGCCGAACTGCGCGTCCCTGACCCGCCCGACGCGAGGATGCGACTCCCCGCGGGCGGGGCTACTTTATACACCATCGCGTTCCGGAGGCGTGGAGGGTTCGCGACGGGTGCCTCGCGCGATTCCGACCTCGGCCTCTTCCGCTCCTGACGGGCCTGCAACACTCCGCCCCCGGTACTGTTGCAGCCCCTCGGCCACGGAGCTATAGGCGGGGAAGGGAGTCGTTGCCTACCGAGGTCGCACCGGTGCCCCGACCGATCCTCCGGAGAGCCTCATGGCTGTAGCAAAGAAACGCGCGTCCTCGCCCCTGCCGGAACCCCACGCCGACCGCGGAAGCCCGAGACTGGGGCGGGAACCGATCCCCGTCCCCCGGCTCGTGCCCCGGGGAAAGACCGCCTTCGACACCGTCGAGTGGCGGCACCACGACGCGGTGATCAAGAACGCCGAGGGCGCCACGATCTTCGAGCTCAAGGGGATCCGGGCCCCCGCGAGCTGGTCGGAGACCTCGATCAACATCGCGGCGTCGAAGTACTTCCGCATCATCGACGGCCGGCGGGAGAATTCGATCGACGGGATGATCCGCCGGGTCTGCCACTGGATCGCCCAGAAGGGGGTCGAACTCGGCTACTTCGACACCCCCGAGGAGGCGACCACCCTCGAGGAGAGCCTCTCCTACCTCATGGTCCACCAGATGGCGGCGTTCAACAGCCCCGTCTGGTTCAATGTCGGGGTCCGGGAGGTTCCCCAGTGCTCGGCCTGCTTCATCCAGTCGGTCGGCGACGACATGGACTCGATCCTCCACCTGGCCGCGAGCGAGGGCCGGCTCTTCAAGGGCGGCAGCGGCACCGGCTCCAACCTCTCGGCGCTGCGCGGCAGCCACGAGCGGCTGAGCGGCGGCGGGATCGCGTCGGGCCCGGTCTCCTTCATGCGGGCCTTCGACGCGCTCGCGGGGGTCATCAAGAGCGGCGGGACGACCCGCCGGGCGGCGAAGATGGTGATCCTCAACATGGACCACCCCGACGTCGTCGAGTTCATCGAGTGCAAGGTGAAGGAGGAGGACAAGGCGCTCGCCCTGATCCGGGAAGGGTACTCCGCCAACTTCGACGGGACCGACCCGGACAGCGCCTACGCCTCGATCGCCTACCAGAACGCGAACCACTCGGTCCGGATCCCCGACGCCTTCATGGAGGCGGTCGTCCGCGACGGGGAGTGGAAGACCTACAACCGCACCGACCACTCGGTGGCGGCGACCTACCGGGCCCGCGACCTCTGGCGGAAGCTCTCCCTCGCCGCCTGGCGGTGCGGCGACCCGGGCGTCCAGTTCGACGACATCACCAACGACTGGCACACCTCCCCGATGTCCGGCCGGATCAACGCGTCGAACCCGTGCAGCGAGTACCTCTTCCTCGACGACACCGCGTGCAACCTCGCCTCGATCAACCTGATGAAGTTCCTCGACGCCCGCGGCGAGTTCGACCTCGAGCGGTACCGCCAGGCGGTCCGCACGATGATCCTCGCGATGGAGATCGTCGTCGACGCGTCGAGCTACCCGACCCCGACGATCGCCCAGAACTCCCACGACTACCGGCCGCTCGGCCTCGGCTTCGCCAATCTGGGCTCGCTCGTCATGCACTACGGGCTCGCCTACGACTCGGAGGCGGGCCGGTCGCTCGCCGCGTCGCTCGCGGCCTTCCTGTCGGCCGAGGGCTACCACACGAGCGCCGAGATCGCCCGCCGGATGGGGCCGTTCGCCGGCTTCGCGAAGAACCGGGCGCCGATGCTCCGCGTCATGGGCAAGCACGCGGCGGCGGCCGACCAGATCGCGAAGGTCGATCCCCGGATCACCCCCTACGCCGAGGCGGCGGCCGACCGATGGCATGAGACGGCGAAGGCGGGCGAACTGTGGGGCTTCCGCAACGCCCAGATCTCGGTCATCGCCCCGACCGGCACGATCGGGCTCCTGATGGGCTGCGACACCCTGGGGCTCGAGCCGGAGCTCTCCCTCGTCAAGACCAAGAACCTGGTCGGCGGCGGATCGATCCGGATGGTCAACCGCACCGTCCCGGAGTCCCTCGCGAGCCTCGGCTACGCCCCGGAGGCGGTCCAGAAGATCGTCCGGCACATCGAGACGGTCGGCACCATCGAGGGCGCGCCCGGGCTCAAGCCCGAGCACCTGCCGGTCTTCGACTGCGCCCTCGCCCCGGCGGGCGGCAACCGGACGATCGCCCCGATGGGCCACCTCAAGATGCTCGGCGCGGTCCAGCCGTTCCTCTCCGGCGGCGCCTCGAAGACGATCAACCTGCCCCACGACGCGACCGTCGAGGAGATCGAGAAGATCTACCAGGAGGCGTGGCGGCTCGGCATCAAGTCGGTCGCCCTCTACCGCGACGGCTGCAAGGCCTCCCAGCCCTACGAGACCGGCAAGGGCAGGGCCGGCGCCCCGGTCGGCCCCCGCGGTCCGGCCCGGGAGCGGCTGCCGGACGAGCGGCAGGCGATCACCCACCACTTCCAGGTCGGCGGCCACGACGGCTACGTCACGGTCGGGCTCTACCCCGACCGCCGGGTCGGCGAGATCTTCTTCCGCGTGACGAAGGAGGGGTCGACCGTCAACGGCCTCATGGACTCCCTCGGGATCTCGATGTCGATGGCGCTCCAGCACGGGGTCCCGCTCAAGGACCTCGTCCGGAAGCTCGCCCACCTGAGGTTCGAACCCGCCGGCGCGACCAACAACCCGAAGATCCGGTTCGCCAAGTCGATCCCCGATTACGTCGCCCGGTGGCTCGCCAACGAGTTCCTCTCGGAGGAGGAGCGGCGCGCGATCGGCCTCGAGAACGGCGACGGCAACGGCCACGGCAGCGTCCCGGCGGGGAAGCCGCCGGCCGCCCCGGCGGCGACGGTCCGCTTCGAGACCAAGCCGCTCGACGCCTTCGCCCCGTCCTCGGGGGGCGGGACCAGCGAGGACGCGCCGTCGTGCCACATCTGCGGCGGGATCATGGTCCGCTCGGGCACCTGCTACGCCTGCACGGTCTGCGGGGCGACGAGCGGCTGCTCGTAACGCCGACCCGGCGGCGTTCGCCCGCCCTCAGGGGAGGGCGAACCGGGCCAGGTCGAGGATCTGCTTCGCGGGCAGGGAGGCGGCCGGTGGCCCGCCGAACCGGGCGACGATCGCCCCCTCCGGGAAGTCGGGCTCGCCCTGATCGACCGGGCCAAAGACCGGCGGTTCGTCTCGGTCGTCCCACTCGAGGAGGAGGAGCAGGGCGCCCAGCGGGCCGGAGTCGACGACCACCTCGATCGAGCCGTCCGGGTGCGGCCGGCGTTCCCGGCGGGCGGTCTGCTCGTTCAGGGTGATCCGGTCGGCCCGGTGCCCCGGCCCCCGGGGCGCGGGCAGCTCCAGCGGTTCGGAGCGGATCTTCGGCCGGATCGCCCGGAACCGCTCCCACAGGCCCGGATCGCCCGGCCGGGGCCCGGGCCCCGGGGCGGTCATCGGGCCCCCCGCCAGAGCCGGCAGTCCGGCCGGACCACGCACGGTCCGCAGACCGAGAGATCCCGGCGCTTCGGACAGTCGCCCGAGATGCCGGTGTGGCAGAGGACGAAGTCGAACCGGACCGGATCGAGGGGATCGATCCGCCGGAGCGCCTCGGTCACCTCCTCGACCGTCGCCCAGGTGCGGGTCCGCCGCCGGGTGAGTCCGAGGTGGTAGGCGATCCAGTAGACGTGGAGATCGAGCGGGATCCGGAGTTCCCCGGTCGGTACCCGGTGCCACCGGCCGAGATCCGGGTAGCTGGTCCGCCGCATCCAGCGGACGAAGAGGGTGAGCCGTTTGCACGCGCTGTGGCCGGGCTCCAGCGGGGAGGGGAAGAGTTCCCGGTAGCCCCGGGGGGCGCGGGTCCCCTCGGGGCCGCGCAGCGCCCGGGCAAGCTCGTCCAGGCCCGTCGCGAACCCCCCCCGCTCGAAGCCGTCGGTGAAGACCGACTCCAGGCTCAGGCCCGTCTCGGCCAGTTCGGTCAGCCGGTGCAGCAGATGGGCGATCTGGTCGCCCCGGATCCACCGGTGCCGGAAGCGGCGGAGCTCCCGGGCGATCCGGTCGCCCGACGCCCGGTCGACGAGCGTGAGCGGGGCCTCGTCGGCGATGGCCAACAGCTTGCCGATCGAGGTGCGGATCGACGCGGTGGTCCCGATGGCGAGGACCGACGCGACGATCCCCAGCGTCTCGGCCGAGCGGAGGTCGGTCGCCCACGGGCGGATCATCCCCAGGGGATCCTGATCCAACGACCGTGCGTAGGGAAAGGCACCGTAGAGCCGCTCGAGATGCTCCGGGAGCTCCGGCGAGATCCGGGAGCCGCCCACCCTTCGGGGATGGGCGGCGCTCCTTTACGGTTTTCCCCCGGGCACCCGAGGGCGAATGAGAGAACTACCCGGCCGGCCTTGGGCGTCCGTGGCGTCGGAGGTATCGGTGGGCCCGGGGATCGACCGGGACTGGCTCGACCGGGCCTTCGCGGCCGAGCCGCTCACCCACGCCTTCGCGGTCTGGGACCTGGTCGAGCATCCCCACCGGATCCGGTTCCTCTCCTGCCGGGACCTCGCGGGGACGACCCTCGCCTACCTGCTCTTCTGGGAGGGGAATCCCCTCCTGCCCGTCGTCCACTGGGTGGGGGACGACTACCGGGCGCGCGGGCTCGCGGAGCACCTCCCGTCCCCCCCGGCGGTCGCGATCGTCCCCGAGAGCCGGACCGCCGAGGTGCTGTCCGCGCTCCGGGCCCCGGCCGCCGCGCCGATCCTCGGCCAGATCCGCGACGGGAAGAGCCGGCAGCTCCCCGAACCGGATTCGCGGATCCGTCGGCTCGTCCCCGCCGACGCGGAGGCGTTGGGGCGGTGGACGGCCCGGCAGAACGACCCGATCGTCTCCGGCTACGCCCGGGTCGACCTCCTCCGCGACCAGGTCTGGGGGGCGTTCGACCGGGGCGAGCTCATGGGCATCGCCCGGGCGCAGGTCCGGCTCCCGACCCTCTGGGTGCTGGGCGGCGTCTACGTCGCGCCCGAGGCCCGGCACCGCGGTCTCGGCCTCGGCCTCACCGCCGCCGGCATCCAGGCCGCCTACGCCGCCCGCGCCCGGGTCGGGCTCTGGGTCCGGGAGGACAACTTCGAGGCCCGGGACCTCTACGACGCGCTGGGGTTCCGGACCGTCGAGCGCCGCGTCTGGATCGAGGCGCCGGCGCTGCCGTAGCCGGTGAGGGCGATGCCGGCGCAACGGGAACCTTCCGAAGGGCCCTCGGCACGACCCTCGGAGACGACGGCGCTCGTCGACGCGCTCCGGGAGATCGCCGACCTTCTGGACCTCGCGGGCGAGCGGTTCAAGCCCGAGGCGTACCGGCGCGCGGCCCGGAGCCTCGAACCGATCGGACCGGAGCTGGCGGCGCGGGATCGGGAGGGGCGGATCTCCGAGCTTCCCGGCATCGGGCCGGCGATCGAGGCGAAGGTCCGGGAGTACCTCACGACCGGCCGGATCGCCTACCTGGACCGGCTGAGGGCGTCGACCCCCGAGGGGGTCCGCGAGCTCATGGCCCTCCCGGGCATCGGCCCCAAGACCGCCCGCCGCTTCTGGGTCGAGTTCGGCATCGAGGGCCCGGCCGAACTCGAGTCGGCGCTCGACGCGGGCCGGCTCACGGGGGCCGCCGGATTCGGGCCGACCCGGCTCGCCGCCCTCCGGTCGGCGTTGGCCGCCGGTCGGGCCGGGGGGTCGGGGGGGCGGCGCCCCCTCGTCGAGATCGTTCATCGCGCCGAGGCGCTCCGGCGCTGGCTCACCGGGGAGGCGGCGGTCGACCGGGCCGTCCTGGCCGGAAGCTACCGGCGGGGGCGGGAGAGCGTCGGCGACCTCGATCTGTTGGTGACCGCCCGGGATCCCGGGCCGGCGCTCGAGCGGTTCGCCCAGGTCCCCGACCTGGACCGTGTCGTCCTCCGGGGGCCCACGAAGATGACGGTGCGGCTCAAGGACGGACTCCAGGTCGATCTGCGGGTCGTCGATCCGGCGTCGTTCGGCGCCGCCGAGCAGTACTTCACGGGCTCGAAGGACCACAACGTCACCCTGCGCGGCCGGGCCCGTGAGCTCGGGCTCAAGATCAACGAGTACGGGGTCTTCCGGGGCGAGGCGCGGATCGCCGGGGCCACCGAAGAGGAGGTGTACCGATCGGTCGGCCTTCCCTGGATCCCCCCCGAGCTCCGGGAGGACCGGGGAGAGTTCGAGGCGGCCGACTCCGGCCGGCTGCCCCGGCTCGTGGAGGCGGCCGACCTGCGGGGCGATCTCCACCTCCACCTTCCGGCGGGGGCGACCCTCGAGTCGGTCGAGGCGCTCCGCACCGCGGCCCGGGACCGGCATCTGGAGTACCTCGGGATCGTGGTCCGGGCCGCCCGAGCGGACGGGACGCTCGCCGAGCTCGCTCCGGGCCTGATCGAGGCGCTCGAGCGGTCGACCGGGGATCCGACCGTCCATCTCCTGGAGGAGCTCCCGGCCCGCGACGCCCCGCTGGACGGCGTCGAGCTCCGCCCTTGGCGTCGGGACGGGGCGCCCCCGATCGCCCGGGTCCATCTCCGTGGACCCCCCAATTTCCCGGGGCCGGCCCCTCCGGGAGGGCCGCCGATCCCCCTCGCCTTTGAGGTCGGACCGTCGTCCGACCGGCTGGGCCCGGAGTCGGCCCGGCGGGCGTTGGAGACGGGGTTCCGGCTGCTCGTCCCCACCGGAATCGGGGAGGGGGAGGACGCGCCCACCGGCACCGTGGCCCTTCGGTATGCGAGGCGGGCCTGGGCGACCGCCGCCCAAATCGTCAACGCCGGCCCGGGCCCCGAGGGCCGGGGGAGGGGCGACCGGCCGGCTACGCGGCGACCATCCGCTCGAGCGCCCGGCGCGCCCGGGTCGCCACCTCCGGCGCGACGTCGATGACGTGGCGGAGGTCGCGGAGCGAGTCGCGGATGTCGACGAGGTCGATCTCCTTCATGAACGGGCAGACGGTCTTCGCGTCGATCGGGGTGAACCGGGTGGTCGGGTTGATCCGCTGCATCCGGTGGAGGATGCCGATCTCGGTGGCGACGAGGACCTCGGGCGCCCGGGTCTCCTCGGCGAACCGGATCATCCCGTCGGTGGAGAGCACCCGGTCGACCTGGCTGAGCGCCTCGGAGGCGCAGCCGCACTCGGGATGGGCCACGATCGGGGCGCCCGGGTGGGCCGCCCGGGCGTCGGCGAGATCGCCCGGCCGCATCCGGGTATGGACATGGCAGTCGCCGACCCACAGGTGCATCTTGCGGCCGGTCTTCCGGCGCACGTAGTCGCCGAGGAACATGTCCGGGAGGAAGAGGATCTCCCGGTCCTCGGGGATCGAACGGACGACCCGCTCCGCGTTCGAGCTGGTGCAGCAGTAGTCCGACTCCGCCTTCACCTCGGCCGAGGTGTTCACGTACGCCACGACGACCGCCCCCGGGTGCTCCTGCTTCCAGGCCCGGAGCTGGTCGGCGGTGATGGCGTCGGAGAGGCTGCAGCCGGCCTTGAGGTCCGGCAGGAGGACGGTCCGGGTGGGGTTCAGGATCTTGGCGGTCTCCGCCATGAACCGGACCCCGGCGAAGAGGATCACCTCCCGGTCCGACTCGAGCGCGCGCTTCGACAGGTAGAGCGAGTCGCCGACAAAGTCGGCGATGTCCTGGACCTCGGGGCGCTGGTAGTTGTGGGCGAGGAGGACCGCGTGCCGCTCCTCCTTGAGCCGCTGGATCTCCTCGACGATCGACATCCGACCTGCCCCTCCCGGCCCCTTCAATTGGGGTCGGGCGCTTAAAAGGGTCCCGGGGGAGGGCCACGGCGGCTCGGGGCGGCTCCGATGCGGCTCCGCGGGCGACCGGAGGTCCCGAACCGGTGTCTACGGCCGGGGCGGTCCGCTGTCGGCCGGCCGGAGCAGGGCCCGGGCCGCGGCCCGCTCGAACTGCCGCTCGCGGTCGGGATTGACCTTGAGTTCCCGCGTCAGGTAGGCGGTGGCCACCTGGTAGGCGGCCCAGCGGCTCAGGAGGGCCACATGGCTCGCCTCGGCCGTGGCCCGGGCCCCGATCGTCGCCGCATGACCGCCCGGGAGCCCTTCGGCCCGGAGCGCCGGCTCGACGTGCGAGGCGAGAATCTCCTCCCGCATCGCTTGGGTGTAGAGGGAGAGACCGTCCGCAAACCGGCCCAGGAACTCGTGGATCGCCCGATCCAGCTGGGCGGAGAGGTCGATATCGTTCGACAGGTGCAGCTCCCGCCACTCGACCAGATCCCCGTGGGCGGCGTAGAGCTGGTTCTGGCAGGCGAGCCGCACCGCGAAGCCCGAGACCCGGACCGCCCAGGAGCCGTCCAGCGAGTTGAGCACCCGCAGTCCCGGGTAGAGCTCCTCCCCCGCCCCGAGCCGGTACCGGCGCCCGACGACCAGCTTCACCTCCAGCCGCCGTCCCCCGGAGTAGAGGCGGATCGATCGGCGGGGAAAGGCGGCGCCGAGCGCTCCGGGCTCGGGCGGCTCCAGGGCCGCCCCGACCCGGTCGACCGCCCGGGCCACCTCCCGGTGCCCCACCAGGCCGTACTTCGCCGAAACCACCGAGACGACGGCGCGGGTGTCGTCCCGCCGGACACCGCGGTACCCGTCGAGGATCTCGCCGTCCGGTCCCCGGACGGGCACCAGGGTGTAGGTGGGCACCTCGTCGGGGTCGCTCAGGGTTTCCACAACGGCGCGGCGTCCGGCCGGGGCTAGGGTCGTCATCGTTCCTCGGGGGAAGCTCTGGGGGAGGAGGCCCATACCGTAGCGGCCCCCGCGGAACGCTGAACGGTGGGAGGGATGCGGCTTCGCCCGGTCGGCGCCAAGTCGCCCGGTTCGGGCACGCTCCCGGGGGCGACCGCGTGAAACCGCCGGTCTCGGGGTCCTCCGCCGTGCTCAGCCGCGCCTCGGCCGGGGCCGGATCTGCATATGGAAGGGGAGGGCCGCGGCCGAGTGGGTGAGCGCCCCGAGGCTGGCCGCATCGGCCCCGGTGCTCCGGTACCGGCCGATCGACCCCGGGGTGATGCCCCCCGAGACCTCGATCCAGACCCGGGCCCGGTGGGACCGCAGCTCACGGACGATGCCCCGGACCTCCGAGGGACGGGCGTTGTCGATCAGCAAGGAACGGGCCCCGGCCCGGAACGCCTCGGCCGCCTCGGCCCGGGACCGGACCTCGACCTGGATCCGTTCGTTCCGGGAGGCCCCCCGTCGGGCCCGGGCGATCGCCTCGGCGAGCGGAAGGAACGCCAGGTGGTTGTTCTTGATCAGCACCGCATCGGAAAGGTCCCGGCGGTGCGGCCGTCCCCCACCGTGGACCACCGCGGCCTTCTCGAGGTCCCGGAGCCCCGGCAGGGTCTTGCGGGTGGCCCAGACCTCGGGGCCGGGGCCCTGCCCGCGGCCCCGGGCGGCGCGGACCGCCCGGGCGGTGGCGGTGGCCACCCCGCTCGCGTGCATGAGGAAGTTGAGGACCGTCCGCTCGATCGCCAGCATCGCGCGGCCGTCGCCACGGAGGAGCAGGACCGTCATCCCCGGCCGGACCCGGGTCCCGTCGGGGGCCGCCCGGACCACCTTCAGCCCTGCCCGCCGGGCGGCCACCCGGGCGGCCGAGATGCCGGACAGCACGCCCGACGCCTGGGCCCGGACCCGGCCCTCCGAAGGGAGGGGCGACGCGAACAGCCGGGAGGTCGTCCGATCGCTCCGCCATCGGTCTTCTTCGAGGGCGCGTTCGACCAGCGCGTCGAGCCCGGCGATCCGGACCCGGGGCGATGGACGGCGGCTCATGCCTTCGGGGCAGGCGGGCTCTTGAGGAACGGCAGCCGGACCACCCGGGCCGGCACCGACCGGCCGCGCAGTTCGAGGTTGAGTTCGGTGCCCGGTTCGGCGAGCGCGCGGGGCAGGTAGGCGAGCGCGATACCGTAGCCCAGCGTGGGGGAGAGCCCCCCGCTCGTGACGACCCCCGCCGGCCGGTCCCCCTGACGGACCGGGGTCCCGTGCCGGGGCACCGCCCCCGGTTCGTCGACGACCAGGCCCGCGAGCCGTTCACCGTCGGAGGCGGCCGCCTGCTGCTCCAGGACCGAACGGCCGAAGAACGGATGATCGAACTCGACGAACCGGTCCTGGGCGGCCTCGATGGGCGTCCGGTCCCGGTGGAACTCCTGGCCCGAGAGCAGATACCCCTTCTCGAGCCGCAGGGTGTCCCGGGCCCCCAGGCCGGCCGGCACCGCGCCGGCCGCCACCAGCCGCTCGGCCTCGGCGACCGCCCGGCCGGCGTCGACGAACAGCTCGAAGCCGCGTTCGCCGGTGTAGCCGGTCCGGCTCACGAGGATGCCGTGCGCCAGGTCGTCCGGGATCGTGGCGCCGACGCGCCCCTCGGCCTTCCCGTCCGAAAAGTAGCGCGCGTGATAGAACGGGATCGGGTCGAGCTCCCACCCGTACAGCTCCCGGAGGAGCGCCGGCGCCCGGGGACCCTGGACGGCCAGGATCGCAACCTTCGGGTTCCAGAGCGCGATCCGGATGTCCGGACGGCGGTGCTGCCGGAAGATCTCGGTCACCTCCGCGGCGTGGGCGGCGTTCGGCACGACCAGAAAGCGGGGGCCGGAGTCCCCGCCGTCGTCGAGCCGGGAGATCAGGAGATCGTCGATGATGTGGCCGGTCGACTCGAGGGCGAAGGTGTACTTCACCTGCCCCGGGATGAGGCGGCCGACGTTCGCCGTGGTCCGGCGGGAGAGCAGCCCGGGGGCGCTCGCCCCGTCGACGGTGACGACGCCCATGTGGCTCACGTCGAAGAGCCCGACCCCGGTGCGGACCGCCCGGTGCTCGGCGAGGATGCCCGTGTAGTAGAGGGGCATCTCCCAGCCGGCGAAGGGCACCAGGTGGGCTCCCCGGGCGAGATGGAAGGGGTGCAGGGCGGTGCGTCGGAGCGGGACGGGATCGGCTACCGGGTCGGTCATGTGACGATCTCCGAGAGGCGGTCCTCGTCGACGGCCCGGCGGATCTCCAGCGCGAGGCGCCGTCCGGTGCTCATCGGGCTCCGCCAGAGGGCGTTGCCGTACGGGTGGCCGAGCGCGAGGTGGATGTTGGTCCCGCCGCCGATCCGCGCCGCGACATCGAAGACCGTCAGGTGGCCGTCGCGGTCGATGCAGGTCTGCAGGCAGAACGGGCCGACGATGCCCGGGGGCGCCCACGCCCGGGCGGCCTCGACGAACCGCTCCCCGAGCCGGAAGACCTCCTCCAGGATCGATTCCCGCACCGTGAGCGTGCCGTGCCCGACGACCGTGTACTCGGGCAGGCGGGCCGCCGCGTCCATCTCGAGCTGCTGGGCCGCCGGCAGCCGGACGAGGCCGTCCAGCGAGCTCTCCCGGCGCTCGTCGACCCCGAGCAGTTCGAGGCCGTCGGCCCGGGGGACGAGCGGCGAGAAGAAGTAGTTGAAGTTGAAGACCGGCCCCAGGACGTACCGCTCGATCCGGGCCCCGGCGAGATCGTCCGGCCGGATCACCCCGTCGGCCAGCAGGCGGGCCGACTTCTCCCGGTACTCGGCGGCGCTCGCGACCGTGAAGAAACCGCGTTCGAGCCGCTTTTGGGCATGGGGGAGCTTCACGATCGAGAGCCCGTCGATCGCGTCGGGCGAGGGCACCGCGGCCGGGATCGGGATGCCGGCCCGGGCGAGCAGGGTGTAGTAGTTCTCCCGCTCGGTCCGCTCCTCGATCCGGAGCAACCGGCGCGACCCGACGATCGGGACGCGGAGCTCCTCCTCGATGGTCGGGAGCGGGAGGTAGGAGCTGAGCGCCCGGTTCGGGACCAGGAGCACGCCGTGCGCGCGCATCCGCTCCTGCTCGGCGGGCGCCGCCAGATCCGAGAACCGGGGGTACGACCAGACCTCGTCGACACAGCCGCGCTGAAGCTCCCCGTTCGGTCCCCGGTGGGCCCGGTAGTACTGCCGGTACACGGCGTCCCGCCCGCGCTGGCCGAGCACGAGGGTGGAGAAGCCTTCCTGGGCCGCCCCGTCGGCGACGTCCAGCGCCGAGTGCGACCCGACGGTCCCGACCCACGGCCGGTCCGGGTACGCGGCCAGGACCGGGGCGAGATCCTTCGGCTCGATCGGCATGCCCCGAGGGAGGTTCACAGGCGCTTAAGGGCTCGGGCGACGCGCTCCGAGGTCATGGGGAGCTCGAAGACCGGAACCCCGACGGCGTCGAAGACGGCGTTCGCGATCGCGGCCGGTACCGGCACGATCGGCGGTTCCCCGAGCCCCTTCGCGCCCCGGGGTCCGGCCCCGGGGAACCCTTCGATGAACTCGACCTCAAGGCGGGGCACCTCGGCGAGGGTGGGCAGCCGGTAGTCGAGGAGGCTCGGATTCTCGAGCCGCCCGTCGGGGCCCCACTGGGTCTCCTCGAGCAGCGCGGTGCCGATCCCCATCGCCACGCCGCCCTCGATCCCGGCCCGGGCGGTCACCGGGTCGACCACCCGGCCGGCGTCGTGGATCGCGGCGTACCGGACCACCTCGACCGAACCGATCTCGGGGTCGACCGCGACCTCGGCGACATGGGCCGCCCCGACGAAGTCGTTGAACGGGTGGAAGCTGCCCTCGAGGACCCGGCGTTCGTCGATCGTCCCCGAACGGCCGTAGTGCCGCCCCTCGACCTTGAGCCCGCCGTCGGCGAGCTCGGCCGCGGTCAGCAGCTCCCGGACCGGCCGGCGGCGGTCGCCGAGGTCGACCTCGAGACCGTCGGGGCCCGGGCGGAGCGTGAGCTTCGCCGACTCGGCCTCGGGGCGCCCGCACCGGCGGCCCAGCTCCGCCCGGAGCGCCTCGGCCGCCTTTTCCGCCGCCTGGCCGAGGGCGCCGACGGTCCGGCTCCCGAAGACCCCGGAGTCGAACGGCGCGTGGGCGGTGTCGAGGAAGGCGACCCGGACCGTGCCGGGGGGGAGACCGAGCGTGGCCTCGACCCCGACCGCGATCCCCCGGATCACGCTGCCGCTCCCGATCTCCCGCTCGCCCTGCTCGATCCAGAGTTCGGTCGGAGTGAGCCGGAGCCGGGCCTCGCCTCCGGCCCCGGTGCCGGTCGACCAGAAGCCGCCGGCGATGCCGATCCCGTGGCCGGGCGGGAGGTGCTCTCGCCACGCCCGGGCGATGGCGGAGGCCCGGGCGAGCGCGGCGTCGAGGCCGAACGGCCCGACCGTCTGGCCGAGGCCGGTGGTGGAGCCTTCCGTCCAGACGGAGGCGCGCCGGAACTCGACCGGGTCGAGGCCGAGCCGGCGCGCCAGGTGGTCGGTGTGGGATTCGATCGCGAAGGTGCACTGGGGGACGAACGGCGCCCGGTGGGGGCCGAACGGCGGCTTGTGGGTCCGTAGCGCGTACCCCTCCACCTCGACGGCCGGGATCGAGTACGGGCCGAGGAGGAAGCCGGCCGAGTAGCCGAGCGTGAAGTCCCGGCCGGGGAGCGACGCGCCGGTGTCCAGCACCAGCCGGACCCGGCGGCCGACCACCGTGCGGCCCCGGACCGCCGACTCGATCCGGATGACCGACGGCAGCGTGCTCCGCCCGAGCTGGAACTCCTCCGGGTAGCTCAGCTGGAGCTTGACCGGACGGCCCGACGCCTTCGCGAGCAGGAGGGCGTACGGCTCGAGCAGCGCCGAACCCTTCGCGCCGAACGCGCCGCCCACCCAGGAGCCGTTCACAACCAGCTGGCTCTCGGGGATCCCGAGGGTCGACGCGACGTCCTCCCGGCAGCCGAACGGGGTCTGGGTCGAGGTTTCGACCGTCCAGCGGTCGCCGTCGACCCACGCGAGGCAGGCGTGGGGCTCGAGCGGCACCTGGTGGACCCCCGAGGTCCGGTAGGTCTCGGCGAAGACGAGGTCGGCCGACCCGAACGCCCCCTCGAGGTCGCCGTGCCGCGCGTGGACGTGGGCATTCAACGGGCCGGTCCGAGGGGCACCGTCCTCGGGCCACTCGGGCAGGAGGTCGTCGATCGACCCCCAGACCTCGAGCGGCTCCAGGTCGATGCGGACCCGCCGGGCCGCCTCCCGGGCGAGCGCCCGGGTCGGGGCGGCGACGGCCGCGACCGGCTGGGCGCGGTAGACGACCTCCTCCGACGGGAAGATCGGGGTCTCGGACGGGGGGGCCCCCTTCGGCCGCAGCCCGGCCAGGTCGTCGGCGCCGATCGCGACCACCCCGGGAAGGGCCCGGGCCGGCGCGAGGTCGATCGAACGGATCCGGCCGTGGGCGATCGGGGAGGGCACCAGCGCCCCCCAGAGCATGCCCTCGGCCGCGAGGTCGGTCCCGTAGGCGGCCGCGCCCCGGAGCTTGAGGGGGGCATCGGCCCGGCGGGCGCCGCTCATGGGGCCTCCCGGTGGGCCCGCTCGACGGCCCGGGCGATCGCGGCGTAGCCGGTGCACCGGCAGAGGTTGCCCTGGAGCTCGCGCAGGAGCCGCTCGGGCGAGCGGCGATCAGGGGGCGTCCGGCCGAGAAGGCCGGTGAGCGCCATGACGAATCCCGGGGTGCAGTAGCCGCACTGGACCGCGCCCTCCGTTTCGAAGGCCGAGATCACGACCCGTCCGGCCGGAAGGTCCGGGGCCCCCTCGATGGTGGTCACCCCCCGACCCTCCAGCTCGCGGGTCAGGGTGAGGCAGGAGAGGGTCGGCCGGCCGTCGATCAGCACCGTGCACGCACCGCAGCCGCCGGACCGGCACCCTTCCTTGGTGCCCCGGAGGTGGAGCCGCCATCGCAAGGTGTCGAGCAGCCGCTCGTCGTCCGGCACCTCGGCGAGGGAGATCGGCCGGCCGTTGACGTTCAGCGTCGCCCCGACGGCGCTCATGCGGAGCCCTCCCGCATCGCGGTGACCGACCCGACGGCCCGGAGCACCAGCGCGTGGACGACATGCCGGCGGTACTCCCCGGTCGCCCGGAGGTCGGTCGACAGCGGGAGGAGCTCGGCGGCCCGGCGAGCCGCGGCCTCCCGTTCCGGGGAGGACGGTCGCGGCGGAAGCTCGGCGGCCTCCGGGTGGATCCGGATCGCCCGGGGCGGAACCCCCCCGACGGCGATCCGCCAGCGGCCGTCGGCCGGGGACCAGGCCACCGCGACCCCGACGTGGGAGACGTCCTGGGCCGGACGGATCCGCTGCCAGAGGTACGCCGACGGTCGGGGCTCCGGGAGCCGCACCGACCGGATCAGCTCCCCTGCCCCGAGCGCCGGCCGACGCGAGGCGACGACCAGGGTATCGACCGGGGTCGTCCGGACCCCTTTCGGCCCGACGATCTCGGCGCTCGCATCGAGGGCCAGGAGGAGCGGGATCAGGTCGGAGGCGGAGCCGCTGCGGCCGAGGTTGCCGCCGAGCGTCGCCCGGGAGCGCAGCGCGACGCTGCCGACCGCCTCGATGGCGGTCACCAGCCCCGGAAACTGCGCGCGGACCTTGGGATCGTACTCCAGATCGACGAGCGGGGTGGTGCTGCCGACCTCGAGCGCCGGGCCGATCCAGTTCCACCGGTTCCACGGAAGGCGCCGCAGGGAGAGCAGGTGGCGCGGGGTGATCCGATGCTCCTCGATGTCGTTCAGAAGGTCGGTGCCGCCGGCCAGGACCGCGGCCTCGCCTCCGGGAGCCCGGGCCAGCCAGGCGATCGCCTCCTCCTCGGAGGCGGGAGTGACCAATTCGAAGGAACCCATGCTGCGGGGAGGGCTCGGCCTCGCATATCGGTTTCCGGGACCGGAGCGGGGGCGGAACCGTTGTCGGAATCGGGCGTGGGCCACGGTTGAATCTCTCACCTAGGGTCGGGCACCGGACCGGGAGCGTCAACCGCCTCACCCGACTGGGACAGCCGTGCCTTGCCCCTGACGTGATTTGATGTAGCCCCGGAACTGCTGCGAGAGGGTCTTGCCTCGCCCCCTCGCCGCCCAGCCGTAGAGCCACTTCACCGTCCCGACTTCAAACATCCCCGCAGGGTACCTCCGAAGCTGGACGCGCCGCTTTCCCGCTTCCACGAGGGGGTGAAGGAGAGGCGCGGGCCGCCGGTGCGCGACGGTCCGGGAACCTGGGGCGGATTCGACCCCGACGGGAGAGTTCTGGTCACCCCTCCATGCAACCACCGCCCGTCCGCAGGAGACCCGGTGGTCGGGGGTCCGGTCCCGCCTCGACTCTAAGTCGGCGCTGGGGGCGAAGAACCCCACCCGTTCCAAGAAGAACGACTGGAGGACGGCGAACCCGGCGATTCCCAAGGATCTTCAGACAGCGTTCCCAGTGAGACGCCGATGATCACCGATCTTTCGAATGAGCCTCTCTGGGAGTCAGGGCTCGTGGTGGGTTCGTGGCCCGGAGCGACGTCGGGGACGACGGGAAGTGGCGGTGGGACCGCGACGCGATCACAGTCCAGCCGATAGGGCTCCCGGACCGCGTGGCGGTCCCCGGCTACGTGCTCCTCGGCGTGATGGACCTCATGCGCCCGGGTACCTCGAGTGAGGGTCTCGGGACATGGGAATCTCGCCCAAGGTGATGATCAAGGCGCAGGACGAGATCCGGCCGGGGTTGATCCGAACCCATGAGGGCGAGCCCCGCTGGGCTGTCGAGCAGATGGACCGGCTCCCGGCGCGGCTCTTCTCGCGGCTCCTGCTGGGCGACATTGTCCCCAGGTGAGCCTGCCCCTACAGTCCTGGGCGACGGGGCTACCGTCCACAATCTCGCCTTTTGGTCCAACTCACACCGGCACCCTGCGGGGAACTCTGAGATCCCCGCGGGCGGTCGGACAACGGTGGGGTTCGCGGACAAACGGGGCGCCGCGCGGGTGGGTCCGCCTCGTTCATGGAGCGACCAACCTGTCACCCACTTCCAGGGGCCACTTTCTCCTAATCCCGCCGGGGAGCACCGGTGGTCCCGAGACGCCCCGCAACGTCAACCCCGCCGGCGTTCCCGGAGCCAGTTCGGTCACGGTACTATGGTGGGCCATGAGCATCACCACCTGGACCGAGGCCGGGACATCGGGGCGGGGAGCACCGGTCACCACCCTCATCGTCAACGGCGCTCGCAGGATGCCTTCGATGACTTCCCCCATGACCACGCACCCCATCCCCAAAATCGTCGTGACCTTGTCGATCCGAAACGTGACCGACCCGGACGGGGCCGCACCGGTCGGTTCGCGAACCGAGGACGGCAG
>JAJYWS010000047.1 GCA_021791335.1 Thermoplasmata archaeon
GCCGGCCGGGAAAAGGGTAATAGTCGTTCGCCGGGGTCGGACGGTCCCAGGGGGAGTATGTCCCGGATCTTTGTCGGAGTCGCCTGGCCGTACGCCAACGGGCCGGTCCACATCGGCCAGCTCGCCGGCGCCTACGTGCCGGCGGACATCTTCGCCCGGTACCACCGGCTCCGCCGGCACGAGGTCCTGTTCGTCTCGGGATCCGACATGCACGGCACGCCGATCCTGTTGACCGCGGAGCGGGAGGGGACGACCCCGGAGGCGATCGCCGAGCGGAACCACCGGATCCACGCCGCGACCTTCCAGCGGCTGGGGATCTCCTTCGACCTGTACACCCACACCCGGACCGAGGTGCACGCCCGGACGGTCCACGAGCTGTTCCTGCGACTCCTGGAGCGGGGCTACCTTCAGCGCCAGACCCAGGAGAGCCCCTACTGTCCGAAGGAACGGCGGTTCCTTCCGGACCGCTACCTCACGGGCACCTGCCCCCACTGCGGCAGCCCGTCGGCCCGGGGGGACGAGTGCGACCGGTGCGGCCGGCCCCTCGATCCCCGGACCCTCGGCGACCCGCACTGCCGGATCTGCGGATCGGTCGCCGAGTTCCGCCCGTCGGAGCACTTCTACCTCCGGCTCGACAAGCTCCAGGCCGAGCTCGGGGCCTGGATCGCCGGGCAGACCCACTGGCGATCGGGGACCCGCCGCGTCGCCGAGAACTTCCTGGCCGAGGGGCTCCGCCCGACCCCCATCACCCGGGACATCGACTGGGGAATCCCCCTGCCGCTGGACGGCTACCCGGGCAAGCGCTTCTACGTCTGGTTCGAAGCCGTCCAAGGCTACCTTTCCGCCTCCAAGGAGTGGGCGATTCGGCAGGGGGACCCGACGGCCTACCGGCGGTTCTGGGAGGTGGGGTCCGGGGTCCGGTCCTACTACTTTGTCGGGAAGGACAACAAGTTCCACCACACCCTCCTCTGGCCGGGGCTCCTCCTGGCCGCCGGCGGCCTTCCGCTCCCCTACGATGTCCCGTCCAACGAGTGGATGCTCATCGACGGCGACAAGATGTCGAAGTCCTCCACCTCCGACCTTTCGGTCTTCGCCCCGGCCCTGTTGGACCGGCTGGCCCCGGACCTGATCCGGTTCTATGTCGCGCTGTTGGCGCCGCAGAACCACGATACCGAGTTCCAGTGGGAGGAGTTCCACTCGGTCTCGGAGGAGATCCTGTCGAACCAGTGGGGCAACCTGGTCCAGCGGACCCTGGTCCTGATCCGGACCCGGCTCAACCACCGGATCCCGGCCCCCCCGCCCGGCTGGTCCCCGGACGACCCCCAGGGCGTGGGCGCCCGGCTCCGGGCCCTCCATGAGCGGATCACCCAGGAGTACGAACAGGTCCACCTCAAGGAGGCGCTCGACCTGGCGCTCGCGGAAGTCCGGGACGCGAACCGTCGTCTCCACGAGGCGAAACCCTGGCAGGCCCCGCCCGCCGACCGGGATCGGGCGCTGTACGAGGCGGTCTGGAAGATCCGGGCCCTCGCGATCTGGCTCGCCCCGGTCCTCCCGTTCTCCTCGGCCGAGGTGTTCCGGATGCTGGGCGAACCCACCGGCCCCGCCGACTGGGAACTGGCCCGGGAGCCGCCCCCGCCCGGCCGGCCGCTCGGGGAGCTGATCCCGCTCTTCCCGCGGCCGAACGCTCCCGAATCGCCCCGCGCCCCCCCGGCGCCGACCGTCGCCCCGGCCGCCCCGCCGACCCCGCCGCTCGGGATCGTCACCGGCCTCATCCGGCGCGCGTCGGTTCACCCCTCCGCCGACAAGCTCTACGTCCTCGAGGTCGACCTCGGGGAGCCCACGGCCCGCACGATCGTGGCCGGCCTGCGCGGGTCCTACCCTCGGGAGGCCCTGGAGGGCCGGGCGGTGCTCGTGGTGGCCAACCTCGCTCCGCGGAGCCTTCGGGGGGTGCCCTCCCAAGGGATGCTGCTCGCGGCCGATATCGAGGGCCGGGCCGTGCTCCTGAGCCCTCCGCGGGACCTTCCGCCCGGGACCCGAAGGGAGGGGAGCCGCCCCGACGATCGGACGATCCAGTACGAGGAGTTCGCCGCCACCCCCTTCCGGGTCGGCGAGGTCGTGGGGTCGGAAGGGCCCGAGTCGAGTCAGGTTTCCTTGGGCGACCGAAGGGTCCGGGTCGCGGGTCGCTGGCCGCCCGGGGTCCGGGTGGTGGTGCGGCTCGCCGGTCCGGAGGCTTCGGAGGGAGAGGTTTTGACGCTGTCCGGCCGTACCGTGGTGGAGGTGGCGCCCGAGGTTCCCCTCGGAGCTACGGTGCGATGAGTTCGCTGACCCGGGTCGACCTGCATGTCCACTCGACCTACTCGCCGGACTCCGCCTTGAGCCTGGACCGTTTGGTCGAACGGATGGCCTACGCCGGGCTCCGGGGGGCCGCCCTGACCGATCACAACACCGTGCGGGGCCACCGGGCGCTCGGGGAGATCGCCCGGGCGCACCCGGAGTACTGGTTCATTCCCGGGGTCGAGATCTCGACCCGGGAGGGCCACCTCCTGGCCTACGGGATCTCGGTCGACCCGCCGGTCGGCCGGCCCCTCGAGGAGACGGTCGAGTGGGTCCATGACCGAGGGGGGATCGCCGCCCTGGCGCACCCCTACCGACGGACCCACGGCGCCGGGCGCCGGGCCGGAGACCGGGCGGCCGTCGATCTGATCGAGACGGTCAACGGGCACAATACGTCGGTCGCCAACGCCCGGGCCGAACTCCTCTCGGCGGCACGACGGCTCCCGTCGACGGGGGGAAGCGACAGTCATGAACCCCGGGATCTCGGCCGGGCGTACACCGAGTTTCCGGACGACGTCCGGACCGTGGCGGACCTGCTGGAGGCGCTCCGCCGCGGATCGGTCCGAGGTACCGGCAACTCCCTGGGGCTTCCCGGCCAGATCCGTTGGAGCCTCCGCACCTCCCTGCTGAGGGCCGCCCGGGGCTTCCGGTCGATCTGACGCCTCCGATGATGGTGGGCGCCCTTCATTGACCCCAGAGGGATTCGCACCGCCCCCGCCCCGCAACCGGATCGCGTTGGAGCGAGACCCCCGAGGGTCCGTCTCCCCAAGGCCTCGAGGGAACTCGGTCTCCTGCTCCACCGCCGAGTCGCCTGAGCCGCCGAAGGCCGTCAGCGGAATCCTCGGTGGGGGGGGCGCGACTGACTCTCCTCCCGGACGATGCCGGCCCCGCTCGGACGGGCGGTGAGCCCCACCGCATCTCCGGAGCAAGGGCTTCGGTAAAGCGTCCTCCTCATCGGGGAATCCGCCACTCCCCCGTCCAGCGGCGAAGCCCAGCCAAGGGATCACTGCGGGGGAGAGCGACGTACGGTCGCGATAGGAGTCCGCACGGCCCGGATTGCCGGGCGGCGCGGCCCACCCCCGAGAATCCGGTCCCCAGGACAGCGGGGAAACCGCGCCGCGTCGGGAAGACCCGGATCTCAACCCCCGAGAGGCCCGCCCCGACCGACGGTGGGGCGTACGGGATAGGCTCGGCACCGATGCCGACCGGTGGGGATCGCCGGGGGCCGAAGAAAGGGAGGCGCCGGCGGTTTCCCGCCCGCGCCTCATCGTGGCCTAGAGCCCCAGCCGGAGCGCGCCCTGGCCCAGCACGTGGAGCCGCTGGGAGAGCCCGGTGAGGACCACGTGGGCGTGGGTCCAGACCGGCACGTTCGACAAGGCGACCGAGAGGCCCGGCACCGCCCCGGTGTGGGCCGCCGCGGCCAGGCCGGCGACCCCGATCCCGGCGACGGCCACACCCTTCACCAGGATCCCGGTCTTTCCGGCCATCACTCCGGCCTTGACGGTCGTGGCCGAGTGCGCTCCCGCCGCCGCATGGCCGGAGGCCGGTGTCGGCTTGGTCGGGGTGGCCTTGGGGGGCGGGGTCCCGCCTGCGGCCGACCCCTGGGCATGGAGCCCCGTCGAATGCGGCGGGGCTGTCGAGGTCGGCTTCG
>JAJYWS010000049.1 GCA_021791335.1 Thermoplasmata archaeon
GGTGCTCGACTTCGTCACCGACACGATCCGCAAGATCCCCGAGGTCATCGACACCTCGACGATCGTCCCCGAGTACTCGATCACCAAATTCCCCCTGCTGGAATCGGAGCGGGGCCGGCGGAACTGATCCCGGCCTCCGTTGCGCCCGCCGGCGGAAGACCTCCGGCGGACGGGGCCGACACCGTCCCTCCGACCGGGAGCGGGTGACTCACCCGGGCCGTCGAGTTCACCCACCGTCGGCCGCCGATGGTCTCCCCACCGACTTCTCTTCGTCGGGGAGCCAAGGTTCCGTCCTCCCTCGGCCGTGGGCGAAATGTAATATACCCCCCTCCCGACTTTTGAGTGGCATGTCGGCCCGTACTGGGCTCCGGCCGCCAGCCCCGGCCGTCACCGGCCTTACCGTGGCCGCCGCGGCCGCGATCACCGTGATGCTGGTCCTCGGCGGGCTGGGGCTCACCGGCGGACTGACGACCCAGATCCGCCGCCTCCCCGAGCCGCCGAAGCTTCCCGGGGACTTCGGTCCCCGACTGGAACTGGCGATCCGCTCCGGGAACGGATCGATCCCGATGAACAACACGACCATCACCGTCCAGATCTGGTCGGCGGTCCCCTCCGCGTTCGCCTCGGGGGGGAGGCAGCTTCAGAACATCTCGGCGAACCTCCAGCAGTCGAACGGGTTCGAGGATCGGTTGTTCAACTGGACCGAGAACGGTTCGTCCCCGTCGGTTCCGCGGGCCGGGTTCCTGAGCCCGAGGTTCGACACCCTGGCGGGGGAGTGGGCGAGCCTGCTGGGGCGGGACTCGGGATCGAACTACCCGTCCGTGACGGTGATCGGGACCGAGTCGGTACGGGTGGGGTCGAATCTATCCATCTACCAGTACTACAACAATCTGGACTACAACCCGAGGAACATCCCGGTGGTGTCGGTGAACTCGACCGGGCTCAACTCGACGGTGGTGGAGAGTTGGTTCAACGGGACCGGGATCGAGCCGCAGAACTACTCGAAGCTGCAGTTGACCGATCTGGAGTTGCCGCTCCAGCTGACCTTTCCGCGCACCCCGAGTGAAGTGATTCCGCTGGCGAACGGGAGTGCGGGGAACGGTATCGGAGGGGCTCGGGAGAGCGGGTCGGGGCGTTGCCCGTATGCGACGACCACGGAGTCGTGCACGACAACCTATTACTCGACCGATCCGACGGTGACGACGAACACGCTGGTGCACACATCGTTCGTGAACGGGACCCTGCCGCTGATCGGGGTGCACATCGGGCGGAACGCCGACCCGGGGAACTCTCTGGTACTTCTATCAGCGAATGTCTATGCTCTGAACGACACCATCGAGTTGAATTCGGTCCAGACCACTGTTGGGGCGACCGACCAGACGACTTCGATCATGAGCACCTCGCCCTCCTTCCTGCACGTCGCCAATGTGAGCGCCGCAGGGAGCTCAGATCAATGGGGTGCGAGCCCGACCAACTTCTCGGAAGAACATGGGGGCTACAATCAAAGCACGGCACTCAATCGGACGACCGCGTTTGCGGGGATCCAGGGGGTGGAATACTCGTTCCAGCATTACAACCAGACGTCGTACAACTACCACGACATCTGGGAAAAGTACTGTTGTCCGGGCCCGACGGGGATCATCATCTGCAAGACGTCCCTGCAGTCCCATACCCTGACGTCGGTGGTCCACGGAGGGTTCACGGACGGGGCGATCGTGAACATCAACAGCACGGCCGGCTTGGAAGTGAAGGCCTCCTACGAACCGATTGCGGTGGCCTGGGTGCTGCAGGCGCTCTACAGCACCTCGCATCACTTGGAGGTGAACCTGACGACCAGCGGGTCGGAGTCCAGCTATCAGGCTTCCTCGCTCTGGGCGCAAACGGACGGCTACCTTTCGGCAGCGAACGCGTATGGCCGGGCCGCCTCCATCTTGGCGTCCTTTTCGACTGCGTTGGGGGCCGGGCTCGCCATTGTGGATGCCATCGCCGCACTCAACGGGGGCGACTTTGACGCCTCAGAACCAGCAGTGGTCACCGCCACGCTAGGGCTCATCAACCTTGAGATAGGGTTGTCCGCCAACTTGCTGTCCACCTTTTCGTCCATCAGCGCGGTGACAGGAACTAACGCCGTCCTGCTCGGATACGGGTTCTCGAACTATCCGGTATATATGTCCGGCTCGTCCTACAGCATGAACTACTTCGAGAGCGCGAACCCGATCAGCGTCTCATTCGACGGGAACAGCTACAGATTCGAGGCGCCGATGAACTACCTCAATGCCACCTCGATTCTCAGCTGAGGGGTACGTCACGGATCGCCTCCGGAGAGGTCCCGGGAGCGGGCGCACCAAGGTGACCCTGTCGGAGCCCGGAAGTCGCCATCGAGTGCTTCCGATCCCAATGGAGCTGAAGCATCGGTTGGACTCGGCAACCTCGGCTGGGCCGAAGTCCCAACCGTTTCAGCACCTCGAACCCCCCTTTATCTACGCGAGGTTCCCTCCTTCGGTCGATGACCGGCGGTCGCGCGGTGGAGCGGTTTACGGTCCCGGGTGGGACCATCGCCTACGAGGTGGCGGGAGAAGGTGATCCCATCGTGCTGCTCCACGAGGGGATCGCGGATCGGAGGATGTGGGACCGGGAGCTTCCCCGGCTCGCCCGCCACCATCGGGTCGCACGGTACGATCTCCGCGGTTTCGGCGGTTCCTCGCCGGCCTCCGCCCCGTTCTCTCCGGTCCGCGACCTGGCCGGGCTCATCGATCATCTGGAGATGGAGCGGCCCCTCATTGTGGGGCCGAGCATGGGCGGGAAGATCGCGCTCGACTTCGCCCTCGCCCACCCCGGAAAGGTCGGGGGCCTTTGCCTCATCGCCCCGGGCTACTCTGGAATGGACTACGACCATGTGCCGGGGGGCAAGGCGACGTTCGAGAGGGACGAGACCCTCTCCAGGGCCGCCTCGGAAGCCTGGGCGGCAGGTGAGCTCGAGCTGGCGACGGAGCACTTGCGGCAGCTGTGGGCCACCGCCCTAACGGGGAGTTCCCTGGAGCTGTTCCGGACCATGGTCCGAGAGAACGCCCTGGAGGTGTTCGAAGACCGCTCGGCCCGGCACGAGACGCGGGAGGGCATGCCCGCCGCGGCGCGCCTCGGTGAGATCCGAACCCCGACGCACATCCTGGTCGGGGACCGCGACAACCCGGCGATGCCCCACTTGGCGAACTTCCTGGCTCGCGGGATTCCGGGGGCCCGATTGGAGATGGTCGCCGGTGCCGACCACCTCCTGAATCTGTCCCGGCCCGACGCCTTTGACTCGGCCCTCGCGAACCTGGTTTCCCGGGTGCGGGGGAGCGCCCCCTAAGGGACCGTCAGGAAACAGAGGATCGCTCGCCGTTGCCCCGTTCGCTCTTCTCCGCTTCGGAGAAGACCGCGCGGCCTGATGGCGTTGTTCGATTCGAGAAGGGACGGCGGATCCGACCCTCGGGGGCCGTTCGAATCTCTCGGACCAAGTTAGGGCAGACCCTCCCGGGAAGGATCGTTACGGCGGGCCAGCCCTCGCCCCCCGGCCCGAGATCCCATCCCACGGGATGAGGTCAAGCTCGGAGTTCGGCCGGCGCGCCGGATCTTCCCACCGGTCGATCGTCCGTGGAGCGACGGTCGCCCGCCGGGAGTCGCTCAGGACGGCGCGGGGGGAGCGGTGGTCGGCGCCGTGCGGCTCCGCCGGTGCCGGCGTCGCGACGGCCGGCGGCGGTGGCGCATCGGGATGCTCCGGGGGGATGGGAGGACCCCTCCGGCCTCCTCGCTGCCGTAGAGCGCTTCGACCGTGACCGGGTGGCTGTCGAGCCACCGGATCCCGTCGACGTAGGCGCCGAACGCCTCGAGGGAGGTGAACAGCGGGATCCCGAGCTCGACGCATCGCCGGCGCA
>JAJYWS010000040.1 GCA_021791335.1 Thermoplasmata archaeon
GGTGGGGGGCTACCCATTTCGGCCATCGAGGCGATGTCGGCCATCGGGCCGGCACCTCCTGGCCCGGCTCCCGGGGGCTCTGGTCGCCCCCGGGAAGGGAAAAGGTTCAGGCCCGGCTACGGCCTAGTGGTCGTGCCCGCCGCCGCCGCCCCCGCCCCCGGCGGGAGGCGTCGACTTCTTCGACGCGATGATGTCGTCGATCCGTAGGACCATCGTGGCCACTTCCGTGGCCGAAGTCAAGGCCTGCCGCTTGACCCGGAGGGGTTCCACGACCTTGAGCTTCCACATGTCGGCGGCCTTTCCGTCGGCGAGGTTCACCCCGACGTTGCGGCTGGCATGCGCGCCCTCATGGGCGCCGCGCAGCTCGATCAGGGTGTTGATCGAGTCGTAGCCGCCGTTCTCGGCCAGCGCCCAGGGGATGACCTCGAGCGCTTGGGCAAACGCCTCGACGGCGAGCTGTTCCCGGCCCCCCACCGTGGGGGCAAACTTCCGCAGCTTGACCGAGAGATCGATCTCAGTGGCCCCGCCGCCCGGGCAGACGACCCCGTCCTCGACCACGCTCGAGACGACCTTGAGGGCGTCCTGGAGGGCGCGCTCGACCTCCTGGGTCACATGCTCGGTGCCGCCCCGGATCAGGATCGAAACGGACCGGGGGTTCGAGCAGCCGGTGACGAAGGTCATGTCGTCATCGCCGACCTTCCGCTCCTCGACCTGGCTCGCCGATCCGAGGTCGCCCGCCGTGAGGTCCTTCACGCCAGTCACGATCTGGCCGCCGGTCGCGCGGGCCAGCTTCTGGAGATCGCTCTCCTTGACCTGCTTGACCGCGTAGATGCCCTCCTTCGCGAGGTAGTGGAGGACGACGTCGTCGATGCCCTTCTGGCAGACCACGACGTTGGCGCCGGAGGCCTTGACCGACGCGACCATCTTGTGGAAGGTCTTGTCCTCCTCGTCCAGGAAGCTCTGGATCTGGTCGGGGCTCTTGATGTTGATCTTGCTCTCGATCTCGGTCTTCTTGATCTCGAGGGCCGAGTTCAGGAGGGCGATCTTGGCGTTCTTGACCGTCCCGGGCATCCGGGGGTGGCCGCGCTCCTTGTCGAGCACGATGCCCTCGATGAGCTCGGTGTCGGAGATGGTGCCGCCCTGCCGCTTCTCCACCTTGATCTGGTCGACGTCCGCGACGGTCCGGTCGCCCCGCTTCTCGGCGACCTTCTGGACCGCCCGCACGGCGATCTTCGCGAGATGGTCGCGGGACCCGAAGACGCCCTTCGAGCCCATGGCGGTCGTCGCGCAGTCGATGAGGATCTCCTCGTCGCCGGCCTTCACGGTCGTCCCGATCTCCTTCTCCAGGAGCCGGCGGGCTTCCTCCGAGGCGAGTTGGTAGCCCCGGGTGATGACCGTGGGATGGATGTTCTGTTCGAGGAGGTACTCCGACCGCTTGAGCAGTTCGCCGGCCAGGACCACCGCGCTGGTCGTCCCGTCCCCGCACTGCTGGTCCTGGGTCTTGGCGACCTCGACGAGCATCTTGGCCGCCGGGTGCTCCACATCCACCTCTTTGAGGATCGTGACGCCGTCGTTGGTGATGGTGATGTCCCCCATCGAGTCCACGAGCATCTTGTCCATGCCCCGCGGGCCCAGCGTCGTCCGGACCGCATCCGCGATCGCCCGGGCCGCCGCAATGTTCCCGTTGGTCGCGCCGCGTCCGCGTTCTCTCTCCGTCCCTTCCTTCAGCACGAGAATTGGGGTGCCCTGAAGCATTGCATCCACCTACATTGGCATAATTGCTCTTCTATATAAAGAGTCCCCATCGATCGACCGGTTTCCGGGGGGCCGATCGCTCCGCCGGGGCGAGGCGACCGGCGGGACCCCCGGCCGGATTCCCTCCGGCAAACCCTTACCTAAAGCGGCCCATCCGCGGCCGGGGCACGGGATGGAGGAGCCCAGGGTCGCGGATCCGGATTTCCGGGCGCTCGACTTTGGTCGGCTCTGGAAGGGCCGGGAGACCACGGTGGCGGTCGAGCGGTCGCTGGTGGATCGCTGGCTCGCACGCACCGACGCCCGCCGCGTGCTGGAGCTCGGGACCGGCAACGGTCGGCTCACGCCGGCCGTCTGGGCCCGGGCCGTCGAGTACATCGGGGTCGATCTCCACGCCGAATTCCTGGAGCAGATCCCCTGGCGGGACGCGCCCTCGCACTCCCTGGGGATCGCCACCGATGCCCGCGCCGTTCCCCTCGCGGACCACTCGGTCACCGGGGTCGTGGCGGTGCGGATCTACAATTTCTTCGAGGATCCCGGCCCCCTGCTGCGCGAGGTGGCGCGGGTGCTGATCCCCGGCGGTCACCTGCTCCTGGGCTACCAGCCGCGCCCCTCCGTCGCCTCGCTGCTCGACGACCTCCGGGTCCGCCCTCACCTGCCCCGACCTCCGCGGCCCCCCAGCTGGACCGGGTCGAGGGTCCCCGTGCTGCCCGGGGCCCCGGGTCCCTTCCCCTCGTGGGCGCCCACCCGCGGGGCGGTCCGCGCGGCACTCCGGCGCGCCGGTTTCGAGGTGCGGGCGAGCACCGCCTCCGGCCTCGAGGACTACGCGCTGTTCCGGCGACTCCCCTCCCGGTGGTTTGTACGAGGGGCCGACCTCCTCGACCGCGGGCCGGTCGCGCCCACCCAGTGGATCCTGGCCCAAACCCCCGCGGTCGATCCCCGGCCCGATTGGGTCCCGTGGGCATCGGTCATCACGTGTCCGGCCTGCCGGGAGCCGGCCCGTGCCCCGCCCGGATCGGGCCCGGCGTGCGATCGCCACCGCCTCGTCCGCGGGGGACCCTCGCCGGGGCCCGGGCGTTCAGTGTCGAATTCGATATTGGAACCGCATGAGGTATAGGCTCCCGTGGTCTGGCCCCCCTGAACCATGGGCCTTTCGATCGAAGTTCGGGACCTCACCAAGCGGTTCCCGGGAACCCGGACCTTTCCCTGGTCCCCGCCCGGCCGGGAGTCGGTCGCCCTCTCGGGGGTGACGTTCGACGTCCGGCCCGGCGAGATCTTCAGCCTCATCGGCCCGAACGGGGCGGGCAAGACGACGCTGCTCAAGATCCTCTCGACCCTGCTCCTGCCGACCTCGGGGGTGGCCCGGATCGGGGGGGCCGACGTCGTCCGGGAGGAGGCCCAGGTCCGTTCCCGGATCTCCCTGGTGACCAACTCCGAACGCAGCTTCTACTACCGGTTGAGCGGCTGGGAGAACCTCCGGTTCTTCTGCGGCCTCTACAACATGCACGAGCGGGATCTCCGGGAGCGGATGCAACCGCTGGCCGAGACGCTCGGTCTTACCGAGACCGTGCTGGCGCGCGACTACCGGACCTACAGCACCGGGACCCAGCGCAAGCTCCAGTTTCTCCGGGCCTTCGTCCTCGACACCCCGGTGCTCTTCCTGGACGAGCCGACCTCGAGCCTCGATCCGGTGTCGGCCGAGGAGATCCGCCGGGTCATCGCCACCGAGTGCCGGGCGCGGCATCAGACGGTGGTCCTCAGCGCGAACAACCTCATCGACGTCGAGCGGCTGGCCGACCGCGTCGCGATGATCCACCGCGGTCGGCTCGAAGTGCTCGGGGCCCCGCCGGCCGGGACGGGGGCGCAACCGGTCCGGCTCTTCGTTCGGGCCCCGACCCCGACCGTGCTGGCGGCGCTCGAAGCGTTCGCCCGCGGGGCCGACCCCGTCGCCCCGGTCCGGTGGGAGATCGATGAACGGGCCGGCGGCGTGGTGGTCCGGTGCTGGACCCGGGGGCCCCGTGAGACCTTGCCGGGGCTGCTCGAATCCTTCTGGCAGGCCGGGGTCCAGGTGGAGCAGGTCGATTTGCGGCCGTTTGTCCTCGAGGAGGAGTTCCTGCGCCGGGTCGACGAGGCGGGTCCGGAGCCCGAGGAGGTGCCGGGGTAGGTGGCGACCGAACTCGCGCATCCGCGGCCCCACGCGCCCCGCCCCGGCGGCCTGCGGGCGATCCTCCGCAAGGCGTACCTCTTCACCTACCTCCGGGGCTGGCTGGTCTGGTCGAGCTACCGGGCCCAGGTCGGGCTCACGATCGTCGGCTGGATCGTCCCGGTCTTCGTCTTCTTCCTCGTCGCGGTGTTCCTGGGGGCGGCCGGCTCGAGCATCAGCGCGCTCGACGGATCGTCGTACATCGCCTTCTTCGTGGTCGGGCTGGCCTTCCAGGGGTTCGTGAGCAACCTGGTGGGCATGCTCGCCCAGCGGATCCGTTCGGAGCAGATGATGGGCACCCTCGAACTGGTCTTCCTCTCGCCGACGAACCCGGGGGCCGTCCTGATCTACTCCTCCCTCTTCGGTGTGGTCCTGAACCTCCTCTCGGCGGTCGCGATCATGGTGGTGGGGGTCGGTCTGCTCGGGGTGCAGCTCGCGCTCAACCTGCCGACCGTCATCGTCGCGACGATCCTGCTCGCGGTCTCGAGCACCGGCCTGAGCCTCGTCGCCGCCGCCTTCATCCTGTGGACGAAGCAGGGGAACCCGGTCGCCCTCTTCTTCAGCACGTTCACCCAGTTCTTTGCCGGGGTGCTCTTCCCGGTCGCGGTGCTGCCGGCCAGCATCCGCTGGCTCGCCTACTCGATCCCGCTCACCTACGGGCTCGATGCGCTGCGCTCCGGTCTCCTCGCCGGCGGCACGCTCGAGTCGGTCGCGCCGTCGCTCGGGTACATGGCCCTCTACGCCCTGATCACGATCCCGATGGGGCTCCTGTTGTTCCGGTGGGTCCTCAACCGGACCAAGGACGAAGGTACGATCGCCACCTACTGACGGGCCCGGCGGGGCGCCCGCTTCGGCGCGAAGCGGGCCGTGAAGTGCGGCAGCCGCTCGGGCCGGTGGGTCATCGTCATCCCTCGGATCGACGCCCGGCGCTCGTAGACCCGGGCGACCACCTCGGCGACGTAGGCGAGGTGGCTCGAGGTGTAGACCCGCCGGGGGATCGCGAGCCGGACCAGCTCGAGCGGCTCCCGGCCCTCGGGGGTGCCCTCCCCGAACATGATCGACCCGACCTCGACGGTACGCACCCCGCCCTCCCGGTACAGTTCGACGACGAGGGCCTGGCCCGGGAGCTCGGAGGTCGGGAGGTGCGGCAGGAAGCGCCGGACATCGAGGTAGATGCCGTGGCCGCCCACCGGGCGGAGGAACGGCACCTTCCGGGCCTCCAGCCGACGGCCGAGCTCGCGCACCTGGCCGATCCGGTGGGCCAGGTAGGCCGGGTCGGTCGCCTCGATGAGCCCGATCGCGACGGCTTCGAGGTCCCGGCGGGCCAGCCCCCCGTAGGTGGGGAACCCCTCGTAGAGGATCAGCATCTCCTTGAGCCGTTCGGCGAGCCGGGGGTCCCGCGTCGCGAGGAAGCCGCCGATATTGACCAGCCCGTCCTTCTTGGCGCTCATGGTCGCCCCGTCGGCCCGGTCGAAGAACTCCCGGCCGATCGCGGCGATCGGCCGGTGCCGCTGGCCCGGCTCCCGCTCCCGGACCAGGTAGGCGTTCTCGGCCCACCTACACATGTCGAGGTAGAGCGGCACCCGGTAGCGCCGGCAGACCCGGGCGACCGCCCGCAGGTTCGCGACCGAGACCGGCTGGCCCCCCCCGGTGTTGTTGGTGATCGTCATCATCACGAGGGGGACCTTCGCGCGGCCCTCCGACCGCAGGAGGGCGTCGAGCGCACGGACGTCCATGTTGCCCTTGAAGGGATGTTCCGACTCCGGATCGTACGCCTCGGGGATCGCGAGGTTCACCGGCCGGGCCCCGTTGCGGGTGACATGGGCCTGGGTCGTGTCGAAGTGCATGTTGTTCGGAACGACGGTCCCCGGCCGGGCGAGCGCCGAGAAGAGGAGGTTCTCGGCCGCCCGGCCCTGGTGGGTCGGCAGGATGTGGGGAAACCCGGTGAGCTCCCGGATCGTATGCTCGAAGCGTTCGAAGTTGCGGGAGCCCGCGTACGACTCGTCCCCGAGCATGAGGCCGGCCCACTGCCGGTCGCTCATCGCCCCGGTGCCCGAATCGGTCAGGAGGTCGATCGTCACCTCCGAGGAGCGGAGGTTGAAGAGGTTGTAGCCGGCCCGCTCGAGGGCGGCCTCCCGCTCGGCCCGGGTGGGGGTCGGGATCGCCTCGACGACCTTCACCTTGTAGGGCTCGAACTCGGGCAGCGGTTCCGCGGGGGCCATGCGGCGTCGAGGGTCCCGGGCTATATATGCCGCCGTTGGCGCTTCACGTGAGGGCGGCCGCGAGGCGGAAGTACGCCTCCGGGGGGAGTTCCTGGGGCCGTCGGCGCTCCCACCCTTCGGGCCAGCCGGCCGCCCGGGCCAGCGCCGCGGCGGTCCCCCGGTCCGCGACCTTCGGCAGCAGGTTCCCGAGCTGCTTCCTCCGTTCCGAGAAGAGGCAGCGGACCACCGACTCGAGCCGATCCACCGAGGGGACCGGGAGCTCGCCCGTCCGGGCGGTGAGGGTCACGATCCGTCCGTCGACCTCGGGGGCCGGATAGAACGCCCGGGACGGGACCCGCTGGAAGAGCTCGGGGGTCGCGAAGAGCCGGACGAGGATGGAGAGTCGGCCGTAGTCGGCGCCGCCCGGCGAGGCCGCGATCCGCTCGGCGACCTCGGCCTGGAGGAGCACCACCACCCGGGGGATCCGGGCCCTCAGGGCGCGCACGAGGAGCGGGGTGCCGACGACGAACGGGAGGTTCCCGACCATCCGGTCGTCCGGCCGCCAGTCGAACTCGAGGGCATCCATCGTGCACAGCTCGATCGCCGATCCGAAGACCCGACCCAGGTGCGCGGCGAGCCGGGGATCCCGTTCGATGACGGTCGGTCGGTCCCCCCGCCGGACCAGGGCCCGGGTGAGGAGGCCGAGGCCCCCGCCGATCTCGACGATCCGGCCCCCCGAGCCCCGGTCGACGAGGGCCGCTTCGGCATCGGCGACAAAGGGGTCGGTGAGAAACGACTGCCCCCGGGCCCGGGTCGGGCGGACGCCGAGGCCGCGGAGGGTGGCCGCGATCTCCTCCGGCCGTTCGGGGACCCCCTCAGAGGGGGACGAAGAGCCGGTACTTGTCCTCGACACCGGTGAGTTCCTGCTCCATCCGGGCGGCGATCAGCCGTTCGGGCTCCTTCAGGTGGACCCGCTGGGCGAGGTCCTCGAAGCTCGTGAACGGCGCGCGCCGCCGGTCGTCGACGATCGCCTGCATCGTCTTCTTCCCGATCCCGGGCAGCAGCTCGAGCAGGTGGAACCGCCGGGAGACCGCCGGCGCCTCGTTGAAGAAGCGCAGGTACTTCTCGGGGTGCGCCCGGACGATCTGCTCGAGGGCCCTCGGGAGCTCCGACCGGGCGGCGGTCGTGAGTTCCTCCGGGGCGAGGCGGCGCCGGACATGGTCGATCGGGGGGGGTGTCCCATCGACCGGCAGCAGCGGGATCCGGTGGCCGGGAACGAGCGGGGTGGAGCCCTTCGGGATGATCTCGAGGAGCTTGAGTTCGGTCTCGCCGAGCCCGTAGGCTATCGGCTGACGGGAGTACCCGCGGTCGGTCTGCCGACCGGTCGGCAGGTAGTCCAGAACGTACGCGAAGCTCTCCATCCCGGTCCCCCGATCATCGGTGCTGGGCCACCACTTCGAGGACCCGGGTCACGGCCTCTTCGTCGAACCCCGCGCGTTCCTTCGCCATCAGCAGCCGGATCTCCTCCGGATACTGCGGCAGGATGTCGGCGATCTTGACCGCCAGGGCCCGGTCGATGGACGGGAGCGCCTGAAGGGCGGTCACCAGCTTCTCGGCCTGCTCGGGGGTGAGCCGGGCGAACATCTCCGCGTGGGCCTGGGCGAGCGTCGCCTCCCTCGGGAGGGTGCGGAGGGCCGCCTCCTCGGTCAGGAGCTGCTTCACCTGGGCGAGCGTGATCGGCTCCGGCATCCTAGGCTCCCGGCTGGGGGATGAGATGGATCGGGGTGGCGATCAATTCCTTGCGCTTGCCGCCGTCTAGGAATTCGATGCGGTAGGCCCGGCCGACCTTGCCGATCACGGTCGCGACCCGTCCCTGGTAGCGGGGGTGGGGCATCCCGTGCGGGTCGGACGGTTCGATGCGGACGACCACCTTGCTGCCGGTCTCGAACGACCGGAGGAACCGGGTGACCGGCGGCAGCCCGCGCTCGCGCACATCCTTCGTTGTCGTCCCGCGGGAGCGGGAGCGGAACCCCTTCGAACTCTTGACCATCGACTCACCCCGTCCTAGCCTCCCGACTCGCCGTCGTGGATCTCCAGGACATCGAGGAACTCGACCCGGCACGGGGCCCCGAGCTCTTGGGCGAGGTTGGGTTGCGTGCGACCACCATCTCCCTCCACCCACTCCTTGACATACGTACCGCTCTCGGTTCTGAGGTCGATGGTGTAGACGCCGTCCGTCACCGCGACCAGTTCGGCCGCGACGATCCGCCGCGGTCGAACGCGGTCCGATCGGCGATGGGCCACCCGGGTCGGGGTGCGCTGGGCGATCTCGTGCCCGGCGAGGAGCGAGAGGGTCTCCTTAACCTTTGCCTCCGGGACGTCGCACCGGACCCCGACCCGGTAGCTCTTCTCCGGGGCCGCCTCCTTGACCCGGATGACCTCCGTCGCGTCGGCCCAAGCCAGGTCGACGACCCGCACCCGGTCCCCCACCGTCCGGTCGATCTCCTCGGCGAGGGCGGCGAGGTCGAGCGAACGGCGCGCCGGCCGGACCAGTTCGAGCACGAACGGGCGCCCCCGGCCGAGCATGCGGGCGTCGATGTCCTCCCGGCCCATGCCGTGGAACTTGGTCGCGTGGGCCCCGCTCTGGGCGAGGGCCGGCGCCCCGAGGAGCTCCTCGACGCTGGTGGGGTAGGTCTTCCCGGTGCCGGCGCAGCTCGCGCAGCCCCGGCCCTGGCAGCGCCGGCACGGCCAGCGGGTCTGCGGGAGGCTGCGGTCGAACTTGAGGTAGCGGCCCTTGAGGTAGAGGGGCATCTGGGTGATCTCGACGATCCCCGCGCTCACGTCGGCCAGGAAGACGATCTCCGGCGCCTGCGGCCCACCGACCGCCCCGGTCCGGGCCTCGATCTGCTTCCCCCACTCGCGGTTGAAGGCGGAGCGGATGCTCTCCCCCCAGGCGGTCCCGATCTCGGTCCAGAGCGCCTCCTCCCTAGCGAGGAGCTCGGGATCCCATCGGGAGCCGCAGCTGAAGCGGTGCCATTCGATGCCCTCCCCGGCCCGGAGGGCCCGGTCGACCCAGACCGGGATCCGGTCGAACGCCCCGCGGCAGAGCTCGCAGTCGTCCGACGCCCGGATCTCGGGCCGGCGCGCCGCGATGCGGGCGAACCGCTCGGGGTTGGTCCAGCCGTGCCCCCAGCGGCCAAAGAGCCGTCCGAAGCACTCCGCACAGAGGGGCCGGCCGATCGCCCGTTGGGCCACCGCAACGACCTCCTCCAGGGAGTCCGTTGGCGGAGCCGGGGCGTCCATGGGGCACCGACGCGCCGGCCCGTTTTGAGGTCACCGGCCCCCCCGGGGGGGGCGCCGGGCGGCCGGGCCGGGGCCCCGAAGGATATTATCGAGGCCGGCCGTGGCGGGGGGGGAAGGGCCATGCCGTCGATCACCGAAGAGGAGCTCACCCGGGCGATCGAACAGACCCTGGTCGCCCACGGGAAGATCCCGATCACCGAGGCCCGGCCCACGGCGCAGACGATCCTGCAGTACTTCGGGACCGACGATTCGATCCTGGACAACCAGCTCTCGAACGAGGACCGGGACCGGTTCTACCTGCTCGAGGAGGAGGGGCTCCTGACCAGCGAGGAGGAGGAGGCGACGGTCCCCCACGGAAAGACCTGGCGGATCCACTACTGGCTCCTCAAGAAGGGGCGGATCCGCTCGGTCGCGACGCCCCCGGCCGGAGGGACCGACCCCGGGACGAACGGGGTCTACTCGGCGATCGCGGACAACGAGTGGCGCCGCCGGGGCGATCCGGCGGGCGCGCCGGACGCCGGGGCCCCCCCGTAGCCGGCGCCCGTCTACCGGCGGGCCGGCGGCGACGGGCGCGCCGGCTTCGTGGAGGCGTTCGGACGGAAGCGGGCGGCCCCCCGGAGCGCCGGGAAGTCGCTTTCGGTGATCAGGTGCCTAATGTAGCTGAACGCCAGCACGGCGAAGGCGATCGCCGCCACCAGGGCGAGGTCGCTCCCGACGGCACCGATCGTGTTCGAGACCCCGAGGACGAGCAGGATCGATCCGACGGAGGCGAGCGCGTTGAACCCGGAGTGCATCCCGACGGCGGCGAGATAGTAGCGGCCCGTGACCGACCGACCGGACCCGCCGACCCGGCTCTCGGCGTAGCCGTAGCCGAAGACCGCGGTGCTGCTCGCGTGGAGCAGGACCGAGGAGATGCTCCGGACGAGGATGAGCAGGATGCCGGCGGCCAGCCCCCCGACCAGGAAGGCGCCGAGCCCGTAGAGCAGGGTCTCCAGGAATCCGAAGCCGAGCCCGACGCTCGCGCCGAGGACCGGGCCGTCGGCGACCGACTGGATCCGGTTCCGGTAGTAGACGACCCCGCTCGCCTTGAGCGCCTCCTCGATGAACGGGGCGATCACCAGGACGAGGAAGAAGAGCCCCGCGCTCGAGTTGCCGTTGAGGAAGGAGAATTCGGGCGCCGGGTAGGCCTGGGTGAAGCTGGTCCCGACCCCGACCAGCACCCCTTCGAGGATCCCGGCCACGAGCGTCGCGAAGAAGGCGCCGTAGGCAAACGCCCCGAGGATCGCCCCCCAGGCCTCGGTCCGGTACCGCTCGCTCCCCCGGACCATCTCGAGGTAGACGACGGTGGGGAGCAGGGCGACCAGGACGAGGATGAAAAGGTCGAGGAGGCCGGTGACCAGGTTCATGGCGTCCGTTCCGGGGCCGGGGGATAGCGGTAGAAGCCCTCCCCGCTCTTCCGGCCCAGCTTCCCCTCGGCCACCAGCCGTCGGAGCATCGGGCGGGCCTCATACTTGGGGTCGTTGAGCCCCTCCCTCAGCACGTCGAGGATCGAGAGCGCGGTGTCGAGGCCCACCAGGTCGGCGAGCTCGAACGGCCCGAGGGGGTGGTGGAAGCCGAGCTTGTAGGCGGTGTCGATATCGTCGCGGGTCGCGACCCCCTCCTCGAGCATCCCGATCGCTTCGTTGAGGAGCGCCGCGAGCGCCCGGGTCGTCACGAAGCCCGGCCGATCGGCCGAGTGGACCACCGTCTTCCCGAGCCCCCGGGCAAACGCCTCGGCCCGGGCGGCCACCTCGGGCCGGGTCCGGGCGGAGGGGATCAGCTCGACGAGCGGCATCTGCAGGACCGGATTGAAGAAATGAAGCCCGATCAGCCGTCCCGGATCCGCGAGCGGCGCCGCGATCCGGCCGATCGGCAGCGACGAGGTGTTCGACGCGAGCAGCGCCTGCGGGGCGGCCTGGGCCTCGACCCGGACGAACAGCTCCTGCTTGAGCGACAACACTTCCGGAGCGGCCTCGATGATGAGGTCGGCTTCGGCGCAGCGTCCCAAATCCGGGGCGACGCGGATCCGGTCCCGGGCGGCGGCGAGCGCATCAACCGAAAGCCCCTGCTTCGCCCCCGCCCGGTCGAGCAGCCGGCGGGCCTCGGCGGCCCCCCGCTCGGCGAGCTCCTCCCGGACATCCTCGACCCAGACGGCGTGGCCGCCGAGGGCCGCCTGGGCGGCGATCCCCCGGCCCATGATGCCGGAGCCGATCACCAAGACGGTCTGCACGGGGGGCGTCGGGGCGTTCATGCGGTCTCGGGGAACGATTTCACCAGCGACCGATAGCTGCAGGAACGGCATAACTCCTCGGAGGAGGGCTCCCCGCAGGCCCGGCAACGGACCGGTGCCCCGGCCCCGTGGTCGGCGAGCAGCCGGTCGACCAGCTGCTCCTGGGTCCGCAGGAGCGACTGCCGGGTCCCCGGGAGCGCCTCCTCGAGGCGGAAGACCGTCTCCCGGAACAGGTTGCGGCTCGCGCGGTCGGCGTACGGGCACTCGCCGTGATCGAACGGAAGGCCCCGCTCCCGGGCGAAGAGGTAGACCTCCCGCTCGGGCACCCGGGCGAGCGGGACGATCCGGGGGACGAGCCCGCGCTGACGGATCCGATGGGGCGCCATGCGGGGCAGCCTCGCCAGGTCCCCACGGACCAGGTTCATGAGGATCGTCTGGGCCAGGTCGTCGAGATTGAACCCGAGGACCAGGGCGTCGGCGCCCAGGTCCCGAGCCGCCCGGTTGAGGAGGGTGCGGCGCCAGACGCCGCAGAAGGAGCACGGCACTGTACCGGGCAGTTCCCGGGCCGACCGGTCGGTCGTGGTGCCGAGTTCGGTCTCGGCCCGAACCACCCGGTGCTCCACCGACAGCCGGTGGGTGAGCTCCTGGGCCGCCTTCAGGGTGCCCGACCGGTACCCCCGGATCCCCTCATCGACGGTGATCGCCACGATGCGGACGTTCGGGCGCCGCCGGAAGTACGCCTCGGTCAGGAGGAGCGCCGCGCTCGAATCCTTCCCCCCGGAGAGGGCGACCGCCAGCGTGCCGCCGGGGAAGCGGGGCATCTGGCGGTGGAACTCCCGGCGGGCGCGGTCGACGACCGAGCGGTCGAAATGCCGGTCGCACAGATGCTCGCCGCGGTACGGCTGGTCGATGATCGCCGGCCGGTCGCACTGGGAGCACTGCACGCTCCGGCAAAGTCCCTGTGGCTATTTGAACCGGGGGACGGGCTTCCCGTGGGACCATACGGTTATTAGGCCCGGGTCCGCCGGACGCCCACGCATGGCAGTCTCCTCTCCCTCCCGGTTGCGGAGCGTGAACCGGCGGTCCGAGGGCCCCGCCGGACTCGGGGAGCCGGCGTTCGATCCGGTCGGGATCGTCGAGCGGTTCGCCCGGCAGCTCCGCACGCAGGAGCGCAGCCCGTGCACGGTCAAGCAGTACACCCACATCGCCCGCACCTTCCTCGCGTTCGTCGCCAAACCGCTCGAGGAGGTCTCCCTTCGGGACCTCGAACGGTACCGGGAACATCTGGTCCTCCAGCGGCACTACTCGAAGAACTCGGTCTACACGACGGTCCGGGGACTGACCTGCCTGTTCCGGAGCTTCGGGCTCGCCATCGCGGAGGGGCTCGAGGTCCCGCGCCGGCCGGAGCGGCTGCCGCGCTACCTCTCGCCGGAGGAGACCCACCGGCTCATCGAGGTCGTCGCCGGCTCGCCGAGGGACTCGGCGATCGTGCACGTGCTCGCCTACGGGGGACTCAGGGTGAGCGAACTGTGCGACCTCGAGGTCCAGGACATCGACCTGGACCACCAGATCCTCCATGTCCGATCCGGCAAGGGCGACAAGGATCGCGAGGTGGTCCTCGACCCCCAGGCCCGCACTGCGATCGAGCGCTACCTGGCGGTCCGGGAGTCGGGCCGCCGTTCCTCCCGGCTCTTTCCGGTCGGTCCGGTCTCGGTCGAGCGATTGATCCGCCGGTCGGCCGAGGCGGCCGGCATCGCCCGCCGGGTGACCCCCCACATGCTCCGCCACACCCTCGCCACCTCCCTCCTCGCCGGAGGGATGGACATCCGCTACATCCAGAAGCTGCTCGGCCACGCCTCGGTCGCGACGACCCAGATCTACACCCACGTCGACACGAGCGCGCTGCGGACCGCCTACGAGCGCGCCCGCCCGCGGTATTAACCCCCCGGCGCTCTCCCGGGTATGCGCCGCTCGCCCATGCACAGCGCCGCCCCGGGAACCGCGCAGCTCAAGCGGGACGCGCTCGCCATCGCCCGGGCGGGAGTGAACGGGGTGGACCCCTACCGGGCGGTCGCCCGGGCGATCCGGCGTCGGGGCCCCACCCTCACGATCGGTCCGTACCGGTTCCACCTTCCCCCGGGCGCGGGAGTCCATGTCGTGGCGCTCGGCAAGGCCGCGTCGGCGATGGCCGATGCCGCCCTCGACCGGCTCGGGGCCGGGGCCTCGGGGATCGTCGCGACAGCCCATGGCTATCCGTCGCCCCGCCATCGAATCCGCTGCGTGCGGGGCAATCATCCGGTGCCCGATCGCCGCAGCCTCGCGGCGGGCCGGGCCCTGCTCGGGTACGTTGGGCGGCTCCAGGCGACGGACTGGGTGATCTTCCTGGTGAGCGGGGGGGGATCGGCGATCGCGGAGGTACCGGCCCCCGGGATCGACCTCGGGGAGATCGCCACCACCACCGACCTCCTCCTCCATACCGATGCCCCGATTGAGGAGATCACGACGGTCCGGCGGCATCTCTCCCGGATCAAGGGGGGCGGGCTCGCCCGGGCGACGCCGACCTCCCATCAGATCACGCTCGCGCTCAGCGATGTCGTCGGGGACCGGCCGGAGGTGATCGCCTCCGGCCCGACGGTCCCGGATCCGACCCGGTGCGAGGACGCGCTCGCCGTCCTGCGCCGGCACCGGCTCCTGGACCGCGTGCCCCCGGCGGTCCGGCAGCATCTCCGCTTCGGCGCCCGGTCCGAGCGCAAGGCCACGGCACCGGCCGAAGCCGCCCGGGGGCCGTTCCTCAAGGTCGCCACGAACCGGCAGGCGCTCGACGCGGCCGCCCGCGCCGCGCGCGCGCTCGGCTATCGGCCGTGGATCCTCTCCTCCGAGGTGACCGGGGAGACCCGGGACGTCGCCCGGATCCACGCCGCGATTCTTTGCAGCCCCCCACCGATGAACGGTCGGAGGTCCCGGCCCTGGTGCCTGCTCTCCGGCGGCGAGACGACCGTCACGTTTGCGGGGCCCTCGACCGGTCGGGGGGGCCGCAACCAGGAGTTCGCCCTGGCCTGCGCCGCGGGGTTGGACGGCGTGCACGGGGTCGGGCTCCTCAGCGTCGGCACGGACGGCATCGACGGCCCGACCGACGCCGCCGGGGGCTGGGTGGACGGCGGGACGGTCGAACGGGCCCGCCGCCTCGGGGTCGACCTCGCGGAAGCGCTCGGAGAGCATGACGCCTACCCCGCGCTCCGCCGTCTCGGCGACCTGGTCGTCTGGGGCCCGACCGGGACCAACGTGATGGACCTCCACATCGGACTGGTCCGAAGCCCCCAACGGTAACACGAATTTTAGAAGCGACATAATCCTTATCTGGCCGAGGGGTTCGCCACCCCGGTCATGGTCTCCGACACCGCCGGGGAAGGACCGCCCCCGCCCCCCCACCGGCTGCGTCGGGGCGTCTTTCACCTCCTCGATCTGATCCCGCTCTCGACCTCGAGCGTCGCCCCGACCTTCAGCATCGCCGCCGCGTTCGGGGTGATGGTCGCCTACGCCGGGCCGCAGGCGATCATGTCGGTGGTCGTCGCCTTCCCGTTCTTCCTGGGGGCGGCGCTGCTGTTCCGGCAGCTCAACATCCACTACCCGCACTCCGGGGCCTCCTACCACTGGGGCGCCCGCATCGTCGGCCGCCGGTTCGGGGGCCTGCAGGCCTGGATCGTCACCCTGGCCTACTTCCTCTCGCTCCCCCCGATCCTCGTGCCGGCCGGATCGTACACCCTCTCGCTCCTGGTCGCCTTCGGCGAGGTGAGCCCCGCCGTCGCCTCGAGCATCTTCTGGCAGTCGATGGTCGGCATCCTCTGGGCGTTGGTCGCCGCCCTGCCTCTGGTCCTCGGCGCGAAGCCGACCGCCCGGTTCACCGAGGGGTTCCTGGTCGTCGAGGGGGTGATCCTCGCCCTCTTCCTGGGGATCGGCTTCTGGGCGCTCCCGACCCACACCGTCAACGCCTTCCGGCCGGACTGGTTCTTCTCGTTCGGCATCCACCCGCTCGACCTGGCCCTCGCCCTTGTGGTCGTCGCGACGATCCTCGACGGCTGGGAGATCGACAGCTACGCCTCGGAGGAGTCGAGGAAGCCGAAGGAGTGGCCCGGGACGTCGGGGATCGTCGGGCTCCTCTCGGTCTTCGCGATCTACCTCGTCACGATGCCGCTCCTGGTGGTCGAGACCCCGCTGAGCGCCCTCGCCTCGAGCACCGACCCGCTCGCCACCTGGATGGGCGGCGTGATGCCCCAGGCGGTCTGGGGCATCGATCTTGCGGTGATCATCTCGACCGCCTCCTCCCTCTGGCTCACCGCCTTCATCCTGAGCCGGGCCTGGTATGCGATGGGCCGGGACGGCCTCTTGCCGAAGGCGTTCGCCCGGGTCCACGCGCGGTTCCGGAGCCCCTGGGTGGCGATCGGGGTCATCACGGTCGCCGAAGTGGCGGTCCAGCTCTCCGAACTCACCTCCTCCTCGGTCTTCGCCTTCTTCAGTCTCGTCCTGACCGCCGCCGGCATCTTCCTGCTCGCCGAGTTCGCCCTCGACGGCGTCTCCGCGACCGTCCAGTTCCGGGGACGGCACCCGGGCCAGGGGCTCGAGGCCCGCGGCCCCCATGGCCACTCGATCTACCGATGGCTCGCGCCGATCACCGCCGGGGCGATGTTCACCATGATCCTCCTCGGCTTCCTCACCAATGCGACCCTCCTCTACGTCTCGGTCGGCCTCCTGGTGCCGGCGGCCTACTTTGTCCACCGGGCCCGGCGGGCGCCCGGGCTCGGGGTCCCGGTCGAGATCGAGCCCGCGGCGTCGTCCTGAGCGCTACGCCGTGGAGTACGGCAGGAAGTAGTCGGCCCGGTGCGGGTCGTTCCAGTCGACGTAGACCGACTTGAGCTGGAGGTAGTCCCGGACGCCCCAGACGGTCCCCTCCCCGCCGAGTCCGCTCTGGCGGAAGCCGGCGTGGTAGCCCTGGGGGCTCTCAGGTCCGACCCGGTTCACGTAGGTCTCCCCGTAGCGGAGCCCGTGGATCGCCACCTCGGCCCGTCGGAGATCCCGGGTGAACACGAAGCTCGACAGCCCGTAGCGGCTCGCGTTGGCCCGCGCGATCGCCTCCTCCCAGTCGTGGAAGGTGAGGACCGGCAGCACCGGGCCGAAGATCTCCTCCTGGGCGAGCGGGTTCGCGTCCTCGACGTCGGTGACGACGGTCGGGGCATAGTAGGCCCCGCGGGCGAGGTCCGGGTCGGTCGGGGCCCGGCCCCCGGTGACGATCCGTCCACCCGCAGCGACCCCCGCGGCGACGTCCTTCGCGACCTGGTCGCGGGCCCGCACCGAGCACAGGGGCCCGAGGTCGACCCCGGGGCGGGTCCCCGGGCCGAGCTTGAGCCGGCCGACCAGGTCGGTGACCTTCCGGAGGAAGGCGTCGCGGACCGACGCGTCGACGTAGACCCGTTCGGCGGCGATGCAGGCCTGCCCGACGTTCCAGAACCGGGCCCAGACGGTCGCCCGGGCCGCCCAGTCAAGGTCGGCGTCGGCCGCGACCAGCACCGGCGCCTTGCCGCCGAGTTCGAGCAGGCATTTGACGATCCCCGGGGCGGCGAGCTTCAGCACGTCGATTCCGCTCGCCGTCGAGCCGGTCAGGGTGACGGTCGAACAGGCCGGGTGGGTCAGGAGGGCCCGGCCGAGTTCCGGGCCGGGGCCGGTGAGGACGTTGAGGACGCCCGGCGGAAGCCCCGCCGCGTAGAGGGCCTCGGCGATCAGCAGGCTCGATAGGGGGGTCTGGCTCGACGGTTTGAGGACCATCGTGTTGCCCCCCAGGAGCGCCGGGGCGATCTTCCGGGTGACGGTCGAGGCCGGGAAGTTCCACGGCGTGATGCCGACGACGACACCGCGGGGGAGCCAGATCAGCCGGAGGCTCTCCCCCTTGGGGAGGCCCTGGACCTCCTCCCCCGAGAGGTTCCGGGCGAAGGCGGCGTAGAACTCGAGGTTGTCGATCGCGCCCTCGACCTCCGAGCGGCTTTCGACCAGGACCTTGCCCATCTCCCGGGTCATGGTGAGGGCGAGTTCCTCGGCCCGGGCCCTCAGCCGGACGGCCGCCTCGCGCAGGATCTTCGCCCGGGCGGCCGCGCCGATCGCCTCCCAGTGGGGCTGCGCGCGGGCCGCCGATTCGAGGGCCGCCCGGGCGTCGTCGGGGGTCGCCCGGACGACCTCGGCGACGGTCGATCCATCGGCCGGATCGGTCACGGAGAAGGTCGTGCGGCCGTCGGCGGCCACCGGTCGGTTGTCGAGGAGGAACGAACGCACACCGGCTGCGGGCATGCCGACGGCAGGGGCCGATGGGCTATACCCTTCGCGCCCCCGTCCGATCAGAGCCGTCGTCCGGCCCCGACGAGGTCCTGGGCCAGCCGCCACCAGGGCGCCCGTCCCCGGAACGCACCGCGGGCCACGCCCTCGAGGTGGCGGCGGCCCGCGCCGTCCACGAAGTAGAGGTCGTGGAGGAGCGCGTTGATCGCCTCGGGGTAGGCGCCGTAGAGCCGCCGGTTCGCGAAGACCTTCGGGAATCCCCGGTGGGCCTTGAGTTCCCGGAGGACGAACGACGCCTCGAGCCGGGCCACGTACCGCTCGAGCCGCGCCGCGGCCGGATCCTTCGCCTCGGCCGCCTCGGCCGCGACCTCGCCGGCGATCCGCCCGGACTCCAAGGCAAAATCCATGCCCCGCAGGGTGAAGCCCGTGTTGAGGAAGAGCCCGGCGGCCGAGCCGGCGACGAGGTAGCCCGGTCCCGAGAGGCGGGGCAGGGCCCGGTAACCGCCCTCGGTCACGAAGCATCCGCTGTACTCGGCCAGCCGGCCCCCCTCGATCCACCGGGCGATGAGGGGGTGGCGTTGGAACTCGTCGAACACCTCGTCGAGGCTTCGGCCCGAGGCGACCAACGATCGCAGGTTGGCGATGAAGCCGAGCGAGAGGCTGCTGCGGTTGGTGTAGAGGAATCCGCCCCCCTCGAGGCCGGACGGATGGCCGATCGTCGTGATCTGGACGCCGTCCCCGTCTCTGAGTTGGAACCGCTCCTCGAGCGTGCCGGTCGGCAGTTCCAGGACCTGCTTCACCCCGACCCCGACCACCGAGGCATCGGCCTCGGGCCGGGCGTTCGGACCGCGGGCCAACAGCGAATTCACGCCGTCGGCGAGCACCGTCACCTCGGCCCCGATCTCGTCGTCCCCGGCTCGGACGCCGACCACCCGGTCGCCCTCCGTGAGGAGCCGGTCGACCCGGATCCCGTAGACCGGGACGGCGCCCGCGGCCTCGGCCCGTTCGGCCAGCCAGGCATCGAGCCGGTGGCGGAGTACGCTGAAGGCGTTGAACGGGGGGCGGCCGAAGCGCGCATCGAAGTGGTCGACGTTGACCGCCTGAGAGTCGGTCAAAAAGGAGAGGATGTTGCGGACGATCGGCCGCTCGACGGGGCAGGGGTCGGCCGTCCAGAACTCGGGGACGATCCGGGCGAGGGCGTGGCCGTAGAGGAGTCCGCCCGAGACGGTCTTGGTCCCCGGCGACTTGCCCCGCTCGATCAAAAGGACGCTGCGGCCCGCGCGGGCGGCCGAATGGGCCGCGGCGATGCCGGCGAGGCCGGCCCCGACCACGACGACATCAAACCGCTCCATCGCCGGTGGATTCCCCCCGGGGTTTTAGCGTTCCCGCCTCGGCGGCCCCGACAAGGCCGACCCCACGGGCGCCGCCCTCGAGGCTCCCCGGGGCGGGGGCCCGTCTACTCGTCGTCCCGGGGTCGACGGCGGCGTCGGTCGTCCCGGTCGCCCGAGTCGGAGCGTCCGAACGAGGGCCGGCGACGGAATCCGCCGCCTCCGGGCGGGCCGCGCCCCCGCCCTCCGCCCGGCGTCCATTCGCGGCGCCCGCCCGGGCGGAAACCCCCGCCGCCGCCGCGCCGGTCGCCGCCATAGCCTCCGCCGCCGCTCCGCCCGCGGCCTTCCGACCTCGGGGGTAGGCTGAAGCGGTTGCCGCAGGAGGTACACTCCCCCGCCACGGTGCCGTCCGGGTTGGTGGAGAAGCGGAGCGCCCCCCCGCACTCCCGGCAGGGTCGGGTCGGGGGCGCCGAACCGAACTCCCGGTCCCTAGGCCGGGGGGGCGGCCGTCGGCTTCGGTCGTTCGGCCGGGCGAAGCCATCCTCGTCGTCGGCCCCCGCCCGAACGTAGGCCACCACGGTCCCGCAGCTTCGGCAGACCGCCTCGACGCCCGAAGCGTCGGTCGTTCGGAACCCGAGGGGGGCATGGCACTTCTCGCAGGCCGGCCCGTCCGGGGCCGGCGGGGAGAGCCCCTGGGCCACCACGGTCTCACCTTCCGACGGGGCTTCGCCCCCGGCGAGGGGCGTGATCTCCTGGATGACGAGCATGGGCCGACCGCAGTCGGGGCAGGTGCCGCTCATCATGCGCGCGCTTCGAATGCTGACTTCCACTGCGGTGCCGCAGTCCGGACAGGTGCTGGTCATCGGGTTCCTGTCCCAGGGAGGTACGCGCCGGCTCTTTACGGAGAGGTGGGCCCCCCGGGGCCAGGACGGGCCGGCGGCGACCCCCCCGCCCCGGCGTCCAAAGGCCCTTAACCGCCGTCGATCTACGGGGGGCCGTGGCCGCGAAGTTGCCGATCTCCGAACGGCTCGGGGTCGACGCCTATACCTCCGACCGGGAGAGCCACCTGACCCTCTCCGATCCCGCCCTGTGTGTCGGCTGCGTCCGCAAGCCGTGCATCCTGGTCTGCCCGGCGAAGGTCTATGAATGGCAGGAGGGCCGGCTCGTCATTCACCACGAGAACTGCCTCGAGCTCGGGGCCTGCCGCATCGCCTGCCACCAGCTGGGGAACGGGGCGCTGGTCTGGGAGTTCCCCAAGGCCGGCTTCGGCGTCAGCTTCCGTCACGGCTGATCGGCCGGCGGGGGCGGCTCCGCCCCCGACAGGTACGGGAGGATGGCGAGCAGGATCAGGCCCTCGGCCCTCCGAAGGAGCTTCTCAAACCCGGGGCGGGAGATGCCCATCCGCCGCGCGAGGTCCTCGGTCCGGACGTGCCGGGGGATCCGGTAGTAGCCCGCGGCGGTCGCGAGGCTGAGCGCCGCCCGTTGACGCTCGGTCAGCCGCCCGAACAGACGGCCGACCGAAACCATCGTCTCCCCCTCAAATCCGAGGGTCTCGAGCGAGTGGAGCGTGACCTCGACCGAATCGACCTGGGTGCGGAGCCCCTCCAGGGCGGTTTGGACCGGTGGGCCCTCATTGAGCAGGAAGTGGTACGTCTCTCCCCGAGGGGTGTAGGTGGACGGAGGAAGGTAGAGCGCCTCGCTCCGTTCGACCCTCGGAATCACCTGCCCCCGCTGGCAGCAGTCGCACCCGGAAAACCGGACCAGCGCCGCCCGATCACCGGGGTCGGTGTGGACCAGCTCGCCCCCCCGCTCCCGGTACTCCGCCACCAGCCGTTCCAGCGCCTCCGATGTGTCGGCATGGATCTCCAGGTAGGCGTTGCGGCCCCGATGGCAGAGATGGGTGACCCGGAGGCCCTCGACGGCCCGGATCGGGTTCGAGTACGGGCAGTCGTGTACGATCGTAAACTGGGCGGTCCGCATCGTTCGAGCCCCGGCCCCCGGGGCCGGAGTTACATTGGTAACCCGTTAGATGAAGCTACCCGCGGCGGTCGGGAGGACGTGAGAACCATGCCGACCTTTGAAATCGAGCACACGTGGGACGCCCAACAGACGAATGCGGTCGTGAGCAAGGTCCAGGAAGCGGTCGGACTGGCCTCCGCAGGCAAGGTCCCGGCGGGGTTCACCCCGATCGCGATCTACGCCTTGCCCGGAGAGACTCGGGCCCGCTGCGTATGGGAGGCGCCCGGCGCCAAGGAGCTGGAAGCCCTCTATGCCGGCCTCGGCGTGCCGACGCGCCGGACCATCCGACCGGTCAACGCGTTCTACCGGCGGCCGTAGAACGGGCCGAGGGGCCATGGCCCCGACCCCCGGGGCGACCCGGGGGTTTTTCGTCGACCGCCAGGGATAACGGGCGGCACGACCTGGCTCCCCTGGAGAGTCCGATGAGTTCCGCATCATCTCCCCCGGCGCACGCCGACTCCGATCGTCGGTGCCCGTCCTGGCTCCTGAACCTTCCGATGCGCCGGAGCCTCTCCCCGATGCGCCGCTGGCTGGAACGGTGCGGGATCGGTCCGGGCGAGACCGTGGCCGACCTGGGCGCCGGCACCGGAATGCTTCTCCCCTGGATCCTTGAGCGGGTGGGCGACTCGGGCACCGTCTGGATGGTCGATATCGATCCACGGAACCTGATGGCGGCCCGGATGAAGCTGGGCGGGACCGTGCGGTTTGCCGAGCGGGTCCGTTGGCTCGCCCATTCAGCGGCCGCGCTTCCCGAGATCTCCACCGGGTCGATCGACCTCGCGGTTTCGTTCGGATTGCTCTGCTGCATGGTCGAGAAGGAGAAGGCGGTCGACGAACTGTACCGGATCCTCAAGCCCGGGGGCCGGGCGCTCGTCAACTTCCATTGCCTCGACCTGCCGATATCGGAGCGGGCCCGGGCGCTCCGGATGACTTGGGAGCGTTGGCAGCGGCTCCGGGCCCGGGCGCCTTGGATCACCGAGCCGGGACTCTCCCACGGCCGTTGGATCCACACCGAGTGCCTGCGCAAACCGACGGGTGCCCCCGGGCCGGAGAGGATGTTTAGGAGTTCCTCCCGGATCCATCAGGAGTAGGCCCGGGAGCTGCCTTGGGATCGGGGGAGGAGCTCACGGCCCTCCGAGAGGTCCTATCGGTACAGGGGGCCACGACGGGTCCCCGCGTCGGCCATGGAGGAATCGATCCTGCCGTGCGGTCCCGCAGTTCCGGTTGTTCCACGAATCCCCGAGGGTTCGAGGAGGTCCGGTCCGGGAAGCCATGGGGTCCGGGACGCATTCGATCGCCCGAGGTGGGGGGACTCTCTGAGGTCCATCGAACCGCCCGGCACGGGCCGAACCCGTCCTGAGTCAAGAGACCTCGCGCCGCCCCCGTCGCCTCGCGTGAGAACTGCTGTTTCTCACGCACAGCGTCGGTTCCTATTGGGTCGCACACCGGTTGGGGGGGGCATAGGTTCCGGTCTCCAGTTGAGCCCATCCGCCATCGGCTGACGGGGTCTCCGAGTGGAACAGAGTCGGCCCCTGAGAGCCCTCTACATCGGGGATGGCGCACTATCGCCTCCGGGCACGTTCGGCACCCACTACGGTCAGTGGGGCAGGAGCGGATTGAGCCGTGAGCCCCACGAAACTCAAGATGCGTCCGACGCCTCGCACGCTGAATCTCCCCAACAGTCCAAGGCGGTTCCCTCGAGGGCCAGCAGTTCCTTCAACCGGTCCGCACGATCGACGAGTCAAGCGTTCACCTCCCATGATATCTCAAGCCGGGACCGAAGTCCCTCGACTCCATCTCGGAGCCTCGGGTCCCGCCTCTTCACCTGCGCAAT
>JAJYWS010000025.1 GCA_021791335.1 Thermoplasmata archaeon
GCCACGAGGGCCGGGCCGGCATCACCCGGCTCTCGTACGGGGCGGGCATGCCGATCGACCGGCTCCACCCGATCGTCGACCGGCTGGTCGGAGCCGGGCTCCTGAGCTCGGACGCCGGGGACCGCCCCACCTACACCATCACGGCCCGGGGCTACGAGTTCTTGCGGACCTACTGGACCCTCCAGGGCTTCCTCGCGGGCATCGACTGGGTCGCCGCCCACGAGGACGCCCCGTAGCCGCCGGGATGCGGGCCCAACCCGGCCCGTCCGGCCTACCCCGGCGGGGCGTTGGGCGTCTCCAATACCTGGTGGATACCGACCCAGAGGAGGATATTTCCGAGCAACGGAAAGAACAGCAGGAGGATCGCTCCCACCTGGATGAGCGGCTGCGGGTAGCGGCGCTCGAGGCGCCAGAGGCCGATCGCGAGGTAGATCCAGCCGATGACCGTGAGGAGCACTCCGACCAGGGCCAAGCCGGCGCCGACCAGCAGCGGCCAGAGCGCGCCGGTTCGGATGCAGGTCATCATGCCGGGAGGGGTTCCGGAAGGGGTGCAGGTGAGCACCGATCCCAAGGTGAACAGGACGACCAACAGCCCGACCCAGACGAGGACCAGGCCCGGATAGGCGAGCCTCGAGAGGCTGACCGGAGAGACCAGCTCCGGGGAGGGGCCGGGAAGCCGCTGCAACCCGTCCCGCATCCACGTGAGCTGGATCAGCGTGAGCGCGATGCCGAAGGCCGCCAGAGCGACGACCCAGATCCAGCTCTGCGCGGAGGGAAAGCCGGCGCGAAGTTCCAAGGCGCGGCTGAATCCGTTCAGGTCGATGGCGACCCCGATGGCCAGGCTCGCCACGCTCCCGACGGCGCCGATCAGGGCCCCGTTGGAGATCTTCCGAAGCCCGTCCCGGTCGGCACCGGTCAGGGAACGGGTCGCGCCGAACCTCCCCGGGGACGGAGGAGGGGGCGGGGGGACGGCCACGGTGGGAATCGGCGGGTTCGCTGCCGGACTCGACATGCTCTCTCGGTGAGCCCGCTTCCCCAGGAAGCCGGGCCGGCAAGGATTGGGCGAGCCCCCTATTTCAACCTGCGCACCCAGCGGCTCCCTCGGGGGCGTCGGGCGTGGCCCGGCCCCCGATTAAAATATACTCTTTCGGCGGTTTCGTCGCCCGGGCGAGGTCCATGGGAGAGTCAACGCGATACCAGCGCACCCCGATCCCCGAAGTCGACCCGAAGGAGCGGGCGACCAAGTTCGAGGAGGAGCTGCTCCCCTACGACCGCGACCAGGCGGTCCTCGAGGCCCGGCGCTGTCTCCAGTGCGCCATGCCGTTCTGCGTCCAGGCCTGCCCGATCACCCAGGACTGCCGGGGGTACATCCGGCTCATTGGGGAGGGACGGTTCGACGACGCCGCCCGGCTCACCCTCCTCGACAACCCGCTCGCGACCGTCCTCTGCAAGACCTGCTACCACTACTGCGAAGACGGATGCGTGATGGGGGATCGCGGCGTGCCGATCGCGATCCGACACCTCAAGCGCGCCGCCCTGGAGCACGGCCGCTCCGATCTCCTCTACGTGCCCGGCGCCCCGCGCCACCAGCGGGTCGCGGTCGTCGGCGGGGGCCCGGCCGGGATCATGTGCGCCTGGGAGCTGGCCCTGCGGGGCTACGGGGTCACGGTCTTCGAGGCCGAGCCGTTCCTCGGGGGCCAGATCGACACGATCCCCCGCTACCACCTCGCCGACGGCGACCTCGACCGGGATCTCGCCCGGATGAAGAACCTCGACATCACCTGGGTGCTCGGCAAGAAGGCCGGGGTCGACTTCACCCCCGAGAGCCTCCGGGCGGAGGGGTACCTTGCGGTCTTCGTCGCGATCGGCGCGTCGAACCCCCGGGCGCTCGGCATCCCCGGCGAGGAGCTGCCCGGAGTCTACCACGCCCTGCCGTTCCTGCTCGCCGTCAACCAGGGCCCCGAGGGGCTCCTCGGACGGAAGCACCGGACCGTCGTCGTGATCGGCGGCGGGGATGTCGCGCTCGACGCCGCCCGGTCGGCGCTCCGGCTCGCCGACCCGGGCGCTGTGACCGTCGTCTACCGCAAGGGCCGGGCCGAGATGCCGGCCGGCCCCGAGGAGGTCGACGGCGGCGGCGCCGAGGGCGTGAACTTCCTCTACGATCGCGCCCCGGTCCGGATCCTCGGCACCCACCGGATCGAGGGGCTGGTCGTCCAGCGGACCGAACTGGGCCCCCCCGACGCCCACGGCCGGCCGACCACCCGGATCCTCCCGAACTCGGAGGAGACGATCCCCTGCGACACCGTGATCGTGGCGGTCGGGGAGACGGCCGATATCCAGGGGCTCCCGACCGAACTGGACTTCAATCTCAGCCACCACCCCTGGCCGGAGGGCCGGCACGAGGACTGGATGACCGACGTCGAAGGGGTCTTTGCGGCCGGAGGGCGGTCGGTCGTCTACGCGATGGCCGCCGGGACCAAGGCGGCCCAGGCGATCGACGCGTACATCGCCCGCACGACCGGGCGCTCGCCGACGCCCCGACCGGATCCGTTCGGCGGCGCCGAGCCTCAGGGGCTGCCGGACGGGTACGGCGGGCCGGCCTGGCACTTCTGAGTCGGCGCCGGCCGTCGGCCTATCGGGACGACGGCTGCCAGCGGTCCCGGTACTGCTCGCGGAAGTGGGCCACCTTGGGGGCGATGACGATCTGGCAGTACGACTGCTCGGGGTGGCGCCGGAAGTACTGCCGGTGGTACTCCTCGGCCGGGTAGAAGGCGGTCAGGGGCACCACCTGGGTCACGAGCGGTTTCTTCCAGACCCCGGCGGAGGCGATCTCGGAGAGGACTTCCTGGGCCGTGCGGGCCTGCGCGTCCGAATGGGTCAGGATGATCGACCGGTACTGGGTCCCGACGTCGTGCCCCTGGCGGTCCCGGGTCGTCGGGTCGTGGACGGTCAGGAAGATCCTCAGAAGGTCGGCGTAGCCGATCACGCGGGGATCGAACTCGATCTGGACGACCTCGGCGTGGCCGGTCCGGCCCGAGCAGACCATCTCGTAGGTCGGATTCGCCGTCGTGCCCCCGGCGTAGCCCGAGGTCACCGACGTGACCCCGCGCAGCTCGAGGAAGACCGCCTCCATGCACCAGAAGCAGCCGCCGCCGAGGGTCGCCCGCTCGACCGGCGCCTCAGCGCCCGACACCGAAGAAGGATCGCTCATGGTTCGGAGGCTAGGGCGCCCCCGGCTTATCCCGATGGCGGAGGGCCCCCGGAGCCGGGCCCGATCGCCCGGCGGAGCGCCGGGAGGAGCCGGGCCTGCGCCTCCATCGCCTCGAGATACGCCGCCTGGTGCCGGCTGGGGCGATCCACACAGTGGCTCCAGGGCCGGTCGTACTCCACCTCCCAGAGGACCAGCGGCTCGGGCGGGGCGAGCGCCAGGGTCAGCCGCCGCTCGCCGAGGGCCGCCCGTTCGAGCTCGGCCGCGGTCCGTCGGCCGGAGTCGACGTCGCCGAGACCGCTCACGATCTTCCGGACCATCCCCCAGACGAACGACGGCGCCTCGACCTCGATCCAGAGGTCGAATCCGTCGTGCCGGACGGTGATCCGGGTCAGCGGCCGGAACTGAGGCTCGGCGGCCGGAACGCCCCGCCCGAAGCTCCGGGCATCGATCCGGTGCCCGAGCCGGTCGGCGATCCGTTGCAGCCGCGCGACCCGCTCGGGCCCGCCGTCGAGAAAGTAGCGGTACTGCCGACGCCGGGCGTGCCGGACCCGGAAGCCTTCCGGGACTTCCGTCGCCGCCCGGAAGAAGATCCGGGGCGAGATCCCGTTGAGCGCGCGCAGGAGGGCGGGGGCCGCCCAGTCGCTGGTCACCGTGAGCGCGTTCGCCCGGGCGCTGACCCCGGCGTCGGTCCGGCTCGCGACCTCGAGCGCTACGGCCGTCGACCGGCCCCCGATCCCGAGCCGGCGCAGCCCGTCCCTCAGGGTCCCCTCCACCGTGGTACGGCCCGGCTGGCGGGCCCAGCCGCCGAACCCACGGCCGTCGTAGCCGAACTGGATCAACCACCGCGTCGTGCTGCCTCCCCTCCGCCGCCGATCGGCCGTCCCTTGGTCCCTGGAGCCCTGGCGCCCGGCGCCGCCCGGCTCACCCGGGCCGCTCCGCGGACTCGGCGTCGGCGACGGCCAGCGCCCGGTCCAGCACCTCCAGCCCCCGGTCGAGCTCCTCCCGGCTGATGATGAGCGGCGGCGCGACCACCAGGTGGCTCACCCAGGCCATGCAGTAGACGCCCTCGGCCATCATCGCCCGGGCCACCGCCTCGACCACGAGCGGTCGGCCCGCGACCCGATCCTCCTCGGTGTTGAACGGCTGCTTCGTGGCCCGGTCCCGCACCAGCTCGACCGCCGCGAAGAGACCGAGCCCCCGGACGTCACCGACCGAGCGGTGCCGGGCCTGGATCTCCCGGAGGCGGCGGAGCAGATACTCGCCGTCGCGGCGGGACTTGGCGAGCAGATCCCGTTGGCGGTACTCCTCGATCGCCGCGACCGCCGGGGCGAGGGTCAACGGGTGGCCCTCGTAGGTGTGGCCGATCGGCAGGTAGCGGTCCCGCCAGGCCGCGACCACCGTGTCGCTCGCCGCGGTGAGGCCGAGGGGGGCGTAGGCGCCGGTGAGCCCCTTCGCGGTGGTCAACAGGTCGGGCACGACCCCGTAGCGGTCGACCGCGAACCATTCGCCGACGCGGCCCCATCCGGTCATCACCTCGTCCGCGATCAACCAGACGTGGTGGGCCCGGGTGATCGCCCGGATCCTCGGCAGGTACTCGGGGACCGGGACCAGCACCCCGTTGGTCCCGACGACCGGCTCGACGATCATCGCGGCGACATCGCCCGACCGTTCGATCAGTTCGTCCACATACTCGGCGCAGGCGACGCCGCAGGACGGATACTCGAGCCCGAACGGGCACCGGTAGCAGTAGCAGTCCGGCGCGAAGACGGTGCCCGCGACCGACTGGGTGGGTTCGACGACCCGGCGGCGCAGATCCCCCGAGACGCTCAGCGCGGCGGCCGTCGACCCGTGGTACGACCGGGAACGGGCGACGATCCGGCGCCGTCCGGTCCCTCCGCGGGCCATCTTGAGCGCGGCCTCGTTCGCTTCGGTGCCGGAGCTGCTGAAGAAGTAGTGGTTCAGACCCTTCGGGACGACCGATCCGAGGGCCCGGCTGAGCTCCGCCCGGATCGAGGTGGCGAACGAGGGGCTCACGTAGGGGAGGCTCTGCGCCTGGGCGACCAGGGCGTCGGTGACCGACCGGTTGCCGTAGCCCAGGTTCGCGGCGACCTGCTGGGCGGAGAGGTCCAGGTACTCCCGTCCCTGGGCGTCCCAGAACCGGGACCCCTCGGCCCGGACGACCAGGAGCGGGTCCCACCGGCCCTGGATCTGCCAGCCGGCCAGCGCCGTCGATCGGACCAGCGACCGGGCCTCCTCCGGCTCCATCGATGGGCCGGAGGGCCGGGCGGCGTAATAAACGGACGGGGCGCCGGCCGGGCCCGGCCGACCGGACCGCCCGACCCGCCTACAGATGCACCTGGCCGGCGGCCAGGTTGGCCATGACGAAAATGAGCGCCAGCTGGACCACGGCCTGCCCCCCGGCCAGACGGGCGTTGAGCAGCCCGAGCCGGCCGATCTTCTCCACATCGGGGCTGGGCTTGCGGAGCTCGAGGACGATCCGCAGCTCATTGGGGAGGAAGACCCCGAACCCCTGGGCGGCGAGGAACAGCACCAGCACCCCGGCGACCTGGATCGCGAGGTATCCGAGGTTGAAGATCCCCTCCATCTGGGCGAGGTAGATGCCCGCCGTGATCGCCACCGCCGCAAGGGCCGGCATGAGGAAGAGCATCGTCGGGACCAGCCGCTGGACGAAGTCGGCCCGGGCCGGCCCGCTCATCCGACCGAGGATCGGCCCGATCACCAGGCCGAGGAAGATGTCGATGCCGGTCCAGAGCGCGCCGGTCATCACGTGGACGTAGTCGAGGAGCACGAACTCCTGGAGCGCCACGGCGACCACGAGCGCGCCCACCGGGACCAGCACGAGGGGGACCGCCCGCCAGGTGACGATCGGAGGGGGGCGGACCCGGGGCGTCGCCGCCACCGGCGAACGAACGTGCGCGGCTACGCTCGTCTCCATGGATGGCCGAGAGACGACGCGGGATTCGCCCGGGCCGATTTAAACGATGCTCCGACGCGGCCCGGATGCCCTCGGCCGGGCTACGGCGGTGGGGATCGACGGGATCGGGACGCCGACCGGCGCGGCCGGGACGCAGACCCCTTCGCCGCGATCCCGGTCGGGGCCCCGGGAGCCTCCTTGGCTTCGGGCGCCGGCGCTTTCGGGGGGGCGGGATCGCTCGAGGCGGGGGCCGTGCGGGCGAGCAGTTCCCGGAAGCTTTCGAACTGGCGGAGCATCGGGTCGGCCCGCCGCTGCTCCTCGAGCTCCCCCAGCGCGATCGAGAGCTGGGCGCCCAGTTTCGGATCGCCCCCGGCCGCCTGGACCAGCAGGACGCAGAGCACCTGGTAGTGCGGGAGGATGAAGGCATCGGTCCGGGGCGTGCTCATGTCGCCCCGGCGGGGTCGATAGACCCGGTCGAGCGGGACCCGCTCGGCGACGGCCCGGCGGTGGGAGAAGCCGAAGTAGCGGCCGGGGCCCAGCACCCGGTTCACCTCCGCGAGCCGGCCGCCGAGGGCGACGGTCAGCCGGTCGCACTCCTTCCAGCACCAGAGCCCGAACCCGTAGTCGCCCTCCTGGTAGGCCGCCCAGGCCCGGTCGTACAGCCGACGTTCCCGCTCCTCCGCCGGGGCCTCGGGGGGGATCTCCGACCTCCAGTCGTCGATATGGACGTCGACCCGCATGGTCGGGGAGATCTCCCGGAACAAAGGTGGGGGGTTCGGTCCGGGCATGGAGCGACCGACCTAGCGGCGGGGGTATTCGTCGTTTGCGTCCGGCGATCCCCTGAGCGGCCGGCCGTCCGACCAGACCGCCCGGATCGCGGACGCCCCGGCGGCCAGGGCATGCTCAAGATCCGACGCCGTCGTCCAGAGCAGGTCGGCCCGGCCCCCCTCCCGGAGTTCCCCCCGGTCCGGTTCGCCCAGGGCCCGGGCCCCGCCGCGGGTGTAGATCTCGAACGCCTCCTCGCCCCGCAGCGACTCCGTCGGGGCCCCGATCGCCGCCGGGGGCCACGGACCGACGGCGGCCCGCAGTCCGGCCCAGGGATCGAGCTCGTCGTAGGGCGCATCGCTCGAACCGGCGAGCCGGGCGCCCGCGCGCATCAGCGAGCCGAACGCATAGGCTCCGCGGGCGCGGTCCGGGCCGAGCCGCTCCCCGAGCCACCGGTCGGTGACCCGGAAATGGGGTTGGACCACCAGGATCCGCGCCGAGCGGCCCAGTCGCTCGACCAGATCCGGGGGCGTGAGCGAAGCATGCTCGATCCGGTAGCGGTCCCGCGCGTCCGGCCGCCCGGCCCCCTCCGACCCCAGCCGTTCGGCCTCCTCGACGGCGGCGTCGCCGATCGCATGGAGGGCCACCCAGCCTCCGGAGCGCTGGATCTCGGCCCGCCGGTCGGGGGTCAGCTCGGGCGGCGCGGTCGAAAGCCCGAGCTCTCCCAGGGCGTCGGCATACGGGGCCCGGAGCCTCGCGGTCCGGGGGCCGAACGCCCCATCGAGGAACGCCTTGACCCCGATCGCCCGACCGTTGCCGCCGCCGGCCTTCCCCGGCGCCTCCGGGCCCGGCCAGGGAGGGGCTCCGTGCACCCACCGTCGGAAGATCCGGATCTGCGGCGAGCGGGGCTCCCGCTCCACGGCCGCCCGGATCGCCCACTCCTCCGGCGGCTCGACCGACACCGCCCCGAGCGCCGTGAGCCCGAGCCCGGCGAGTTCGGCCAGGAGCGGCCCCAACGCCGAGCCGTCCACCGAGGGGCCGGCCCGTCGCACCGGATCGAGGCACGCCACCGCCTCGTCGAACAGAACGCCGGTGAGGCCCCCGCGGCCCCGACCGAGCCGGCCCAACGGCGGGTCCCGGCTCGCCGAGTCGAGCCCCACCGACCGCAGCGCGGTCCGGTTCGCCCAGGCGGCGTGGCCGGACCGGTCCAGGATCAGCCACGGGCGGTGGGCATCCCGCGCCGAAGGGGGGATCGGCGCCTCGAAGATCGAGCCATAGGCGACCACGGGCTGTCCGGGATACCGGCGATCGTACTCGGCGAGCCGCTCGGCGAGGGAGGGACCTCCGGTCCGGGGGGTCAGATCGAGATAGAGCCGACGGGCGAGGAGATCGCCCAGGTGGAGGTGGGCGTCCACCAATCCGGGGAGGAGCAAGCCCTCGAAGTGGTGGGTCTCGGCGCCGGTCGGCGTCCGGGCGCGGACCCGGGGCTCCCGGCCGACGGCCGCGATCCGGTCTTCCTCGGTGAGGAGCGCCTCGGCCCAACCGGCGCCGGTCCAGATCCGCCCGCCGACCCAAAGATGGGCTCCGGTCTCCATCGGTCGGGTCGAACGGCGCCCGGGGCCATAACCCCAAGGTCGGGAACCCTTCCACAACCCTGATCCCTCGGGCGGCGATCGGCCGTCGCCATGACCCTGGCCCTGGACCTGCCGCCGGCGCCGCCCCGGTTGGAAAGCCCCCGGGCCCTGGCCCGGGTCCGGACCACGGCCTGGGTCCACCGCTCCCTCTACTGCCCGCAGTGCGGGCGGCTCAGGCTCGAACCGACCCGGGAAGGGACGCCGTTCCGGGATTTCGTCTGCGGAGGCTGCCGGGAGCCGTTCGAGCTCAAGGCGTCCCGGCAGCCCCACGGACGGCGGGTGGCCGGCGGGAGCCTCGAGCGGTACCGGGAGGCGCTCGATCGGGGCACGGCGCCGAACCTGCTCCTGCTCACCTACGACCCCGACGCGGCCCGGGTCCGGGACCTGGTGGCGGTCAATCGGCTCCTGATCTCCCCGCTCGCGGTGATCGGCCGTCCCCGGCCGCTCGCCCGGAACTCCCCGGAGCCGTACTACCTCTGCGACCTCGATCTTTCCGGGGTCCCGGAGGCGGCGAAGGTCCCGTACCTCCGCTCGGCCCACGAGCGGCCGAAGCGGTTCGTCCTCGACTCCTGGAACCGCTTCCGCTTTCTCCGGGAGCCGGGATCGGCCGACGAGCCGGACTGGATCCGGGACCTGCTCGCCCTGATCGCCCGGATCCCCAGCCGGGAGTTCACGCTCGACGACCTCTACGGGCACGAAGAGGCGCTCGCCCGGCTCCACCCCCGCAACCGCCACATCCGGGCCAAGATCCGGCAGAAGCTCCAGGTCCTGGTCCGCCGACGGATCCTCCGGCGCGCCGCGCCCGGGGTCTACGAATCGATCGTCTGAGCCCGAGGGGCGGCCGGAGGGAGGGGCCGGGTCCGCCGACCCGGCGGCTCGCCCAAAGCGCCCCCGGACCGGTCAGACGTCGAGGTACCGGTAGAACTCGTACGGGTGCGGCCGCAGGTTGAGCTGCAGCTGCTCCTCCCGCTTGATCTCCCGGTAGGTCTCGAGGACCGAATCGGAGAACGCCGGGGCCAGGAAGTCGTGGTCGGAGGCCAGGCATTCGAGCGCCTCCCCGAGCGAGCCGGGCAGCTCCCGGACCCCGAGCTCCTTGCGCCGGGCCGGCGTGAGCTTGTAGATGTCCTGGTCGACCGGGGGCGGCGGTTCGATCTTCTTGCGGATGCCGTCGAGGCCGGCGAGGGCGAGCGCCGCCTCGGTGAGGTAGATGTTCGCCGCCGAGTCGGGGGTCCGGTACTCGAGCCGCTTCGCCGCGGGCCGCCCCCGGTGGTAGAACGGCACCCGGACGTTCGCCGAGCGGTTCGCCTTGCTCCAGGCGATGAAGACCGGCGCCTCGTAGCCGGGGACCAGCCGGCGGTACGAGTTGGTCGTCGGGTTGGTGATCGCGCAGAGCGCCCGGGCGTGGGCGAGCAGGCCGCCGATGTAGTAGCGGCAGGTCTGGCTCACCTCGGCGTACGGGTCGGCGGCGTCGAAGAAGGCGTTGCGGCCGCCCGACCAGAGCGACTGGTTGGTGTGCATGCCGCTCCCGTTGTCCCCGAAGATCGGCTTCGGCATGAACGACGCGATCTTGCCGTGCCGGTGGGCGACGTTCTTCACGACGTAGCGGATGTCCTGGACATGGTCGGCGGTCGGGAGGAGCTCGTCGAAGTGGATGTTGATCTCGGCCTGCCCGGCGGTCGCGACCTCGTGGTGGTGCGCGTCCAGCGTGACGTTGAACCGCTCCGCCAGGAGGTTCATCATCTCGGTGCGCAGCGCGCTCATCGAGTCGTAGGGGGGCGTCCGGTAGTAGCCCTCCTTGAACCGGGCGAGCGACGGGCTCGCCCCCTCGGTCCACGGCGCCTCCGAGCTCTCGATCCGGTAGCCGGAGCCGCCCCAGGCGTCCCGGACCGCCCCGGGGGAGGGGAGGAGGTGCACCGCGTCGAAGAGGAAGAACTCGATCTCGGGACCCCAGTAGCTGCGGTCGAACCCGGAGTCGGCGAGGACCCGGGAGGCCCGCCGGGCGATCCCCCGGGGGTCGTGCGGGTAGGGATCGGTCGTCCCGCCGTAGAGGATGTCGCAGATGAACCGGGCGGTCCGCCCCTGCCCCTCATCCCACGGAATGTAGGCGAGCGTCGACGGATCGGGCCGGAGCAGCATGTCCGACTCGTAGATCTCCCGGAATCCCCGGACCGAGGAGCCGTCCAGCTTGGGGACCCCCGAGACGAACGAATCGGTGTCGATCGTGCCGAGGGGCACCTGGACCCGGTTGAAGCCGCCGAGGAGGTCGGTGAAGAACAGTTCGACCCAGCGGACCTTCTCCTCCCGAAGGCGCTCGAGGATCGCTTCGGCGGTGGGGGCGGACGCTTCGGCCAGGGGGTCGGCCCATCGGCGCACGTCGGTCATGGATTCCGGCGGCCCCAGCCCTTCCGGGCTACTTGAAGGATTCCGAACGAATGTTGGACATTTGTGCAAGCCGGATCGAGATGGATTAGAAATATGGCGAAGGCATAACCCACTTATGGGACGATCATCCACCATCGACCCGGTCGATCGTGCGATCCTGATCGAGCTCAACGCCGATGCCCGCCGCAGCCATCGGGCGATCGCCCAGCGGCTCAAGCTCTCGCCCACCACCGTGAGCCACCGGATCGAACGGCTGGAGGCGCAAGGGGTCATCCGGGGCTACATTCCGGTCCTGGACGACGAGCAGCTCGGGTTCGACCTCTGGGCGACGATCGGCGTCCGGATCTCCCGGGGGCGGCTCCGGGAGGTCGAGGAGCGGCTGGCCCGCGATCCGAGGGCCTACGCGATCTTCGATGTGACCGGGGAGTACGACGCGCTCGTGCTGGGGCGGTTCCGGGACCGGACCGATCTCGACCGGTTCGTGAAGCACCTCCTCCAGGACCCGCTGGTGGAACGGTCGATCACCCAGGTCGTGCTGAACCGGGTCAAGGAGGATCGCCGGGTCCCCCTCGAGCCCGTCGGTCGGCCCCCGGCATCGCCGACCCCGACCGGAAACCGATAAGTGGCCCGCGTCGGTCGCCGACCCGAGGGTACGGCATGCAGTGGGGGCTCGAGAACCGGATCCGGCGGATGTTCCCGGGAAAGAGTGGGCACACGGTCATGCTCGCCGTCGACCACGGCTACTTCATGGGGCCCACGCACCGGCTCGAGAATGTCGGCAAGACCCTGGAGCCGTTGCTCCCGCACGCCGACGCGATCGCGCTCACCCGCGGCATTCTCCGGGCCTCGGTCCCGCCCTCCACGACCGTTCCCGTGATCCTCCGGGTCTCGGGCGGGGCGACGGTCCTCAAGGACGACCTCTCCCACGAGGCGATCACCGCGTCGATGGAGGACGCGGCGCGGCTCAACGTGAGCGCGGTGGCGCTCTCGGTCTTCGCCGGCGCGCCCCACGAGCACGAGTCGCTCGTGAACCTCGCCCGGCTGGTCGACGAGGGCGAGGCCCGCGGCCTGCCGGTCCTGGCCATCACGGCGGTGGGGAAGGAGCTCGAGAAGCGGGACGCCCGCTACCTCGCCCTCGCCTGCCGGGTCTCGGCCGAGATCGGCGCCCACCTGGTCAAGACCTACTACTGCGACGGCTTCTCCCGGGTCGTCGACGGCTGCCCGGTGCCGCTGGTCGTCGCCGGCGGTCCCCGGCTCGACAGCGACGAGGCGGCGCTCACCCTCGCCCATCGGGCGATCCAGGAGGGGGCGGTCGGCATCGACATGGGCCGGAACATCTGGCAGTCGGAGACCCCGGTCGCGATGCTCAAGGCGCTGAGGGCGATCGTCCATGAGAACGCCACCGTCCCGGAGGCCCTCGACGTCCTCCAGGCGAACCGGGGCCCCCATCGGCACTGACCGTCAGCCGCCGGCCGTCGTCGGGCCGGGGTTCGCCGGCGGGGGTTCCGGGGCATCGGGGCCACGGCCGTCGAGTTCCCGAAGCCGGGGCAGGGCGTAGAACCCGGCACCGGCGACCGCCAAAAGCGCCCCCATCAGGGTGTACGCCAGTAGGACCCCCAGCTGGGCGATCAGGAGGGCGCCCACGGCGATCGCCGGGGGGCCGGAGACGAAGCTCAGCCAGCCGTCGATCGCAAAGTAGCGGCCCCGCATCGTTCGGGGCACCAAGTTCTGGGCCGAGGTGAGCCAGACGTTGCCCGCGAAGCCGAAGACGGCCCCGAGGAGGACCAGGTCGGCGACGATGAACACCGGGTTCGGAAGCAGTCCGAGCCCGAGGATCATCAACCCCCCACTTAAGCCGTAGCCGAGGACCCAGACCTTCCCGGCCGACCGGAGCGCCGGGGTCCGCCCGACCGCGAGCGAGCCGACCACGTCGCCGAGCGCGAGCCCCGCGAGCGCCCCGCCGAAGACCAGCGGCCCCAAGTGGGCGCCGCCGACGAAGTAGACGACGAGGAAGGTGAAGGCCGCCGTGATCAGGAAGTTGAAGGCCGTGGCCGAGAGCGAGAGCTGGAGGAGCCCGGTCGATCCCCAGAGCCAATGGCCGGCCTCCCGGAGATCGCGGACCATCCGGGAGAGCCCGAGCCCCTCGGACCTCGCGGCGGCCGGAGCTCCCGGGGGGCCGCGGGGGATCGCGAGGATCGCGAACGCCATCGCGGCGACGTAGGCCCCGGCGGCGAAGGTGAACCCCACCGCCACCCCGAGGGCCAGGATGAGCGCGCCCGCCCCCGCGCTCGAGAGGGCGCCGACGATCGAGGTGGAGGCCCGGTCGATCCCGTTGGCATCGGTGAGCCGGTCGGCCGGGACGAGGTCGGGAAGGACCGCATGGGTCGAGGAGCGGTAGAGCTCGGTCGAGGCCGAGAGCGCCACCGCGAGGGCCACGAGGTATCCGAGTTGGAAGCCGCCCAGGTACGCCAGGACGGCAAGGCCCGCGACGGCGAGCCCTCGGATCGCGTGGGCGATCCCGAGCAGGGTCCGGCGGTCGAACCGGTCGACGATCGATCCGGCCGGGAGGGTCGCGAGCAGCGCCGCCAGCGACTGCGCGACGGCCAGGATCCCGACCGCGAGCGCGGAGCCGGTCGCGGCGTAGACGAACCAGACGAGGCAGAGGCCGACCACCGTCGTCGCGGTCCGCGAACCGACGCTCTGCCCGAGATACCCCAGGAAGGAACGCTGGCGGAAAAGGGCGCTTCGGGCGGCGGGTTCCGTCACGCGGCCCGAGCCGCCTCCGAGGATTTAGGGGTTCCGTTAGGGGACCGCCCCCCGGTCGCGCGGGCCGGCGCCGCCCCCCTCCCCGCTACGGCTTCGGAACCGTCGCCCCGGCGGGGGGCGGACGGGCCGAGACCTCCCGGTACGCCTTCCAGATGCTGGTGCCCCCGATGATCCCGACGACGACCACGATGAGCACCGTGGCGTAGCCGATCGAGTTCAGGTTCGGGATCGGGTTGCCGGTCGAGAGCGCCACGCTGCTCAGCCAGGGGGCCGCGGCGACCACCGCGCCCACCACGACGAAGGCGAGGCCGCCCAGGTAGAGGGTCCGGGCCGCGGTCGACCGGCCGATCCGCTGGATCTGGGCCATCGTGAGCTTCTTGAGCCGGGCGAGGCGGGCAAAGAAGGCGCCCGTGGCGATCTGCATGACCATCGTGCCGAGCCCGAAGCAGGTGCCGACGAGCGCGGCCCACCAGACATTCGGCATCTGGGGGGCCAGGATGAAGACGATGATGACCGCGAACCCCCCGAACCCCCAGCCGGCGACGAAGCCGTGGAGGATGGCCATCCGGAGCGGAACCGGCCGGAGCTCCCCTTCGGCGACCGGCTGGCGTTCGGCGACGGTGGAATGGTGGGAGTGGTCGCGGAAGAACGGGTGGAGGAGCCGCTCGAGCCAGTGGTCGAGCGGCAGGTGGATGTCGCTGCCCCGCAGCAGGTACCACCCGGCAAGGAACATGACGAACCCCACGATGATGTAGACCGGCCCGTCCAGGTTGTAGACCTCGTAGACCGCCGCGAGGCCGAGGAAGCCGAGCGCGGTCAGGATCGACCGCTGGAGGGTGAAGCCCGACGAGAAGACGAAGCCCGCCTTCATCCCCCCCCGGCTGCTGTAGCTGCCGACCGAGTAGCTGAAGGTGATCGGCCAGGTGTGCTCGTCCGGTGTCGCACCGTGCATGATCCCGAGGATGAAGCCGAGGGCCAGGATCGTCGGGATCGTGAGGCCCGCGGGCGGGTTCAGGATGAAGTCGAGGTTCCACATCGCCCCCTCCTAGTCCGCGCCGGGCCGCTCCTCGCACGGGGGGATCGGGGCGCCGTGGGGGCAGGCCGGCGGGTGCCCCTCGGCCCGGCAGAGCCGCTCCACGGTCCGGTGGGTGAGCGCGAGGTCGATTTCCCGGGCGGCCGAGCAGACCTCGGCCCGGGAGAGCCCGATCTGCGCGAAGAGACCCTCCGCGATCCGGTGGTGCCGCTGGTACTCGGCGAGGCAGGCCCGGCCCCGATCGGTCACCGAGGTCTTCCCCCGATGGCGCCGAACCAACCCCTCCCGCTCGAGCACGGTGAGATGGGTCAGCGCGGACGGGGGCCGGACCTTGAGCCGCCCCGCGATCCGGTTCAGGGAGACCCCGGTCGCCGCGACATCGGAGGCGACGACCGCCGCCAACGCATCGATCTGCCGGCGGGTCAACCGCTCCAGGACTTCCATGTCAGGGCAACCGGGAGCGGGTAAATAAGCTAGGCCCTAATTTTTAGGTGCTGAGAAATCCGCGGAGCCCGGGCCGGTCGGGAGCCGACCGCCCGGGAGCATCGGCAGCTGGCGGATCCTCACCCCAGTGGCGTCATCGATCGCGTTCGCGATCGCCGGGGCGACGGCGATGAGCGGGGTCTCCCCCCCGCCGGCCGACGGTAGATCCGGCCGGTCGAGGAGGAGGACCTCGATCGGGGGGATATCGAGGAACCGCGGGACCCGGTACGCGGAGAGCCGCCCGTTCAGGATCCGGCCCCGGTCGAAGTGGATCGCCTCCCAGAGCGCGCCCCCGAGGGCCATGATCGTCCCGCCCTCGACCTGGGCCGTGAGCTGCCGGGGATGGACGATCGCTCCGCACTCGTAGGCGGTGATGATCCGGCGGAGCTCGACGGTCCGGGACGCCCCGACCCGGAGCTCGGCGTACGTGGCCACCCGACCCCCCTTCTCCACCCCGATCGCGATCCCCCGGCCCGTCGCGGGGACCGTTCGGGGGCCGCGCCGGCTCGGCCGGGCGGTCCATCCCGCCCGTTCGATGACGGCGTCCAGGACGGCGATCAGCCGGGGGTCGTCGAGGTGGCGTCGCCGAAACTCCACCGGGTCGACCCCGGCGAGGCGGGCGAGCTCGTCGAGGTGGGACTCCCGGGCGAAGTTGTTGGCGGTCGCCGCGAGGGCGCGGTAGGAGCCCTGGCGGAGGGGGGAGAGGGTCGGACGGTTCTCCACCCGTTGGTGGTCGATCCGGTACGGGGGCCGGAGGGCGGAAGCCCCGGCGTTCCAGTTGATGCACTCCCAGGCGGCGAGCCGGCCCTCCCGGTCGACGGCCGACCGGAGATCGACGACGGCCATCGGCCGGAGGTAGGTCTGGGTGAACTCCTCCTCCCGGCTCAGGGTCACCCGCACGGGATGGCCCGAAGCGCGGGCGAGGCGGGCCGCGCCGGCCGCCAGCTCCTCCGCGTGCTTCCCGCCGAAACCGCCCCCGGTGGGCGGCACGACGATCCGGACCTGTTCGGGCGGGATGCCGAGCGCACGGGCCACGGCGGCCCGGGCCCGGAAGGGGGTCTGGCTGCCCAGCCATACCGTCACCCGGTCCCCCGTCCAGTTCGCGACCGCCGCGTGGGTCTCGAGCGGCACGTGGGCGATGTAGGCGGTCGTATAGGTCGCCGCGTGGGTGAGGGCCGCCGTCCGCCGGGCGGCTTCGGGATCGCCGGTCGACACCCGGTCGAGATCCCAATGATCGTCCGCAGCGGTGGGGTGGGCGCGGAGGTACTCGACGACGCCGTCCTCCCCGGGGACCTCCGGGACCTCCCACTCGGCCCGGAGGAGGGCTCGGGCCTCGAGGGCGGTCGACCGATCCCGGGCCGCCACCCCGACGAAGTTGCCCTCCCGGACCACGGTGACGCCGGGGATCGCCTCCGCCGCCCGGGTCTCGAGGCTCGTGAGCGTCGATCGGTAAACGGGCGGGAACAGGACGGCGCCCTCCCACATCCCCTCGAGCCGGAGATCGGAGGCGTACGCGAGCGCGCCCGTCACAATCTTCGGCCCGTCCCGGGAGGCGGCGGGATGCCCCGCCGCGGTCCAACGGGCGGGGTCGGAGAGCGCAACCCCCGACGGCACCGGTTCGATCCGGGTAAGGTCGCTCACCAGCTCCGCGAAGCCGACCGAGGAAGCCGTCGCTCCCGTTCCGGCCGACGCCCGGCCCGCTTCGATCTGGATCCGCCCCGGCTCGACCCGGAGACGCTCCGCGGCCCGGGCCCGCAGGAGGGTGAGGGCCGCGGCGGCCACGGCCCGGAGATGGGCCCCCGCGTCGGCGATCGACCGGCTCCCGAAGGTGCCCATGTCCCAGGGGGTCGTGTCGGTGTCCCCGAGAATCACGTCGACCGAGGCGATAGGGACACGGAGCTCCTCGGCGACCAGCAGGGTGAGCGCGGTCCCGACGCCCTGGCCGAGCTCGACCTTGCCGGCGAAGGCCCGCACCCGCCCGTCGGCGCCCACTTGGAGCCACGCCCCCCCGTGGGGGGGACCGCCCGCCCCGGCCGGTCGGGCCGGTAGATAGGTGACCAGCCCCGGGCCCCAGCGGTCGAAGAACGGACGGGCCCGCGGCTCGAGAAGGTCGAACGGCACGGCACCGGAGTCGGAGGTCATCGCTCCCCTCCCCCCGAGGGCGAGGGGACCCCGGCCGCTCGTCGGATCGCCGCCCGGATCCTCGGATAGCCGCCGCACCGGCAGAGGTTGCCCTGCATCGCGGAGGCGATCTCCTCGTCGGAGGGCCGGGGATTCTGCGCCAGGAGGGCGGTCGCGGCGATGATCATCCCGGGAGTGCAGTACCCGCATTGGAAGGCGCCCTCGTCGAGGAACGCCTGCTGGATCGGGGTCGGCCGGCCGTCGACGGCCAGTCCTTCGATGGTCGTGATCGACCGCCCGACGACCTCCCCGACCGGGGTGAGGCAGGCCCGGACGGCGATCCCGTCCACGAGCAGCTTGCAGGCGCCGCAGACCCCCTCCCCGCAGCCATACTTGGTCCCGGTGAGCCCCCACTCCTCCCGGACGACTTCGAGCAGGGACCGGGACGGGTCGAGCCGGACCGACCGTTCGATGCCGTTGACCCGGAGCGTCCCGGTCGGCGGGCGTTCGCGGGCCCTCTCCTCCTCGACCATCGGCCCACCGAACCCGGAGGTTGCGATCGAGTAAGAGTTCGACGGTCGGCCGGCCGTGGGCGCACCGTTCATCGACTCCCGCACCCACAACCCCCTCCCGGGGCTGCTCCGTTCGATGGCCGAGGTCCGACCCCCCGGACGCCGGATCCTGGGGCGGCACCGATCGCTCCTCCGCGACCCCAGGGTCCGTGCCTGGTGGAGGGAGCGCTCGCTCCGCTCCCGGCTCAGCGCCGACACCTACCTCCGCCATATCGGCCTCTTCTGCGAACGGCTCCGCCTCCGGCCCCGGGGGCTCGTGGAACTCGCTCGGAGTCGGCCGGAACTTTTGCGCCGCCGGTTGGTGGAGTTCGCCCGTAGCCAGCAGCAGCGGGGGCGGCTCGACAGCTACATCGCGAAGTCGTTCGAAGGGCTCCGATCGTTCCTGCGCCATCAGCAGGTCCCCTTCACCGGCATTCCGGTCCTGACCCCGATCCGGGGCGCGAGCCTCGCCCGGGAACGGGTGCCCACTCCCGAGGAGCTGGACCGGGTCCTCGCGCAACTGAGCCGGCGGGGCCGGGTCATCGGGCTGTTCCTCTCGGATACCGGTCTCCGTCCCGGAGTCCTCGGATCCTACGGTGGGGAGGACGGGCTGACCCTCGCCGACCTCCCCGAACTGACCGGGGCGCCCGCCACGGTCACGATCCCGACGGTGCCGTTCCTCATCCGGGTGCCGGCCCGGCTCTCCAAGACCCGACGGGAGTACCTGACCTTCGGGACCGAGCGGCTGGCCCGGGCCCTGGAGGAGTACTTGGCCGAGCGGATCCGCCGGGGGGAACCCCTGGGTCCCCAAAGCCCCGTGATCGCCCCCGGGACGCTGCGGGGGTGTGCGGCCCGCTCCCGTCAGACCGCGGCCTTCGGCCGCGGCTTCCTGACCACCAAGGCGGTCACCCGGGAGATCCACCAGGGCCTCGCCATGGTCTGCCCAGAGGGGGTCACCTGGAGGCCCTACGTCCTTCGGGCCTACTGTTCCACGCGGCTGCTGCTGGCCGAAGGGAGGGGCCTGATCTCCCGGGACCTGCGCGAGGCGATCCTCGGACACTCGGGCGGGGTGGCCGCCCGCTACCACGTCGGCAAGCGCTGGGGGCCGGAACTTGTGGAGGAGGCCCGGCGACAGTACCGGAGCGCCGCCTACCTGCTGGAGCCCGGAGGCCCGGGGGCTAGCGCCGCCCCTCGGAGGACCGGGGAGCGGGAGGGTCCGGCGAGCGTCCCTGCCGTTCGGCCGTTCCGCCTCCGGGAGGCCGAACAGCGGCTGGCCGAGGGCTGGAGGTACATCGGCCCCTTCGGTTCGTCCCGGGTCCTGCTCGCGCCGCCCGAATCCTCCCACATCCATCGCTCGCCCCGGCGGGTGCCCGAGGCAGGATTCCGCCCCGGATCGCTCGAGCCGGACGAAAGGGATTCGGGGGCTTGCCCCTCTACCTGTCACTCGGACGAACCGATTCGGTCCGGTCGGGAGCGGAGGGGGCCCTCGACTCGGAGCTCCCCAAAATCTGGACCCCGGGCTGAATCATCACGACCGGAGCGGGATACCGAAGGGACGGAGGGGAAACCAGGGCCGCATTGAGGCGGACCTGGTAGCGGGTCCCGCAGGTCGGGCACTGGACACGATAGCGGTTCGGCCGGTACCGGGCTCGGCAGACCGAGCAGCGCCGCCGAGCTGTAGGGGAGCCGAGCCGCAAGAGCTGATCGACAAAGATGGGACCCTGGATCGCCTCCCGAGAAGCCACCCGCTCACGAATCCAACGGGAAACCTCCGGCACATCGACTCCTCCCTGGGCCACCTGAACGGCGAACTGCACCTCATCGAGGGCGTCCCGAGACCAGAGGTAGTGACCGTTGATCCCGAGGAAGATGAAGGCCGCCGAAACACCGGTCCGCTTCTGCCCGTCAAGGAAGGGGGGGTCGCGGAGTAGGGAGTGCATGAGGATCGCGGCGCGGTCGAAGATGGTGGGCCCCCTGTGGTGACCCGGGCCGGGAGACTCCCGCATGCGGAAGAGAACCCTTTCGACCATGCCGGGGTCACTCCCGCCGAGTTCGCCGCCGAAGGTCTGGACCATCTCATCGTGGATCCGGAGCACTTCGTCGACGCTGAGCCAGTGCAGCACCGGCCCCCCATGGACCGGCTCAGGCACCCTCATCGAACGGGCCCGGAGTCGGAAGGGCCGACGGTCGTGGGGCCCGAAGCGAACCTCATTGCTCAACAACTCCAGGACCGGACTCCACGCCATCTTCGCGAGTTCCATCATCCGCCCCAACTGGGTCGGCCGTTCGGGGCCATCAAAGGGGGGAAGGCACCTCAGCCCATCGGGGCGGGGGGGCCGTCGGAAGCGCGGCGGCGTCATTCCACGCCCCTCCGTAGCGAGACTTCGCCCTTTACTCCCTCCCTTGAGCAGTTGCGGGGGCGGAGGGCATCTGGAGTCGGCGGTTCCCCTGCCTTGGCACCAGCTTGCCGGGTCGCTCTGGGCCCCTGGGAGACTCTCCCATCCAAGCGTTTCCCATTGATTCCGCGGGAGCTGTCCCTAGAGCGAAATGGGCTGGAACCATCCACCGACTTCCACTTGGCCCCTTGGAAGAGTCGGACGACTCGGGGATCCGGGTCAGCGACCCGGTCGCCGCCAAGAGGCTCCGAGGGTGGTGGAAGAAGAAGACGGCCCCAACCCGAAACCAAACCGTGCCAACACCTGTCCCGGTCGTCCTTTCCCCCGATGGATATAAACCATCGAGTGGTCCTAGTGGAGTGCTTCCTCTCGATGACGAGAGGATGGTGAGACCATGACCGACGCGACCTCCCGGTTCCACCGGATCGAGATTCCCGAAGAGCAGCCGCGCGAGCGAGTCGCCGATTTCCGCGAGGTTCTCCACTCCTACACCCGGGAAGAGGCGATGGTGGAGGCCCAGCGCTGCCTCCAGTGCGCCCTCCCCTTCTGCGTCGAAGCCTGCCCCATCACCCAGGACTGCCGCGGATACATCGGGCTCGTCGCCTCCGGTCGGTTCGACGAGGCGGCCCGGCTCACGCTCCGGGAGAACCCGCTCGCCACGACCCTCTGCAAGGTCTGCTACCACTACTGCGAGGACGCCTGCATCATGAAGGGCCGGGGGATCCCGATCGCGATCCGGCACCTGAAGCGCGCAGCCCTCGAGTTCGGCAACTCCGACCTGGAATACGTCCCCGCCGCGCCCCGGCACCAGCGCGTGGCGGTGGTCGGCGCCGGTCCGGCCGGCATCATGTGCGCGTGGGAACTCTGCCTGCGCGGTTACTCGGTCACGGTCTACGAGAGCCAGCAGGCCATCGGGGGCCAAGCGGGCGCGATCCCCCACTACCGGATGCCGAACCACGAGCTGCTCATCGATCTGAAGCGGTTCAACCGGTTCGACCTGACGTTCGTCCAGGGCAAGCGGGTCGGCGTGGACTTCACCCCCGAGGAGCTGCTCACGCAAGGGTACCGGGCCGTCTTCCTCGCGATCGGGGCGTCGGCGGCCAACTATCCGGGCATCCCGGGCGAAAACCTCCCCGGAGTGTTGCCGGCCCTCGAGTTCCTGTACGATGTGAATCAGGGACGCCCGGTCAAGGTCGGGCAGCAGATCGTTGTCATCGGAGGCGGCGATGTCGCGGTCGACGCGGTCCGGACCTCCCGCCGGCTCGCGCCCCACGCTTCCGTCACCATGGCCTACCGACGAACCCGCGGGGAGTCCCCGGCGGGGGAAGAGGAGATCCGGGAGACCGAACCCGAGAGCATCGACTTCCGCTGGCTCCTCTCGCCGCTGCGCATCCACGGGACCGATCGGGTTGAGGCGATCGAGTTCCAACAGATGGAACTCACCGAACCCGACCGCTCGGGCCGGCGGGCCGTCCGCCCGGTGCCCGGCGCGACCGTCACGATCCCCTGCGACACCCTGATCATCGCGATCGGGGAGAAGGCCGATCTCGAGGGCATCAACCCGAAACTCGGGCTCAAGATCGGGACCAAGGGATGGCCCGAAGGCCCGCGCCCCGGGGGGATGACCGAAGTCGAAGGCATCTTCGCGGCCGGGGGCCGTTCGGTCGTCCATGCGATGGCCGCCGGCACCCGGGTCGCCGAGGCGATCGACGCCTTCCTCTGCGAGAAGGAGGGGCGGGCTCCCGAGCCCCGCCGGGATCCGTTCGGCACCGGCGAGATCCCCCCGAAGGTCCCCGAAGGCTACTCGAGCCCGGTCTGGACGCCCTGATTCGGAGAGTGACCCGCGGGCGGGAACGGTGGCCCTCGGCCCTTCCGCCTGCTCCCCAAGGACGTGAAGACCTGTCGGCACAAGGTTTTGGCCGATGGGCAGGAGCAGTTGTGGCTTGAGGCCGAATGCTCAGTTGGAGAGAAGGTCGGCCGATTGGAGCCCGCCCCAATCGTGGGAGGTCCCACCCAGGACCGAAGGAACCAACCGATCGCTTCGCGGCTCCGCCGAAGACACGTTCCGGAACTCAGAGATATTCCGGCTGAAGTCTCCCAACTCTTGTACGTCGCTCACATCCCAGCCGGTGATCCAGCGGGCGGGCTCATAATCGCCCCGATTTAGGAATCCGTTGACTCGTTCAAGGACGAGCCACCGGGCCGTACGTTTGGTGGCCAACCCGTCACTTTGGCGGCGCACCGCGACTACCCAGATGCGGTCACCCAATTCGCGATGTATCGCTGCGAGATCCTTGGCAGGGTTGTCAATGGACCTACCCCTGGCCAGTCCACGCGGCACTTCCGAGCCCTTCACTTCCTCGAGCCTGAACCGAAAGTTCAGGGTCCGGAGCCTATCGATGCGACCGTTGAGTTCTCTGGCGCGTTCAACCACAACAGCGAGGGCGGCCGTTCCCCAGAGCGATTTCACTGATTTGGCTGGCTGGGCATTGCCGGATTTGTCGATGAACAGGGCGAGACAATTCGGGGCCAGGGTCGGGGGAGTTCGGCCATCACTTAACATGAATCCTCGACCCGACTGTGACTGAGAACCTCCGGCCACGAGCCCTGATTTCAAGCCCTGGAGCGCGAGTCAAAACAAGGGGGCCGAGGAGTTCGGCCTCAGCCTTACCACTCGGGGGAACCGTCATATGCCCGGCTCAGGTCGCGCCCCGGGCGCGGGGATTGCCAAGCCTGGTCAAAGGCGCCAGATTCAGGGTCTGGTCCCGTAGGGGTTCGTGGGTTCAAATCCC
>JAJYWS010000056.1 GCA_021791335.1 Thermoplasmata archaeon
TTGCGGACGATCCACTGGGTGAACGCGTCGACGTAGGCATAGTCCCGTTCGATCCCGGGATAATCGGCGGCGACCCGGTCAAAGGTTTCCCGGAAGAACCGGCACCCTTCCATCACGTTCGATTTGTCCACGCAGGTGACCCGGCGGACCCCGTCCTCCGGGGCGCCCCGGTCGCGTCGCTGGGCGATCTCGAAGGCCGCGCGGATGACCCGTTCGGCGCCCTTCCGAGTGATGACCCGGGTGTCGATGGCGAGTTCGGTCTGGTCGGCCCGGGTGAGCCGCCCGTGAAACGGCGCGTAGAGGCCCTCGGTATTCTCCCGGACGATGACCATGTCGACGGCCTTCGGGTCCCAGACCTGCTTGAAGGTCCCGCTGATCCGGTGCTGGACCCCGGGATAGAGCCGGCAGGGACGGACGTTGGCGTAGAGGTCCAGCCGCTGGCGGAGTCCGAGCACCAGGCTGGCCCCGGCGATATCCCCCGAAGGGAGCGAGACCCCGGGCCAACCGACCGCCCCGAGCAGGATCGCGTCCGCGGCCCGGGTCGCGGCCTCCGCTTCGGGCTCCCACTCCCGCCCGGTCTTCTGGTAGTACTGGGCCCCACCGGGAAAGCGGCGCAGCTTCCAGGGGGCTGGTCCGCCTTCGGCGAGCGCGGCGAGGATCTTCTCCCCTTCCCGTACGACCTCGGGCCCGGTCCCATCCCCGGGGAGGACCACGATGTCGTAGCTGGACCGGCTCACGGTCGGCTCCCGGCCGGGGTTCGGCGTGCGGCGAGCTCCCGACGGACCTTCTCCACCAGGCCACCGGCCTCCAGGAGCGAGAGGAGATGGGGGGGCAGCGGAGGGAAGCTCAGGCTGCGGCCGGTCCGACCGTTCGTCACGGTGCCGCGGGTCATGTCAATCCGGATCGTGTCGCCGGCCTCAAAGAGCGCCCGGACTCCCCGGGCTTCGATCGTGGGGATGCCGAGATTGATCGAGTTTCGGTAGAAGATCCGCGCGAACGAGTCGGCGACGATCGCCCCGACGCCGATCGCCCTCAGCGCCTGGGGGGCGTGCTCCCGGCTCGAGCCGGAGCCAAAGTTTTCGTCGGCGACGATCACATCCCCACGTCGGGCATTCCGGGCAAACTCCGGCAGGGCGATCTCGAAGACGTGCTTCTTGAGCTCCTCGGGGTCGATGATCGTGAGGTACTTTCCCGAGATGATTCCGTCGGTATCGACGTCCCGCCCGAGGACCCAGACCCGTCCTTCAATGAGCGTCTGCATGGCAGCCCCCTACAGGAACTCCCGGGGATCGGTGATCTCGCCCCGAATCGCGGCCGCGACCGTCGCCGCCGGCGACATGAGATAGATGCGGGCCTCCTTCGGGCCCATCCGTCCGGGGAAGTTGCGGTTGGAGGAGGACGCGCACACCTCGTCGGGGGCCAGGATCCCCATGTTGCCCCCGAAGCAGGCCGAACAGCTCGAGTTGGTGAAGACCGCGCCGGCGTCGGTGAACAGCTCGATCAGCCCCTCGGTGAGGCACTGGTGGTAGATCGAGGTGGAGGCCGGGGAGACGATGAACCGCACCCCGGGAGCGATGTGGTGACCCTTCAGCAGTGCGGCCGCTTCCCGGATGTCCTCGATCCGGGCGTTCGTGCAGGAGCCGAGGAAGACCTGGTCGACCCGGATGTGCTCCCGGGCGACCTCCGGCAACGGCCGGACATTGTCCGGAGAGTACGGGCAGGCCACCATCGGGGGCATCCCGTCGACCGAGATCTCCACGGTCCGCTCGTAGGCCGCGTCGGGATCCGGGGTCAGGGGGTGCATCGCGTGCTTGGCGATCGGGCGCAGGTAGTCGAAGGTGGTGGCGTCGGGCGCCACCATACCGCACTTCGCGCCCATCTCGGTGGTCATGTTACAGAGGGTGAACCGCTCGGGCATCGTCAGGCGCTCGATCGTGGGCCCGCAGAACTCAATGGCCTTGTACGTCGCCCCGGTCGTCTTGATCTCACCGAGCGCCCTCAGGACGATATCCTTGGCCGTCACCCCCCGTCCGAGGGTACCGGTCACCCGGACCCGAATCGTGGGGGGGACCTTGAGCCACAGCCGGCCGAGGGCCAGGACGGCGGCCATCTCGGTCGGTCCGATCCCGGTCGCCACGGCCCCCATCGCCCCCAGCATGTTGGTGTGGGAGTCGGTCCCGACCGCGAGATCGCCGGGCACGACCCAGCCGTTCTCGGCCAGGATCTGGTGGCAGATGCCGTGGTTACCGACATCGTAGAAGTGCGGGAGATGGGTTTCGGCCGCGAACTTGCGGAGAATGCGGTGCAGCACCGCGGCCCCTTCGGTGGAGGCCGGAACCCAGTGATCGATCGCGATGACGACCCGGTCGGGGTCCCACACCCGGTCCGCGCCCATCTCATGGAACGGGCCGACCGTCTGCGCCCCCTGCTCGTGCATCATCGCGAGATCGACCTGACCCTCGACGATCTCCCCGGGGACGACCCGCTCGACCCCGGCCGCGCGCGCCAGGACCTTTTCGGCCAGGGTCTGGCCGGCCGGACGGCTCATGGGTGCCCTCCCGTCGGAGCGATCCGGAGCGCCTCGACCATCGCCCAGAAATCGTGGTCCGAGAGGCCGGGGTGGCCGTAGCGGGAGCGGTACTCCACCAGGAAGCTCCGCAGCTCCGCCTTGGTGCGACGCTCCGAGTCGACCTTGATCCGCTCCAGCAACGCCACGAGCTGGGGGTCCGACGCGGCAAGGCCGCGCTCCTTGAGCTTCTCGACCAGCGCCGCCTTCCCGGTGTGCTTGCCGAGAATCATGTCCCGGTGGCGTCCCACGAGTTCCGGCTGGATCGGCTCGTAGGTCAGCGTGTGGGCCAGAATGCCGTGGGTGTGGATGCCGGCCTCATGCGAGAAGGCGTTGTACCCGACGATCGCCTTGTTCGGGGGAACGGGAACTCCCGAGATCTCCTCGACCAATTGCGAGAGCTCGAAGAGCCGTTCGGTGCGGATCCCCGTCGATACCCCGTAGACCGATTCGAGCAGCATCACGACCTCTTCGAAGGCGGCGTTGCCGGCCCGCTCGCCGAGGCCATTCACGCAGGTGTGGGGCGCCACCGCGCCGGCTTCCAGAGCGGTCAGGGTGTTCGCGGTGGCCAGGCCGAAATCGTTGTGGCAGTGGACCGAGAGGTCGGTCGGCCGGACCCGCCGCCGGAACTCGTCGAGGAACCATCGGAAGGTGACCGGGGTCATGATGCCGACGGTATCGGAGACCACCAGCCGATCCGCTCCGGCCCGGGTGGCTTCGCCGTAGAGGCGCTCCACAAAATCCATCGGGGCCCGGACCGTGTCCTCGGTCACAAAGGCCACGTGAAGACCAGCCTCCTTGGCCCGCCGGATCGAGGCGACGGCGGCGGCCACCACCTGGTCCTGGGACATCTTGAGCTTGTAGCGAAGGTGCACCGGGCTCGCGGCGATGAACACCGCGATGTGCTTGACCCCCGTCGCGATGACCGCATCGACGTCGCCGGGCACCGTCCGGGCGGAGGCGAGGATGTCGGCCTTGAGACCCGCCTCGGCGAGCCGGCGCACGGCCCGCGCCTCCTCCTCCGAGACCACCGGAATCCCCGCGTCGATGAGGGGCACGCCGATCTCGCTGAGCCGTTCGGCGATTCGAAGCTTCTCTTCGGGAGAAAAATGGACCCCGGGAGTCTGCTCCCCATCCCTCAGGGTCTCGTCCCACCAAACGATCCGGGACGGTAGATGTCGGGAGGCCGCCGTCCGGCTATGATACTCCTCCACCAACTTTTCGTCCACCATCGGCGTGGAAATCCCCCGAGCGACATAAGGCTTCGCGACGGACCG
>JAJYWS010000014.1 GCA_021791335.1 Thermoplasmata archaeon
AGGAGATCCTGGTGGGGCTCGGCTTCCAGCAGGCGGAGGGGCCGCTGCTCGAGACCGAATTCTGGAACGCCGACGCGCTGTTCATGCCCCAGGACCACCCGGCCCGCTCGATCCACGACGCCCTGACTGTCGAAGGCGCCCCCGAGATCCCACCGCCCGCGCCGCTCCTCGAGGGCGTGGCGGCGGCGCACGAGGGGCGGCCGCTCCCCGGCCGGGCCGAGCCGTTGAGCCGGGGGTGGAGCGACCGCTACGATCCCGCCGTCGCCCGACGACCGGTCCTCCGCTCGCAGACGACCGCCGTCTCGGCCCGGTTCCTGGCCGCCGGTCCGCCGCCCCCGTTCCGGATGTTCTCGATCGACCGGAACTTCCGTCGTGAGGAGGTCGACGCCCGGCATCACCTCGAATTCACCCAGTGTGAGGGGGTGCTGGGCGAGGACGGCGTGTCGATCCGGCATGTGGTCGGGATGTTCCGCGAACTCGGGGACGCGATCGGGGTCCGGGATCTCAAGCTCCGGCCGAGCTACTTCCCGTTCACGGAGCCGTCGATCGAGGGGTACGTCCGCCACCCCACCCTCGGATGGATCGAGGTCTTTCCCGGCGGCCTCCTGCGACCGGAGGTGCTCGCTCCCCTCGGGGTGGAGGTGCCGGTGGCCGCCTGGGGGATCGGGATCGCCCGACTGGCGATGGTGGCCCTCGGGATCAACGATATCCGTGAGCTCTACGACGACGACTACGACCGTCTCCGCGGGGGGCGTCGGTAGGATGCCCCAGGAGCATCTGTCCCTCGGCCGGCTCGCACGGCTCCTGGGCTCGCCGGTGACCGAGGCCGAGCTCACCGCCTGGCTGTTTTCGACCAAGGCGGAGATCGAGGGGGTCCACGGCGACGACCTGGTCCTCTCGGTCACGCCGGACCGGCTCGATCTCCTGTCCGAGTCGGGCCTCGCGATGGCCCTGGCCGGTGGCCTCGATCGGGCCCGGGGTCCTCCGCCCTGGGCGCCGCGCCCGGAGCCCGAACCCTTCGGAATCCAGATCGACGGTTCGGTCGCCCCCCTTCGGCCGGCGATCGCGGCGATCCGGGTCGAGGCGCCTCCCGGTCACGCCCTCGACGCCGATCTGCTGTCGGAGGCGATCCGGTTCCAGGAGACCCTCCATGCGACCGTCGGGCGGGATCGGAGGGCGTCCAGCCTCGGGATCTACCCCCTCCTGGGGCTCCGCCCGCCCCTGCGCTACGCCGCCGAGCCGATCGACACGGTCCGCTTCACCCCCCTCGGGGAAACCACCGAACGGCCGGCGCGGGAGTTCTTCGCCGAGCATCCGCTGGCCCAGCGGTACGGGGCCTACGGCCGGGTCGGTGATCGGATCCTGACGCTGAGGGACTCCGAGGGCCGTCTGCTCAGCCTCCCCCCCGTCCTGAACTCGGGTCGGCACGGGCAGGCGCAGCCCGGGGACACCGCGCTGCTGCTGGAGTCCACCGGCGTGAAGGAGAGGACCACCCGGGAGATCCTCGGCCTTCTGCAGGTGGTCTTCGCCGGGCGCGGTTGGTCGTGGTCGCCGGTATCGATCCAGCCGCCGGCCGGCTCCCCACCGCCCGGGACGGGGAGCCTCCCACCGGCCCGCATCCGGCTGACCTCGCGCGTGCTGGCCGAGCGGACCGGTTATGCCCTTTCCGCGTCCGAGGTGGAGGCGTCGCTCGGCCGCGCCCGCCTCGGGGCGGTTTCGGTTCCCGGCGGCTATGACGTCGAGATCCCCCCCTGGCGACCCGACCTCCTCGGCGAAGTCGATCTGACCGAGGAGGTCCTGGTCGCCCGAGGGCTCACCGCCGACGAGGGGTTGGTCCTCCCCTCCCGGACCCGGGGCGGGCGGCTCGAGGAGATCCGGTTCCGGCGCCATTGGGCTCCGCTGTTCCTCGGCCTCGGGGCGGCTCCGCTCTACAATACCGTCCTCATCTCGGCCGATATCGTCGACGCGCTCGGTGATGCGCGAGCGATCCGGATCCAGCATCCGGTCTCCCGGGAGTACGCCTATGCCCGACCCTCCCTCCTGCACTCCATGGCCGCGACCCTGCGTCGCAACACCCGTCACGGCTACCCCCAGGTGTGGAGCGAGATCGGGCCGGTCCTCCAGCCTCCCGGATCGGTCCCGCCGGCCGGGTCGACCCGCTACCATGGGGCCCTCCTCTGGGCCGGGGAGGGCCGAGGCTTTTCCGACGTCGCGTCCATCGCCGAATGCCTCCTCGACGCCCAGGACGTGAGTTCGGTCCGGGAACCGCTCGACCACCCCTCGGCGATCCCGGGGCGGGCGGCCCGGGTCCGGGTCGCGGGGGTCGAGGTCGCCGAGCTGGGCGAACTCCACCCCCGGGTCCTGGAGTCCCTGGGGGTACCGGTACCGGTCGCCTGGTTCGAGGTGGATCTCTCGGCGCTCTGGCCTCTCCTCCGCCCGTCCGGAACTCATTAATACGCAGGTCCCGTCCTCGGGCGATGGCCCCCGCCCGCCGACGAACGGCCCCATCTGCCGCCCGGAAGGGTGACGCGCCCCAAGACCCGCCGGTCGGGGGCTCACCGAGCCGTCTCCCCCGGCTGGCCGAACCGCCGAAGGATCCGGACGAACGGTATCTTCGGAGGATCGGCTTCCCGGGCGAGTACCCGTACACCCGGGGGATCCAGCCGACGATGTATCGCGGGCGGCTCTGGACCTTCCGGCAGTACTCCGGCTTCGGGAGCGCGACCGAGACCAACCGGCGCTTCCGCTACCTGCTCAGTAAGGGTCAGACGGGGCTCTCGGTCGCCTTCGACCTCCCCACCCAGGTCGGCTTCGACTCCGATCATCCCCGGGCCCGGGGGGAGGTCGGACGGTGCGGGGTGGCGATTTCGACGATCGACGACATGCGCACGCTGTTTCAGGAGATCCCGCTCGGGGAGGCGACCGTCTCGATGACGATCAACGCGACCGCCCCCATCCTGGTGGCGTTGCTGGTCGCGGTGGCGGAGGAGCGCGGAGTGCCCCGGGCCCGGATCGGGGGCACCGTCCAGAACGACATCCTCAAGGAGTACATCGCCCGGGGCACCTACATCTACCCCCCCGAACCGTCGATGCGGCTCACGGTCGACCTGATCGAGTTCGCCACCCGGGAGATGCCCCAGTGGAACTACATCAGCGTCTCGGGCTACCATATGCGCGAGGCCGGCGCCTCGGCGATCCAGGAGGTGGCCTTCACCCTCGCGAACGCCATCGCGTACGTCCGGGCGCTCCGGGACCGTGGGCTCGACATCGACGAGGTCCTCCCCCGGCTCTCGTTCTTCTTCTCGTCGGACCGTAACTTCCTGGAGGAGATCGCCAAGTTCCGGGCCGCCCGCCGGTTGTGGGCCTCGATCGCCCGGGACACCTTGGGGGCCCGGCGCGCCCGGTCCCTCCAGCTGCGGTTCCATACCCAGACGGCGGGCTCGAGCCTCACCGCCCAGCAGCCGGAGCTCAACGTGATCCGGACCACCCTCGAGGCCCTGGCGGCGACCCTCGGCGGTACCCAGTCGCTCCATACCAACGCGCTCGACGAGGCGATCGGGTTGCCGACCGAATCGTCGGCCCGGCTGGCGCTCCGCACGCAGCAGATCCTCGCGGACGAGTCCGGGATCCCCCACACCGTCGATCCCCTCGGGGGCTCGTACCTCATCGAGGAGATGACCGACCGGATCGAGGCCGGGGCGCGCCAGTACCTCGACCGCATCGAGTCGATGGGGGGAGCGCTCAACGCCGTCGAACGGGGCTTCTTCCAGACCGAGATCGCGCAGGAGGCGTACCGGATTGCCCGAGCCCGCGAGCAGGGCCACGAGGTGGTGGTGGGAGTCAACCGGTTTGCCGAAGGGAATCCCCGGTTCTCGCTCTTCCCGGAGGAGTCCGGCTCGGGGACCCGGGGCCAGCGGATCTCCCCGGCCCAGGAGAAGGCCCAGGCGGCCCGGGTCGCGGCCTTCCGCCGACGTCGCCCCGCCGAACCCGCCGCCCGGGCGCTCGACACCCTCCGGCGCGAGACCGAGGCGGGCCGCAACGTCATGGGGCCGCTCCTGGCGGCGCTCCGGGCGGGCGTGACCCTCGGCGAGGTCGCCGGCCTGTGGCGGGAGCTGTTCGGAGAGCACACGCCGTCCCGGGCGTTCTGAAGGTCCTATGAACGGAGCACACGAGATCGGGCGGATCGACCATGTCGGCATCGCGGTACGCCAGATCGATGAGGCCCTCGGCCGCTGGACCCCCTGGCTGGGGACCCCGATCCGGCCCCCAGAGCTGGTCCCCTCCCAGCGGGTTCGGGTCGCCTTCCTCCAGGTGGGCGAGAGCCGGATCGAACTCTTGGAACCCACCCAACCCGACTCGCCGGTCGGTCGGTTTCTCGATCAGCGGGGCGAGGGGATGCACCATCTGGCCTTCTCGGTGGCGAGTGTCGATCGGGCCCTCGCCGAGGTCGCCCGATCCGGGGGCCGTCTGGTCGATACCGTCGGCCGGATGGGCGCGGGAGGCCACCGGGTCGGGTTCGCCCACCCGTCGGCGTTCGGCGGGGTGCTCGTCGAGTTCGTGGAGGCGTCGGCATGAGCGCCCTCCGCTCGATCCGGCTCGACCCGGTCTACGATAGCCGGGGGCGCCTGACCGTCGAAGCGACGGTCGAACTCGCGGGCGGGGCGGTCGGCCGGGCCGCCGCTCCCAGCGGCGCGAGCACGAGCAGCCACGAGGCGCTCGCCTTTCCGGAGGGCGGTGTCCCGGTCGCCCTTCAGCGGTTCGAGGCCCTCGTCCGCCCGGCGCTCAGGTCGCTCGAAGTCCTCAACTCGGCCGGGGTCGACCGGGTCCTCCATGAGGTGGACGGGACGCCCAATTTCTCTCAGATCGGCGGAAATACCGCGACGGCCGTCTCGGTCGCGACCGCCCGGGCCGCGGCCCGGGAGCAGGGGCTCCCGCTCTGGAAACTTCTGGCCCGGCCCGGGGTCGATGGTCGGAGGTTTCCCGCGATCGTCGGCAACTGCATGAACGGCGGGGTCCACGCGACCGGCGGCCCCGAGATCCAGGAGTTCATCGCCTTCGCGGAGGGGTCGACCCCGACGGAGTCGATCGCCGCGGTGGAGGAGGTTCACCGGCGGATCGGCATCGCCCTGAAGGCCGAGTTCCCGAACCTGGCGCTGGGTCGCGGGGACGAAGGGGGATGGGTCGCCCCGCTGACCAGCGAGGCGGCGGTCGAGCTCCTGGCCCGCTGCTGCGCCGAAACCCGCGACACCCTCGGGGTGCCGGTCCATCCCGGACTCGACCTCGCCGCGAGCGAGTTCTACCGGGGGGGCGTCTACCACTACCGGCACCGGAGCTTGGATCCGGACGGCCAGTTCGCCTTCCTCACGGAGCTGGTCGAACAGTACGACCTCCGGTACATCGAGGATCCGTTCGACCAGGACGACTGGGCCTCCTTCGCCCGGCTCACCCGGGCGGTCGGCCACCGGGCCCTCGTGGTCGGGGACGACCTGTACGCCACCCGGGCCGGCCGGCTCGCGGAGGGGATCCGGCGCGAGGCGACCAACGCGGTCCTGGTGAAGGTCAACCAGGTGGGGACCCTGACCGACACATTCGAGACCGTCGATCTCGCCCGGGCCCGGGAGATCCGGACGGTGACCTCGCACCGGTCCGGCGAAGTGCCCGATGACTGGCTCACCCATGTGGCGGTGGCGGCCGGCTCCCGGGGCCTCAAGTGCGGCGTGCTCGGGGGCGAGCGGGTGGCAAAGCTAAATGAACTCCTGCGGCTGGAACGCGGCACCTCCCAGGGGTAACATGTCCGAAGACGAGATGATGCAGTCCGACTCGACCCAAGCCGGCGACGGCCAGGACATTGCCCCCGGTGAGCTGCTGATCCCCGAGGACACCTACCTCACGTCGGGGGTCCACATCGGGACCCAGCAGAAGTCGGCCAGCATGCGCCGGTTCGTCCACAAGGTCCGGTTCGACGGGCTCCATGTGCTCGATATCCGGGAAACCGACCGGCGGATCCGGCTCGCCGCCGCCTTCCTGGCCCGGTTCCCCGCCGACAAGATCCTGACCGTCTCCCAGCGGCAGTACGGCCAGAAGCCGGTCCGGATCTTCGCGAAGCAGATCGGGGCGGTCTCGTTCGCGGACCGGTTCGTCCCCGGCTGCCTGACGAACCCCAGCCTGGCCGAGTACTTCGAGCCGAAGGTCCTCGTCGTCACCGATCCGGCGACCGATCAGCAGGCGCTCAGCGAGGCGGTCTCCATCGGGATCCCGGTCGTCGGACTGTGCGATGTCAACAACGAGACCCGGGACGTCGATCTCGTGATCCCGGCCAACAACAAGGGCCGGGTCGCCCTGGCCACGGTGTACTGGCTGCTGACCCGGGAGGTCCTGCGGGCCCGCTCCCCCGGCGTCGAGGTTCCGTTCCCCCTGTCGATGGAAGATTTCGAAGCGGCGCTCTAGGGCGCCCGCTTCCCGATCGACCGCCCCGCCGGGGCCCGCGAAGCGGTGACCCCGGTCGAAGTGCCTCTTTTATCCCATCCCTCCCTCGGTCTCGGTATGGGTCGACCGGGCTCCGGACTCCGTGAGCTCCTCGTGGAGCACGGCGTCGCCGAGCCGGCGGCTCGGGTCTATCTGGCGGCCTGCCGCGAGGGCCCCCAGACGGCGAGCGAGCTCGCCCGGATGACGGCGCTCCACCGGGTCGAGGCGTACCGTTTGATCCGGCAGTTGACCTCGGAGGGTCTGCTCTCGGCGGTCGGGGGCCGGCCGATGCGGTGGGCCGCGTTGCCCCCCGAGTCGCTCTTCGAACGCTGGATCCAGCGGACCCGCGACAAGCTGACGCGGCTCGAGTCGGCCAAGGTCCCGGTCATCCAGGAGTGGCAGGATCAACGGCTCGACTCCAACGCCGCCGATCCCCGACGCTTCGGCGTTCTCGAGGGGCCGGTCGCGATCGACCGGTTTCTCGGACAGCGGATCGGGGCCGCCTCCCGTGAGATCCTGGTGACCGCCGGGACCGCCGAACTCTCCCGGTTCCTGGACGGCGGGGTCGCCCGGTCGCTTAGGTCCGCGCGGGACCGCGGCGTGGCCGTCCGGGTGCTGACCGAGGTCCTGGCCTCCCACCTGCCCGAGGCCCGTCACTTCGGATCGATCGCGACCGTCCGTCACGCCCTCGGTCCGATCACCCAGCCGTCGATCGTGATCGATCGGGCCGGTGCGCTCTGGTTCATCGGTGGCGGGGCCCCTCCGGCGCCCCCCGACGGGAGTCCGATCGGGATCTGGTCCACCTCGCCGGAGTTTGTGCGGCAGGCCCGGGAGTACCACCGGAGCCGCTGGGCGACCGCGGTGCCGTTCGAAGAGCGGCTGGTGGAGATCGAAGCCCCGTCCCCGGTCCCGCTCACGCTGCGGCCGGCCATGGGCAACACCACCCTGGTCCGGCTGCGCGAGGTCGCCCTCCTGGGCCTCAAGACGACCGGGCTGCGGGAGATTCACCTCAACCTTCCCGACTGGATCGACACGGTCGCCCGGCAAGCCGGACGCCAACTGGCCCAGCAGCTGGAGGGAACGACCCCTTCCGAGGTGGCCCATTCGCTGGCCGGACGCAAGGGCGGCCCTCCGGGGTCCACGGTGACGCTGGTCAAGGAGCGGCCGCTGACGCTTCGCATCCGGGGCTGTTTCGCGTGCACCAAGGACTCCCCCGAAATCGGCCGGGTACTCTGCCCGAAGCTTCTTTCGACGGTCCTGGAGAGCCGGGTCGGTGGCCGATGGGCGTCCTCGAGCCCCGATCCCCGACAGCACGCCCGCCACGGTTGCCTGTTCACGTTGACCCCGCTCTGATCTCCGTCCGGGGGCCCGGCCGTTCGGGAGGTTCGGCCGGTGTGGGGGTCGGTTCCGGCCACGGGTCCGTCGCCGATGACGGCGATCGGCCTCCGTGCTAAGTGGGGTCACGGTGTATATTTTGTAGAAACAATCCTTACAACGACCAGGAAATGTATTTATAAGCGTGGCGGGTAGTTGAAGGCACGAACATGAAGCCCACCCCCCAGTCCGCCACAAGTCCGGGCCATCGGACGAACGTCGCTCGAACGGCGCCCCGGGCGGCTCCATCGACCGATTCCCCGACGTCGCCCACCTCCGACGCCTGCCCGAACTGTGGCTCATCCCACCTCATCCGGGACGAGATCCGGGGGGAGATTGTCTGCGCCGACTGTGGGTTGGTCGTCGACCAGAGCGCCTTGGTCAGCGATCGCGGGCAGCGCGGCTCCAAGGAGGATACCGGGCGGGAGGCCCGGGGCTGGGGACCGGTCATCTCCCCGCTCATGCCCGACAAGGGGCTTTTCAGCGAGATCGGGGTGCCGACACGGGACTTCCAGGGCAACAGCCTCTCGCGGAACACCTCGCTGAAGTTCTACCACCTCCGCAAGCTCAACCACCGGCTCCGGGCCGCCCGCACCCACCAGCGCAACCTGGTGGTGGCGCTGGGGGAAATGAACCGGCTCGCCGGGGTCCTCGGACTCTCCCGGGAGGTCAAGGAGTCGGCGACCTACATCTATCGACGGGCGCTGGAGCACAAGGCGACCCGCGGCAAGAAGATCGTCGCGCTGGTGGCGGCGAGCGTCTACGCGGCCTGCCGTCAGTGCCACGTGCCCCGGACCATGAAGGAGATCATCGCCCACTCGAAGGCCTCGAAGATCGAGGTCGGCCGGGCCTACACCCTCTTGGCCCGGGAACTCAAGCTCGGGCTCAAGCCGGTCGAACCGCGGGACTACCTGGTGCGGTTCACCCAAGACCTGAACCTCTCCAAGGAGGTCCGCGCCAAGGTGCTGAGCCTCCTGGAGCAGGTCGAGCAGGTCTACTCGACGAGCGGGGTCCTCCCCAACGGGATCCTCGCGACGATCATCTACATCGCCTCGAACCTGATGGGTGAGCCCCGGAGCCAGGACCGGATCGCCGCGGTGGCCAACGTCACCCCCGTCACCATCCGAAACCACTACAAGGAGCTCCTTGACCTCCTGGGGCTCCCCAAGAACCTGGCCAACCCGCAGGCGCGCGCGCCGGGCACGGTCCCGGTCACCGCCTCGGCCACTGCGGAGGGGGGCCTGCCGACGGCCCCGGCCGAGCCGTAGCCACTGACCGGGCCGGAAACCACTTGAACCACGGAGGCGATGCGCCTCCGTGGTGGCCATCGCCCAGTTGAGTTACTCGTCGATCCGGGCGTACGAGGAGTGTCCGCTCCGGTGGAAATTCCTCTATGTCGACCGGTTGCCCGAGGCCCCCCGGGGCTACTTCAGTTTCGGCCGGACGGTCCATTCGGTGCTGGAGGAGCTTCTTCAACCGTTTGTCGTCCCGGCGGGCCGGCGGTCGCCGGACGGCGCCCACCAGCGGACCCTGGACGAGTTCCCGGCCGGATCTTCCGGGACGTCCCGACCCCCCTGGAGCGAGGCGGAACTCCTGGCGGCCTACGACCGCCACTGGACCGGGGAAGGGTATACCAGCAAGGAGGAGGAGGCCCGCTACCGGGCGCTCGGCCGCGAGATCCTCCTCGGATATCGGGAGACCCTTGAACGGGAACCGCCCCGTCCCATCGCCATCGAGGAGCACCTGACCGCCCGGTGGGACGGAGTCCCGATCCACGGCTTCATCGACCGCATCGACCGGACGGACCGGGGCGGTCTGGTCGTCCTGGATTACAAGACCACCCGGGACCTTTCGGTCCGGGACGCCTCCACCTCCGACCAGCTGACCCTCTACCAGGTGCTGGTCGAGAAGAACTTCTCCGACCCGGTCGAGGCCCTGTCGCTCTTCCATTTGCGCTCGCTGACCCCCCTGACCACCCCGCCCCGAGATCGTTCCGCGATCGAGGAGTTGTCGGTCCGGGTCGGGCAGGTCAGCGACGGGATCCGCAGCGATGCCTTCGAACCGACGCCCGGTCGCCAGTGCTCCCGATGTGACTTCCGGGACCGGTGTCCCGAGTTCCGGCCGGTGCCGGCCCCCGACCGGCCCCGACTCCAGGGGCTGGTGGACCGGTTCGAGGGGCTCCGCGCCGAGGAGGAGCGGATCTCCGAGGAGCTCGCCCGAACGGCCCAGGAGCTCCATCAGGCGGCCGAGACGCTGGGCGTCCACCGCGTGGAGGGTCACCGGGTCGCGGCGGTGCGCAAGCGCGAGGAGTCCTGGAGCTACCCTCCCGAGGTCGTCCGACCGATCCTCGAGGCCTTCGACCTCTCCCGCCGGGCCCCCACGGGCTCTCCGGAGGAGATCCGGCGGCTGCTCCGGGACCCTACGGTGGAGGCGGAGATCCGCCGGAAGATCGCGGAGAGCGGATCGCGCCGGATCCGGTGGTACTGGGAGCTCGAGTAGCGAGCCCCCGCGGGGCGACGGCCCAGGTCCTTCCTACGGGCACCGAAGCTGAATTGGGGGTTACCCCCCCTTCTCGCCCCCCCCGCCGCCGGTCGCCTCGTCTCCTTCGAGCGGACGGGGCCCGCCTTCACGGTGACCAACCGACAGGAGGCCCGGAAGATGGGGGGGACGCCGTGGGCCTGACGGCAAAGTTTATTTTTGGGCCTTGGTGTGGGTTCTTATGGGGACCTCCCTCTCACCTCCCAGCCGCATCGCGCATCTCGAGGACAAGGCGCCGACCGTTTCGACCCTGTGTTCCCACTCCTCCCTGCAGATTTTCCACGGGGCCCGACGGGAGGGGTTCCGGACCCTGGGCATCACGCCGGGCCCTCCGCCGCGGTTCTATGAGGCCTTCCCTCTGGCCCGCCCGGACCGGTTCTTGGAAGTGCCGACGATCCGGGCCCTGCCGGAGTACTCGGACGAGCTCCGGCGCGACGGGGTCATCCTCGTCCCTCACGGCTCGTTTGTCGAGTACCTCGGACCCGAGGCGTTCACCCGCCTCGACGTGCCGGTGTTCGGGAACCGGGCGGTCATCGAGTGGGAGTCGGACCGGCGCAAGGAGCGGGTGTGGCTCGAGTCGGCCGGGGTCCGGATGCCGAAACGGTACGAGACCCCGGACGAAGTCGACGGGCCGGTGATCGTGAAGTACTACGGGGCGAAAGGCGGCAAGGGCTTCTACCTCGCGAAGAACCGGGCGGCCCTCGAGCGCTTCCAACCGACCGGCCCCCACGTCATCCAGGAGTATGTCCTCGGCACCCGGTACTACATCCACTTCTTCTACTCGCCCCTCTCCAAGGACGGCTATCGGGTCGGATCCGGCTCGCTGGAACTCCTGGGGATGGACCGTCGGGACGAGGCGAACATCGACGAGCTCTACAAACTCGGGGCCCAGGAGGAGCTTCACCGCGTGGGCCTCGAACCGACCTTCGTGGTCACCGGCAATGTCCCGGTGATCCTGCGCGAGTCGTTGCTCCCCCAGATCTTCGACATCGGGAGCCGGATCATCGAGCGGTCGATCGAGCTCTTCGGTGGCATGGTGGGGCCGTTCTGCGTCGAAGGGATCATGACCGAGGATCTGCAGTTCAAGGTCTTCGAGATCTCGACCCGGATCGTCGCCGGGACGAGCCTCTTCATCTCGGGGAGCCCGTACTCCGACCTCCGGGAGCCGGGGCTGTCGATGGGCCGTCGGATCTCCCAGGAGATCCACCGGGCCCGCGATGCGGGCCGGCTCTCCGAGATCCTGAGCTGAACGGCCGGGATCCGTCCGACGGGAAGGATCATGGACGCCATCCGGGCCGCCCGACTCACCCGGGTCTACCCCCAGGCTCCCCCCGGCGTGCGCGCCTTGGACGACCTCAGCCTGACGGTCCCGTCGGGTCGGGTGTTCGGGCTCATCGGCCGGAACGGGGCGGGGAAGACAACCTTCATCCGGATCGCGGCGACCCAGCTCGAACCCACCGCCGGACAGATCGAGATCCTGGGCCACGATGTGATGACCCAGACCGACCAGGTCCGGGCCCGGATCGCCTGCGTCCCGCAGGAGTCCCGTCCGCTCTACTTCCTCACGGTCGAGGAGGCGATCCGGCTCAACCTCGGGCTCCGGGGGATGAGCCGCCAGATCGCCCGGTCCCGGACCCAGGAGGTCCTGGGCGAGCTTTCGCTGACCGAGCTCGCGACCCGATCGATCTCCCGGCTCTCGGGGGGCCAGCGCCGTCGGGTCATGGTGGCGATGGTGCTGGCCACCGAGGCCGAGCTGATCTTCCTGGACGAGCCGACCACCGGACTCGATCCGATCGCCCGACGGGAGGTCTGGGGGGCGATTCGTCGGGCGACCCGGGAGGGTCGGACCACCCTCCTCACGACCCACTACCTTGACGAGGCCGAGACCCTATCGAGCCGGCTCGCGCTGATCGAACGGGGTCGGCTGGTGCTCGAGGGCACCCCCCAGGATCTCCGGGGTCGGGTCCGTTCCCCCTACCGCGTCACGGTCGAGGGGTCGTTTTCCCTGGAGGAGCTCCGATCCTTCGGGACCGCCCGGGCGATCGAGCCCGGTTTTTTGGTCTTTGCGAGCGAGGCGAACGCGCGCGCGCTGGCCCAGGAGGCGTTACGTCGCGGGGCCCGGGTCGCCTTCGGGCCGGTCGATCTCGAGGACATCTTCCTCGAGGTGGTCGGCCGGCGGATCGAGGACGACCGGGAGGAGGCGGTCGCGGCATGAGTCTCCGACAGCAGTTCCAGGCGATCGGGACGCTCGTCCAGCTCAACGGACTGATCCCGATCCGGGCCCAACCCCTCTACCTGCTCAACCTGCTCGCCTCCCCGCTCTCGTTCCTCTTCTTCATCGGCATCGCCTCCGGGGGCCGGCTGCTCGGCTACGGGGTCGCCGGGGGCATGATTTTGACGATGCTGAGCGTCGGGACCGGACTGCAGAGCGACCTGACCCACTACCGTCATGACCTCAAGTTCCAGGACGTCATCGTCTCCTCCCCGGTGACCGCCCCGGCGTACCTGGTCGGGATGGCCCTCTCCGAGTTCGTCTACTCGCTCCCGGGCATGGCGGTCTTCCTCGGCATCTGGGCGTACGAGGGCTGGTGGTCGTGGACGAACGCCATCGTCCTGGTCGGGGCGCTGGTGCTGGTCTGGGCCTTCGCGAGCACCCTCGGCTTCACCCTCGCGACCTACTTCGAGGATGTCCGGGAGACCTTCATGTTCAGTCCGCTCATCTCCCTCGGGCTGAGCGTTCTCCCGCCGGTCTACTACCCGATCAGCTCCCTTCCGGGATGGGCCCAGAAGATCGCCCTCTTCTCCCCGACCACCTACGCCGCCCAGCTGGTTCAGGGGGCGTCCGGGCAGGTCGCCCCGTCCTTCGCGGGCGCGGTGGTCGACTGGGTGGTCCTCGGGGGATTCACCCTCGCCCTCCTGCTCCTCGCGACCGCAAAGGCCCGCTGGAGGGAGCCGTAGCGGAACCGACTTGCGAGGAGTTATGTACGGGCCGTAGGGTGCTCTCGCCCTCCATGCTTTCTCTGGGCGACTCCCGGCTCTTTTCGGTGCCCGAGGACCGGTATTCGCACTGCGTCTTCTGCGGCCGGGACCTGGTCGTCCTCCCCAACGATCGACGCCGGGGCGCCTGCTTCGACTGCTACTCCCCTCTGGGACCCGAGAGCGTGGACTGCCCGGGCTGCGGCTTCGAGATTCCGGGGGAGGAACGGACCGCCGGCTGTCCCCGATGCGGCCTGGCCCCCCGCCCCCTCGGGAACGGCCGATCGGTCGGGCGCTAAGCTTATCGGCCCCTTCCCGTCGGCGGTCGGAGGGCGTGCCGAGGTGGCTCAGTCCGGTACGGCGCGAGTCTGGAAAGCTCGTGGCGGAATACGCCTCGGGAGTTCAAACGTCAGGGACGGACGGCCCGTCGTGACGGGAATTCTCCCCCTCGGCGCGGCCCCCCACCCCCGGTGACCCCATGGCGATCCATCCCCGACAGGTGACCCCCTCCCTGCTGCACATCGATTCCATTCTCGGCCGGCTCACCGGCGCCGATGCGCTCCGGGAGGTCATCCGGTTCCTCCGGATGGAGTTTCCCCACTACGGATGGGTGGGCATCTACCGGAGGGTCGGCGCCGAGCTCCGGCTGGTCGCCTGGGAGGGGCCGGCCCCCACCGAGCATGTCCGCATCCCCCTCGATCAGGGCCTCTGCGGCCAGGCCGTCCGGGAGAACCGGTCGGTGGTCGTCGCCGATGTCGCCACGGCGCCCGGCTACCTCGCCTGCTTCCGGGACACCCGGTCCGAGATCGTCGTGCCGATCCGCCGCGACGGTGAGGCGATCGGGGAGATCGACATCGACGGCCAGCGGATCGGGGCGTTCGACGAGAGCGACCGCCAGTTCCTGGAGGGGATCGCCGGCCGGCTCACCGACGCGGTCGCCGCCGCCCCGGACGCCCCGGTCGAGGAGCCTTAAGCAGGTTTCGGGCCATCGTGGCCCGGGCATCCGCGAGCAAGGCTCGGGCGGTCTCCCCCCGGCGCTTCGGGCGGGTCCGGGGGGACCGCTCGAGGGCCCGGGCGATCTCGTCGAGGGCCCGGGTCAACTCGTCGATGATCGGGAGATGGGCGGCCCGGCTCGTCCGGGAAAGTGGGTTCAGGTCGATCGCGATGATGCGCCGGCCCGCCCGCCGGAGCGCCTCGGCCCGGTCCCCATCCTCGAGCGGGATGAGGCACAGGTCGGCCGCTCCGATCCCCCGGCGGTCCACCCGCGCCCGATCCGAGTCGAGACCGGCGATCCGACCCGTGGGACGGAGCCCGTAAAGTTGGACGACCCCGGCCGACCGGAGGGCCCGGGCCACGGAGCGGACCCGGGACGGAGTGCGGTGAAAGAGGTTGACCTCGATCCCCAGGCGGGGGTAGGCCCGGACCAGCCGGGCGACCTCAACCGCAGCCAGGGCGGCCACGTTGCCGTTGACGCTGAGGACGGGGTGGCGGGCCGTGCGGATCCAGTCGGCGGCGATCCGTTCCGCGCGTCGGGCGCTCGGGATCGTCCGTTCCCCGAGGAAGTAGTCGAACGCCTCGCCTCGACCTTGGGCGATGAGTCCCTCGGGGACGACCAACCCCTCCCGCAGCGCCCGGGCCAATCCCGCCCGGACCCGGAGACTCCGATACCGCGGGTGGGTCGGGGAGATCCGGGTCATGCGGCTCCCACCGGCCCCCGGTACACATCGGCCAGGGGACCCACGTCCCGGGAGCGCGGACCGCCGGGATCGGAAAGAGCCCCCACCAACGCTCGCACGGTCAACGGCCGAAGCCGGCTCCGAGCAGCTCGCGGGCGATGATCAGTCGGCGGATCTCGCTGGTCCCGGCGCCGATCTCGAGCAGCTTGGCATCGCGCGCGAGCCGCTCGAGGGGGAGATCGCGCATGTACCCGTACCCCCCATGGATCTGGATCGCCTGGAGCGCCGCACGGGTCGACGCCTCGGAGGCGAAGGTCAGCGCCGAGGCGCTCTCCCGCAGGCGTCGCGGGTCGGTCGCCACGCTCTCCAAGGCCCCGTAGAGCATCCGCCGGGACGCTTCGAGGTCCATGTAGATGTTCGCAATCTTCTCCTGGATCAACTCGAACCGGCCGATCTTCTCACCGAACTGCTCCCGCTCCCGGGCGTACTGGAGCGACCGCTCCAGGCAGGCACCGAGGATGCCGACCGGGATCGCCGCGAGGACGGCCCGCTCGACATTGAGCCCCCCCATGAGGATACCGATCCCGTGGTTCTCCTCGCCGACCCGGCGGTCGAGGGGGACCCGGACATCCTGGAAGGCGAGCTCGCCGGTGGGGGAGCCCCGCATCCCCATCTTGTCGAGGCTCCGGGAGACCGTGAACCCCTCCATCTCCCGGGAGACCAGGAGGACGCTGATGCCGTGGGCGCCCTCGCTCGGGCGGGTCTTGGCATAGACCAGGAGGGTGTCGGCGACCGGTCCGTTGGTGATGAACTGCTTCGAACCGTTCAGGAGATAATGGTCGCCGCGGCGCTCGGCCCGGGTCCGGAGCGACACGGCGTCCGAGCCGGCGTTCGGTTCGGTCAGCGCGAGGGCCGCGATCTTCTCCCCCCGGACCAGCGGGGGAAGGAACTCCTCCCGCTGGGCGTCGTTCCCATTCCGGGCCAGGTTGTCGACCGCCAGGTTCGAGTGGGCCCCGACACTCAGGGCGAGCGCCGGGCTCTCCCGGGCAATCTCCTCCAGGATCACCGCCTGGGCCCGATAGGAGAGGCCCAGGCCCCCGAACCGCTCCGGGACGGTCGGCCCGAGGAACCCCTGCTCGCCGAGCTTCCGGAACAGGTCGCGCGGGAAGTAGTCCTCCCGGTCCATCCGATCGGAGAGCGGCGCCACCTCCCGTTGAACGAACCGGCGTGCGGCCAAGGCCAGATCCTGCTCCTCCGGGCTGAGTTCTGAAGGCACGGCTTCGCCAGGCTCCCGAGGCGGATAATCGTTGCCGGTTTCAAGCCGGGGGTTCCCGCTCCGGTCGATTCCCGCGGGGGCCCGACCGGCCGCGCGTAGGAGGCGGCGGGAGACGATCCCCGTGATGGTCCCGATGCGGCGATCTATCCGGCCGGCCCCTGGCGGATCCAGTAGAGTCGCCGGGCCCAGCGGGGCTCCGGCATCGGATAGTCCGAGCGGTAGTGGGAGCCCCGGCTTTCGGTCCGAGCCAAAGCGGCCCGGGCGATCAGCGAGGAGACCAGGGCCGCATTGGCGCCCGGGCCGGCCGGGGTTTCGGCTCGCGTCGGTTCGAGCGCGCTGCGCATCCGATCGAAGGCCCGGACCGCGGCGGTCAGCCCGGCGGCGGTCCGGACGATGCCCACCTCCCGCCACAGTCGATCGCGGAGCTCGTCGATCCGGCCCGGGTCCTCGGGGCCCCCGGCACCGGCGGGCCAAGGGATGGGGGTCGGGGGACGGGGAGGGTGGGGTCCGCCCGCCGAAGGGTGGAGGAGGTCCCTCGCGATCCGCTCGCCGAAGACCAGCCCCTCGAGCAGGGAGTTGCTCCCGAGCCGGTTCGCTCCGTGGACGCCGGTCGACGCGACCTCGCCCCCCGCGTAGACGCCGGGAAGTGAGGTCCGGCCATCGGTATCGGTGGAGACCCCACCGATCGTATAGTGAGCGACCGGGGCGACCGGGATCCGGTCCCGGGCCGGATCGAGTCCGAAGGTGGCCAGGAACCGGCAGACGGAGGGGAATCGGGTGTAGAGTCGGTCCCGGGGGATCTCCGTTGCGTCCAGGTAGACGCAGGGGTGGCCGGTCCGCTCGATCTCCGACGCTATGGCCCGGCTCACCACATCCCGGGGGGCCAGTTCGCCGTCCGGATGGATGGCCGGAAGGAACCGGTCGCCGTGGACATTCCGCAGGACGGCCCCCTCGCCTCGGAGCGCCTCGGTGATGAGGAAACGGGGGGCTCCCGTCCGGAAGAAGACCGTCGGGTGGAACTGGAAGAACTCGAGATCGGAGACGATCGCTCCCGCTCGGAACGCGACCGCCACCCCGTCGCCGGTGGTGACCGACGGGTTGGTGCTCTGCCGGTACAGACTCCCGGCGCCGCCGGTGGCCAGCACCAGCGGCCGGCGCTCGAGCGTTTCGATCCCGGTCCCGTCCGCCGCGGAGACCACCGCCTCGGGCGGGTCGGACCCTCGGGACCGAATCTCCCGGAGGATCGTCCGCTCCCGGGCCTCGATGCCCATCTCGAGGACCCGGTGGCGCAGGCTCTCCTCGATGGAGTAGCCGGTGGCATCCCCCCCCGCATGGAGGATCCGGGCCCGGCTATGGGCCGCCTCCCGCCCGAGCTGGATCTGGCCGTCGATCGTGTCAAAGGGGACCCCGAGGCGGACCAGGTCGGCGATCCGGGCCGGCGCCTCCGAAGTCAGGACCCGGGCCGCGGGACGGTCCACGAGGCCCGCCCCGGCCCGCACGGTGTCGCGGAAGTGCCGTTGGACCGAGTCGTCCCGCCCGATCGCCGCGGCAATCCCCCCCTGGGCATACCGGGTGTTCGACTCCTCCAGTCGGGCCTTGGTGACCAGCTCCGGCTTGAGCCCGAGCTCCCGGGCCCGGATGGCGATGTAGAGACCGGCGATGCCGGTGCCGACAATGAGGGGGCCCCGGTGCCGGTCGGCCACCTCCGGGCCAGGCTCTCGGAAGGTAAAGCCCCTTGGTCCTCTGGGAGCAGCCTTTACGGGGCGTTCGGTGTACCCCGGGGGTGGACGACGGCCCGTGGGCCGAGGGGTACGGGTGGCGGCCCTCCGTCTCCGTTCGGCGGAGAACCGACCTCGAGGCGGAGCTCGAACACCGACGCGCGGGCCTCGCTCCTTGGCCACCGGTCGCGGCGACCGACCTGGTAGACCCCCGACCCGCGTTCTACCGTCGGAGGCTTCCGGAACCCCAGGATCCGGCCCGCTGGCCCGCGATCCAGTGGGGCCGGATGCTCCACCGGGTTGCGGCGCCGCTCTTGGCTCCCGCCTCCCAGATCGAGGTCAACTTCTTCCGGGACGGGGTGGCCGGACGGTTAGACGGCTGGTCCAACGGTCCGGTCGAGATCAAGTCCGGCGCCGCCCCCTTTGTCCGGGGCGCCCGTGCGGTCGAGCCCCACCCGGAGCATCTCGAGCAGGTCGCAATCTACGCCGGGCTGCTGGACGCCCGAAGGTCAACCCTGGCGCTCCTTCGGACCCAGGCCCAACGGGTGGAGGAGGTTCGGGTCGTCGAGCTCGCGATCGACGATCCGGCGGGGATCCGAGATCGGCTCCGGGCCAGGGCCGAGCGGCTCCGGTCGGCCCTGCGGACCGGCGACGCCTCCGATCTGCCGCGCTGCCGCTGGAGGGACCGAGGCTGCGCTTGGCAGACGGCCGGCCGTTGCGGGTGTACCGGCGATGCACCGGCCGAGCCGGATCCCCTCGCGGCCCTGGTCCGGCCGGACGGCGAGGACACGGCCCGCGCGGCCGAGATCGAATCCCGGTGCCGGGGGCTCGCTCCTCCGGCGCTCGAGGAGCCGTGGGGCGTCTCGGACCTCATCTATCCCCGGTTTGCCTACTTTCGGCGGGTCCGCCCGGTCGCCGAATCCGAGCCCCGGGGGGTTTCGGAGCCCTGGCTCACGCTCCGGAGCCTGACCGAATCCGGCCCGCTCGGCGAGTCCCGGGTGGCCGAGCCGTCGGGCGGTGGCACCGACGTGGGGCTGTTCCGGGATCATCCCCTGGTCCTGAAGACCCGGACGCGACCTCTCCCCGAGGCGTCGGAGGCCGCCGTGGATGCCGCCCCGCAGTACTTCCTCGAGGCCGGGCTCCGGTGCGCCTTCCGGGGGGACCGTACGGCGTGGCTCCTCGTGGGGGTCGCGGGTCGGGCCGGTCCGCTCCAAGGGGTCCAGGCCTTCGAGATCGAGCTCGCGCAGCCCACCGTGTTCTCCCGGATCGCCCGGGAGAGGGCGGCCCGGCTGGATCGAGCCCGCGTCGACGGGCGGCCGAAGGAGCTCCCCGCGTGCCCCGCCTGGCGGCCGCCGCTCTGCCCCTACGCGCCGGAGTGCGGCTGTCCGGAACCGCGTTCCCAGCGGTAAAGGGTGGCCCGACCGGCCGGTCGGAAGCCCAGTTGATCGTAGAGGTGGCGGGCCGTCCGGTTCTCCTCGGTGACCCAGAGACGGACCTCCTCGTATCCGAGGGCCCGGAGGGCCCGGAACGTCCATTGGAGGAGGAACCGCCCGTAGCCCTTGCGGCGCGCCATGGGTTCGACCGCGACATCCAATAGGACGGCCGCATGCGCCGAGATCTCCGCGGTCAGGATTAGACCGACCAAGGCGCCGGTATCGACTTCGACCAGGGCCATGGAGGCTTCATCGAGAAGCCGGCCGAGCCGATGGTGCAGGAGTTCGTCGAGGATGCGCTCGTGGTGGACCGGCTCGGGCCCGGTGAGGAGGGCATCGACCGTTCCCGCATACGCCCGCTGATCGAGCAGGGCGAGCGCCGGGAGCGGGACCTCCCGTACGGGAAGGCGGCGGGCCGTGGGAACGGGCGGGGCGAGGGCGAGGTGGTCGGCCGGCCCGATCGGACGGACCATGGCCCGGCGCGCCACCGCGCATCCCCCCGGCCGGCCGACCTGTTGGATCACGAGCGCCTCCTCGGCCGGTTCGAGCCCGGTAAAGCCGACGACCAGCGTCGTGACCTCGGCGGGTACGGCGTCGATGAGGGCGGCGAGGAGCTGCCCGCCGAGCTCGGGATCGGCGGGGCCTTCCGCATGCAGATGGCCGAACGCACCGCCGTCGGAGGTCGAGAGGAATCCGAGGATCGTGCTCGATCCCCGCCGGGCGACCCTCCCGATCCGCAGGCCCTGGTGGAGCTCCCGCGCCACCCCCTCGACCCAGTCGCCCTGAGGGGACTCTCCCCGGGCGCGCAGCGCCTTGAGCATCCCGTGGAGCCGTTCGACGAGATCGATCTCGGGGATCCGGTCGGTCGGCAGGATCTCCATGGCTCCGGGGCCCGCCTACCCCGACCCGAACCTTTCCCGGAGGATCTTCGCGATATCGGGAGCGACCGAGGCCTTCTCCGCCGGGTTCACCAGCGTGTCGGTCGAGTAGATGCCGTCGGTCACCGCCTTGATCCGCTCGAAGGCATCCTTGAGAAACAGGCCGTGGGTACAGGCCGCCGCCACCGACCCGGCGCCGGCCCGAGCCAAGAGCTGGGCCGCGGCGACGATGGTGCCGCCCGTGGAGATGACGTCGTCCACGATCACCAGGTGCGTGCCGGGGATGGGCTGGGGGGCGCCTTCCGGGATCTGGAGCTCCACGTGTTCGCTGTCGATGCGCCGCTTCTCCAAGGCGATCCAGGGTTTCCCCAGGAGTTCGGCCATCCGACGGACCCGATCCACCCCGCCCTTGTCGGGAGAGACCAAGAGGTCGACCGGACGGTGGGCGAGCAGCCGGGCGATCGCCGGGATGCCGCTCGCTTCGAAGACCGGCGGTTGGAAGGATTCGAGGGTACGTGCCGAATGAAGGTCAACGGTGATGACCCCATCGGCGTCGAGCCCGATGTGCCGGGCCAGGGCCCGGGCACTCACCGCCTCCCCGGGGTAGAACCGCCGGTCCTGGCGGGCGTACCCGAAGTAGGGGACCACCACGATCACCCGTCGGGCGTTCGACTCCCGGGCCGCATCGACCAGCAGCAGGAGCTCGACGATCTCCGCGTCGTTCCGGGTGGATTGGACGATGACGACCTCCTCGCCGTCCAGCTTGCCGCCCACCCGGAGGTACATCTCACCGTCGGGGAACCGCTTGCTGTACGGGATCGAAAACGGGCAGCTGTCCAACTCTCGCGACACCCGTTCGGCCAGGGCCGTGGAGGCCGATCCCCCGATGATGTACACGGTGCTCTCCCTAGGCCCGTGGCGGCCGGGAGCCAAAAGGGTTGCCCCTCTTCGATCCCGGAGGGTGGACCGGCCGGAGTCGCTTCGGGCGGGGCGACGACCGCCCACGACCGGTGGGCGCTGTACGGTCGCGCCTAGAGTTCGTCGTCCTCGTCCACCGCCGAAGACCGACGATGGACGCTCGGTCGGGGGCGGCCCCGGCGGGACGGTGCCTCCGCCTTCGGCTCCGCAGGGCTCCGTCGCTTCACGGGGGGCCGCGGGGGCCGGACGGCGGCCCGAGCCATCCGGGTCATCCGGGGCGGCTCCTCCTCATCGTCGCTCTCCCCGATCTCCTCGGCTTCCACGTCGTCCGAAGGACGGACCCCCAGGGGAGAGGGACGCTTCCGGGCGCGGGGTCCGTATTCCTCCTCCTCCTCTGTCGATTCGTCCGCGGCCTCGGGGGTTTTCGAGAACGCGGGGCGGCCGTTCGACGAACCCAGGGCATTGACCCCGAGGTGAATCGCCACGGCCGCCAGAACAACTCCGATCAAGGTGAAGCCCATGTACTCAAAGCTCTGGGACGGCACCTCGGAGGCGCTCCCGGTGATCAGGAGCTTCAGGGAGCCGAACCACGGGATCATCCCCCGGGCGACCCCGATCACCCACGCCGGACGGACCAGGCTGCTGAGGGCGATCGGTCCCTGGTCCGGCTCTCCAAGGCACGGGGCCGAGGAGGTACAGCTGTAGCAACGCCCCGTCGAGGTGTCGCAGTTGTCGTCCCCCATCGTCAGGAACCCCGACTGGGTCCC
>JAJYWS010000004.1 GCA_021791335.1 Thermoplasmata archaeon
TCGTCGTGGCTGAACCAGGTGGAGCGATGGTTCAAGGAGCTCACGGACAAACGGGTGAGGCGAGGGACGTTCCACAGCGAGCTCGAGCTGATCGGGGCGCTGAAGCTGTACATCGAGCGGTACAACGGGATCCCTCGGCCCTTAATCTGGAGGGCAACCGCCGACCAGATCCTCGAGAAAGTCCGCTGGAACCGGTTAAACGTAGATCTGTCGAGGACAGCACACTAGGAGCGCTACGCACTCCTAGGAGGACGGGGAGCATATGCTCAAGGATGGTGGCAAACTTCGATATGTACTCTTGCAACCTACCTCGTATCGTGCCTCGTACGACCTACTCTGCTTCCGGGTGGGAATACCCTAGCTGCGGGCACAAGTGGGTTCCCCGGATCGCGAAGGAGCCAACGCGGTGGTTTTCGTGCGGGAGCCCATATTGGAATCAGGTCCGCGGTCTATTTCTTGGGCAAACCGCAGTCGGGGGCCGTGCCAAGAGGCATGTCGGTCCCGACCCGTACAAAGAGAGCACCAGGCAGGTCGCCGAGTCGCTGAGGAAGAAGGAAGACCCAAAGCATCACCCACTTCCCGCACCCTTGCTACGGGTTTAATAGACGGGAGCGAGTCGTGAAAGCCAGAATGAACCCCGCCACCGCGCGCGTCTCCGAAGCAGACCTCGTAGTCGAGGCAATCGGTCGGGCGGCCTTTACCGGGATTACGGCAAAGCAACTGAGCGAAGTCACTCAGATCCCAGCAGCGCGCGTCTCCGATCGATTAGGTGAGCTGTCGACAGGGGAGACAATCACTCGGATCGGGCGAGGGCTTTGGGTCCTTAGACGATTCGCCGTCTTGGGCAAGTCTGAGCCGGGCTTCCGAGGTCCCGCTTTTTACGATCGCCAGTTTAAACGCCACTTCGGGTTAAAGATTGGACTCAAGGAGGGAGAGATCCAATTCAACCCAAATGAGCGCCGTCCCGTCCATCGATGGTGGCCGTACGTCCAGGGATTCTCGGCGGGATTCGTTGCCGAGACCTGTAGGCTGTACGGTGCGGGGCGCGGCGCGGTAGTCGTCGACCCTTTTTCGGGAAGCGGCACCGTGCCGGTAACAGCGCGAATGCTCGGCGCAAAGGGGATTGGCATCGACATGATGCCCATCGCAGCGTTCGTCGCCTCAGCGAAGGGGGAATGGGACGCCGACCCATCCGAACTAAGTGCCATAGCCCAATTGGTGACAAGGGATAGATCCCCGCCGACTATTCCTAAGCCCTTCCTAAGGGAGACTGACCGTCAGTTTCAGCCAGAGATTCTTCAATCGCTTCTCAGGCTTAAGGAGAACATCTGGAACCTAGAGGACACTCCGAACAAGACCTTACTCAAGCTGTCTTTCGCGAGCATTCTGATTCACTCAAGTAATCTCAAGCGCGCGCCATGTCTCGGCTACACAAAGAAGCTCGGATTATCCGCCGAGACCCCATTCACACTGTTTCTGGAAGGCGTACGGCGGATTGCTGACGACCTGCGGACACTTCAAGCGCAGCGAGGGAGTTGGGGCCCGAGGATCGACATCTTTGTCGGAAGCTCTGCTAAGCTTCTCCTGCCCGAAGCCACGGTGGATCTCGCAATTACGAGTCCCCCGTATGTTAATGGGATGGACTACGTGATGAACTACAAGATCGACCTTGCCTGGATGGAGTGTATCGATTCATACAAAGGGCTAGCACACCTCAGGGCGTCGATGGTGGCCTGCGATAACATTCCTCGAAGCACAGCCGCAGATCACCTCCCGTCGAAGACGGTCCGATCAGACAAGTGGCTCGAGTCAGTTTCCAGGAGCATTGATAGAAACATCCGGACCAAAGGGTCCTATCGGCGGGGCGATATGGGGGCGATCGTCACGAAGTACTTCGATGACCTTGTACCGGTGATGCAGAACATCTATTATGCTCTAAAGCCGGGCGGACGTTTCGTCGTGGTGAACGGAGACTCGCTGATTGCAGGGACCTACATTCCCGGGGACATGATCTTCGCGCGGCTGGCATCCGAGGTTGGCTTCGAGGTTGAATCATTCGAGGTCGCTCGGACTCGTCGATCGGGTCAGAGGCGCGACTTCATGCTCCGTGAGTCGATTGCAACACTGAGGAAGCCGGGGCCGTACGTCCCACCGAAGAGGATACGCGCTTTTCATACTTTGGAGGACTTCGAGCCCCCGAATTGATCCACTCTCAAGGGCGGAAGATTCGCTGTCTTCAGGACCTCAGCTTCGACATCAAGGAAAATGTCCACCGTCTGCTGCTCGAGCTTTGAGCCGAGCCAAGCCTTCACAGCCGAGTTGGGAATGAAGAAGCAGCGACCGCGGTTCAAGCAAAGGAATCCTTGCCCCTTTAGGACAGACCTCCCAAACGGCTCACCAACTCGGATCGTTACCTGCATCCCCTGAGGTTTCTCGCTCCCCTTGCGGAAGTAGACTGGCTGCCCTGAGGCCCTGCCTTCGTAGCCTTTGACGTCCGCGATTCCGGCGCTCGGGAACCTTGTCGCCGCGTCCTGCGGCCGGATAACTGCAGCGTCAACTACCGGCTTCGGCCGATCGGTTATAAGTTCGAGTTCGTAGAGTACGTGGCCCAACTCCCTTCGGAGGCTCTCGAAGAGAGTCTGTTGGGTGACCGAGAGTTCTGGCATCCGCTTTTGCTGGTTTGCGAGGGGATACAGTCCATGGTCCGCGAAGAGTCTGATTGTAGCCTGTTCAAGGGCCATCCGGAGTGTGGAGTCGTTGAATCGCGAGTGAACCGCCGCTCGTCCATCATTCAAGATAAGTGCCCGGTCAAACCGGCCCAGTTCCTTCGGGGGGTGTTCAAGATGCTGCCCAAGACGTGACTTTAGGTTCGAGCTCTCGCCAATGTAAGCTCGCTCTGTCTCATCGTCCAGGAGGGCATAGAGTCCCGGGTGTGCGAGGCCCTTGCCGAGCTCTTCGTCCACTACCCCGCGCAGCGGTTCGCTCGGAATTAGCCAGACGGTAAGCTGCCCAAGCTTTGTGCGGCCGCGCACAACGCCTTTCGCATCGGCTGGATCGATGTCCCAGCCATAGATGTCGCGGGCAGACATGTGTGATGGGCGAGGAACGCCAAGTAGATAGGTCGACCGGTCTCGTGGCCACCTAGAGTGCGCCCGCTCGCGCTGAGGCTACAGGTCTTCAATCACTACCAAGCTACCTCGTACTGGCATCCGTGTAACCGTTCATCGCGGTCAGTCACTCCAAGACTTCATCAAAGAACAGGCCGGGGATAGGCGGAAAGACTCGTCTACCACCGGCGAAGGGCCGTTATGATTGGTTCGTATAGGATTTATCGCGGCACGTCCCCCGCCAGGGTCCGTCCGGAGTGTCGCGAGGATTCGGCGGTTAAACTGCCCAACAATTCGAATCCTCGATCCTGCCGGGTTCCCCATGGGAACGGAGAAGTTCTAGTTATAGGCGTTCATCTCCCCCGAAGGAACCTGCTTTGTTTGCCCTCGCTGACGAGGTAGATGCGAAGACACCAGGGCATGTCTTCGACAGATTCGCGCGGCATTGAGATAGGAAGTGCGCGGTGGGACCTGACGGGAGACTCGTCCGTCTGCGAGTCCTCTTTCGGAAGCCGTCACTTGTCGGCTCGGCAAGGATGGGCGACGCTCGCCGTCCGCCTTAAGATCGGCAAGGCCGCTTCCGCTGACCCGTCTGTGCCCATCGCCTGGGAGCGTCGCCTCCTCGCGATTGGGCGGTCAGGGGCAAGACGGGTGGGACTGCCTTGGTGGCTCGGCACGAGAATGAGGTTGGGCTGAAGGCGTGGACGCAGCTCACGAATGGCACGGTCGTTCAAAGATTGATGGGGCCCGATGAAGTCGGCCTGAGCGTAGTGAGGATGCGGTGCGAGTCACCGGGGCCTCTCCCGCAAGGTGTTCGGGAGCTTTTCTGTGAATCTTTCTCTGGCCTCTCGAACAATACCGGCGAGGTAGTCGCTATACAGACGGCAAAGGTTCGCCGCGGAAGTGTCTTGGACCTCAGCCCCCAGATGCCTTTTCGGGGGATCGACGATGATCATCTCCCCCACGCCAATGTCATCGGGGAGGTCCACGTAGAAGGGCTGCTCGGTTCCGTCGTGAAGCCTAACAATCCAGCCGCTGCCTCCGGTTCGGTCACCCATGAAGAAACTCGTTGCACCAGGAGGAGGCGACCCCAGACGCGCCAAGTCTTTTGGGAACTCAAAGTGATTGACGAAGAACCGCTGGCTCGTGGGGATTTGCTTCGTTTGCTTCAATCCATCAGTACGGAGGCGGTAGAAGAATTTACAGAGCGGATCGGCCCGCATTTCTGCTACCTTCGGGGCGTACCACTCCTCGAAGTCCTTCGCTTGAGAACGCAGGTGCTGGAGCAAATTTGTGACTGCCCTCCCGTACACGGCCACATTCAGGAGGCCGGGGATTCTCCGGCCCGCATCACTTCCAGCTGCATCCCTTGCGCCTAGCCGCACGAACATCAGAGTTTCATCTACTCGCGCGAAAATGGCCCGGACCTTGTCGGGGTGGCTGGGCATCCGTTGAAGAATATAGGGCGGCCAGATGAACATTGCGCCGGGATCTCAATGGCAAGTAAGCAGTGGTGTAGACGCTCAAGCTTTCGCTTGGCCAAAGGTGAGTCTGTACAGGAGGTCAGCGGGGGCGTCGAGTAGTTGGTCTACATCGACCGGAAGAAGCGGCCTCTCGCGATTCGCCTCGCCGAAGCTCGGCGTCTCGGGCTGTGCTGGGATTTGGTCACGAGGGCCAAGCGGACGCTGCGACGGACGGGAATGGGGCGAGACGGGCAGGGCGGGCGCTCCTGTCAAGGCTCAAGATCGCCCTCGCGACAGCCTCACCCTAACGGAAACCCGCTGGAAACCCCTGTAATATAGCGCCTCCACTGAGTGGGCCCAGTCGGATTTGAACCGACGACCTCCCGGTTATCAGCCGGGTGCTCCAGCCAAACTAAGCTATGGGCCCATCATCGGTGGCGGGATGACTCCGGGCCGGGGTGGGGGTCGCCTCCCGCAGGGGACGACCCACGCCCTGGCCTGACCTCGCATTCCTTCGCCACCACTGCCGGCTCCCAGAATGGGGAGGCATTAAAAGCCAACGCTTCCCCGCAGTGGGGGCCAGCTCCCTCGATAGCCGGAGGTCTATATCTGGGAGTGGACCGCTCGGTCCGTGGCTCCATGGCCGGTGGTATCCAGGCCCCCTATAGGGATGTCATCGTTGCTACGGAACTGACCCGATCCTACCGGGGCGCGCCCCCGGCAGTCGAGCGGCTCTCGTTGACGATCCGACAGGGAGAGATCTTTGCCCTGCTGGGACCAAATGGGGCGGGCAAGACGACGACCTTGCGGATGCTCTCCGCACTCATCCAACCGACCGGCGGTCACGTGGAGGTTCTGGGCATCGACACCCGAGACCCCCACCGGATTGACGAGATTCATAACTCCCTCGGCATCCTACCGGAGGTCGCAGGGCTCTACGAGTCCCTGACCGCCTACCGCAACCTCCAGTTTTTCGGTCGGCTCCACGGGCTTTCCGATTCGACGATCTATGAACGGTCGCGGGACCTCCTCTCGTCCTTTGAAATTTGGGAGCGCCGGGACGAGAAGGTGGAGACGTTCTCCAAGGGCATGAAACAGAAGGTGGCCGTCGTCCGGGCGATGCTCCACGATCCGCCGTGCCTTATCCTGGACGAGCCCGTCTCGGGGCTGGACCCCGAGGCCGCCAAGACGCTGCGGGACTTTATCCTCGACCAGCGCCGGCAAGGCAAGACCATCGTCCTTTCGACCCACAACCTCGACGACGCCGACCGCCTGAGCGATCGGGTGGCCATCCTCCGCTCCCGGCTCCTGGCGCTCGATACCCCGGCTCGGCTCAAGGAGCGGCTGTTCGATCGGGTCGTGGCGGTCGAACTGGCCCGACCGGACGCCGGCGCGGTGGAGATCGCCCGGGCCGCCGGTGCCCAGGGGGCCCAGCTCGAGGGCCGCCGTCTGATCCTGGATCTTCCGGATGCCGAAACGACGCTGCCCGAACTCAACGCACGTCTGGTGTATGCGGGCTACCGGATCGTCTACGTGCAACCGGTCGTGAGGACCCTCGAGGAGGTTTACCTCAAGCTGCTCGAATCCGAGGGGGGGGCGGGCGGATGAGGATGGGGCGGGTCTGGGAGGTCGCGCTCAAGGACTTTGCCGAACTGTCGACCAACAAGGCGGCCCTTTTCGGGCTCATCTTCATTCCCGCCCTGTTGACCCTGTTGGGGGTCGCCTCCACCTACATGGTCACCCGCGAGATCTCCCTGGGTCACCTTTCGGCAGCCCAGGCTCCCGCGGCGATCTACGCCTCGCTCCTCCTCCTGCTCCTGATCCCGACCACCAACTCGACGGTGGTGGGATCGATGTCGGTCGTTCTGGAGAAGACCGGCCGGACCCTCGAGCCGCTCCTCGCCACCCCCATCCGGGATCGGGAGCTCCTCTGGGGGAAGGCGGTGCCTCCGCTGGCCATCGGTGTAGGGGGAGCGTACCTGGCGTTCGGGATCGTGTTCTTGGCCGGGGACATCTTTCTCGCGTCGGCCCACCTGCCGATCGAGTTCCCCGGGGGGATGGGGCTGTTTGCGATGCTGGTGCTCGCGACCCTGCTCGGTATCCTCAGCACGTTCGTTTCCCTTCTGATTTCCAGCCGGTCGAAGGAGCTCCGCACGGCCCAGTGGTTCAGCTTCATCGTCGCCCTACCGGTCTTCGGCGGGGTGATCGCGGCCTTTGCGATCCTGCCCCATTCCTGGGTGGACTACTCGGTGGCGGTGGCCGTGCTGGTGGCGCTGACCGCGGTGATCATCTGGTGGACGACCGACCGATTCGAGCGGGTGACGATCCTCCTCGGATCCCCTTGAGCGCGGCCCCGCGCGGCTCGGGCCGTTCTGCGGCCCGGGCCCATGTTCCCTGTCGGGGGGACGTTAAGTAAGCTACATCCTCCCCGACGGAGGGCCGGCCCGCGGTGGGACAGTGAGCGACTCCGAGACGGTCATCCAGGCCGAGCAGATCCGGCACGCCTACACCCCGGGCCGGTATGCCCTTAACGGACTCAGCTTCTCGGTACGGCGGGGAGAGGTCTTCGGGCTTCTCGGGCGCAACGGGGCGGGGAAGTCCACCCTCATCAAGGTGATGACCACCCTCTTGCGGCCGTCGGAGGGCTCGCTCCGCGTCCTCGGACTCAACCCCGCCCGGGACGGGCGCCGGATCCGATCCCGGATCGGTGTGGTCCAGCAGGGGGAGTCGTTCGACTTCACCACGGTGGAGGGGAACCTCGACATCTACGGTGTCCTGTGGGGCCTGCCGGCCGATGAACGGATCCGACGCCGGAACGAACTCATCGCCCGCTTCGGGCTGGACGACCTGCGGCGGCGCCGCTCCTTCGACCTCTCGGGAGGGCAGAAGCGGCGGGTCCAGGTGGCCCGGGAGTTCATGCACGACATGGAGATCCTCTTCCTGGATGAGCCGACGGTCGGGCTCGACGTCATCATGCGCCGGACCCTTCTCGACTCGATCCGGGCCGAGGTCCGACGGGGGCTCACGGTGGTCTTCACCACGCACAACCTGGAGGAGGCCGACTACCTGTGCGACCGGATCGCGGTGGTCGACCAGGGGCGGCTCCTCGCCCTGGAGACCCTGGAGAACCTGAAGCGGCTCTACGGGGGTCGGAAGACCATCGACCTGACGGTCTCGGGGACCGAGGGCGAGGCGTTCTACCGATCGCTCCGAACCCGGCTCGGCGAGGATTCGACCGTCACCGTATCGGGCCGGTCGGCGGTCATCCTGGCCTCCGACCCCAAGGGCGCCCTGGCCGTCATCCTCGCCCTCGCCCAGGAGCGGGGGGTCGGTCTGGACTGGCTCAACGTCCGGCAGAATACGCTCGAAGACGTGTTCCTCAAGTCGGTGGGGCACGAGGGGGAGTCGATTGGCTCTGCCTAACCTCCTCCGGTTGATCTACCGGAATATCCGGGTGAACACCGACCCCGGCAGCCTGATCATCCTGGTGGGCCTCCCGGCGATGTATCTGGTCTTCTTCGGGTTTGGGTTCCAGTCGCTGGCCGGCGGGGCGGGGTCGGGCAGCTACATCGATTACCTGACCCCGGGGATCATGTCGTTCCAGGCGGTGATGGCCGGGACGGTGGGCGGGAGCATGCTCTGGGCCGATCGCCGCTACGGGATGCTCGCCCAACTCCTGGTGGGGCCGTTCACCCGGCTCCAGTACCTCCTCGGCATCATGTTCACCTCCGTCCTCTTCGCCCTCGGCGGGGCGGCGGTGATGATGGGGATGGCCTTGGTCCTGGTCCAGGTCCCGGCGATCTCGGCGGTCGCGGTTCTGGTGATGTTCGCCGTCATCACCCTGGGGGCGATCTTCTTCGGGTCGCTGATGCTGCTGATCGCGGCGCTGGTCAAGTCGAACAACGCCTACAACAGCGTGCAGATCCTGGTCATTTTCGTGGTCAACTTCGCGAGCACGGTCTTCTACCCCATTTCCTCCTCCCTCCCGGCCGCGCTCCGCTACCTGTTCCTCATCAACCCGCTCACCTACATCGCCAATGCCGTCCGCGGCGCCTTCACGGGCACGCTAACGGCGAGCGACGGGATCCAATTGGCGGTGCTGGCGGCGGAGACCGTGGTGGTGCTGTTCCTGGCCACCCGGGCCTACCTGCGCTCCGACGTCACCCTGGAGTAGGGCTCCGACCCGCGGCCGGAGCCGTGGCCTGCCCCCAGAGGGCCGGGAGTCCGAGGGCGCCGTCCGGCCCCTAAAACCGGACGATGCTCCCGGTCGAAAAGGCCCGTCGCTCGAAGTTCCGCCACAGGCCCATCGCAAGCCCCACCGCCACCGCGCCGGTCAGCACGATGATGAGCCAGAGGGGTCCGACCGTGGCGAGGGAGTCCCCCGAGATCGAGGCCCGTACCGCCGCGAGCCCCCAGGTCAGGGGGAACACGTAGCCGATGAGCTGGACCGGCAGCGGCAGGGCCGAGACCGAGAAGTTGACCCCCGAGACAATGAGCCCGATGAAGAGGAAGATGTTCCCCAGGACGATCGAAGAGCGCAGGTAGAGGGCAATGCCGCCGAGGAGCAGCCCGAACCCGACCATCGCAAAGGCGGAGAGAATGACCGAAACCGCCAGGAACGGGATCGAGCCCGCCGCGATCTGGACGCCGAAGAACAGGACCGCGTAGACCAGACCCACCGTGACGGTCGCGAGCGAAATCAGGATGGGGATCAGACCCCGTCCCACATACATCGGGAACCGGGGGGCGGGGGAGACCAGGAGGTGCTCCATCGTCCCCTGTTCCTTCTCGCTGTCGGTGGTCTGGCAGACCGAGAAGATGCTCGGGTAGGTCACGGTGGCCACCGCATTGCCCACCGCGACGAAGGCGATCCCGCTCGCGCCGCCGTTCCCGAGCTGGACCGTGAGGGCGAAGAAGAGGATCTGCATGAGCGGGATCACGAAGATCGTCCCCAGGACGAAGTCGATCCGCATGAACCCGAGGGTCGTACGCGGCGAGAGGATCGCATTGGTCCAGAAGTTCCGCCAGAAGGTCGGGCGGGCTCGGACGACCGCGGCCGCCTCAGTAGTCGCCAAGGGTCCCCACCTCCAGCACATGCCGCTCGACCCGGTGGAAGACGAGCCCGGCGAGGACCAGGTAGACCGTCATGGTCGCGACCGCGCCGACCAGGTCCCAGCCGAAGCCCCAGGCAAACCCCTGGTACCCCGGAATCGATCCATACCGCAGGGCATCGAGGGCCCAGGTGGGCGGAAAGACCAGCGAGACGGGGTTGGTCCACCAGGGGAGGAAGATCACCGGGAACATGCAGCCGGTACCGACATAGAAGGCGAACTCGCCGATGTTCTGGATGAACCCGGCGAAGCGGGTGTAGACGTAGAAGGCCGAGAGGATCACCCCGACGCTCGCGAGCGTGACCATCACGAAGAGGAACAGCACGACGAACAGCAGCGGATTGACCACCGCCGGGATCTGGCCCGACTCGGCGACCACCACGACGTAGACGATGGCCCCGCCCACCAGCCCCGAAACGACGTTCCAGAGGATCCGTCCGAGCACCACGTAGACGTACGGCGTGGGGGCCTGCAGGGTGGGTTCCAGGGTGCCGAACACCCGGTCCTGGCCGGTCGCCCAGCCGCTCCCGTACAGGGTCTGGCCCCACATGCTCATCATCCCGGCGCCGAGGATCGCGTACACGACGAAGTACGGGCCCGAGCCCAGGACCAGCTGGTAGGCCACGATCCCGAAGATGATGGGGGCGATCATCGACGGGATCAACCACTGAGGGTCGGCGACAAACTGGAGCACCGAGAGCCGCACCGACGCGGCGGTCGACCGGAACCGGGAGATCGTGAGGGGAGTCGCCGGAACGTTCATGCCGCCTCCTCCTCGACCAGGTCCAGATAGACGTCCTCGAGAACGGTCCGCCGCTCCCGGACCATGAGGTCGGGGTGGGCCGTGCCGAGGGCCGAGCGGACCGCCCCCGCCGTGAGCTCGGAACTGCTGCTCCTCAGGGTGAGCCGCAGGCGGGGCCCGAACTCCTCGCTCAGGATCCGGCCCACGCCGGGGAGGTGGCGGAGCCGTTCGATCTCGGCGTCCTCGAAGCCGTAGGCCTCCACCTCGACCGTCGTGTCCCCGCCCACCAAGCGGCGCAGGCCGGCGACGGTGTCCCGGGCCACGATCTGCCCCTTGCTCAGGATCGCGAGCCGTTGGCAGAGCTCTTCGGCCTCGAACATGTAGTGGGTGGTCAAAAAGATCGTGACCCCGTCGCTGACGAGCGAACGGATCAGCTTGCGGGTCTCCCGGGCGCTCTTCGGGTCGAGCCCGATGGTCGGTTCGTCCAGGAAGAGGAGCTCGGGTCGGTGCAGGATCCCGCGGGCGAGGTGGAGCTTCTGCTTCATGCCGCGGGAGTACTCCTCCACTCGCCGGTCGGCCGCCTCGGTCAGCCCGACCCGGTCGAGGACCTCCTGGATCCTCCGGTCGCGGAGGGCGGGGGGAAGCCCGAAGAGATCGGCGAAGTAGCGCAGGTTCTCGCGGGCGCTGATGCGGTTGTAGAGGCCCCGTTCCCCCCCGAGGACCAGACCGATCCGGGGACGGACCGCCTGCGGGTTCCGGGCCACATCGATGCCCAGGACCCGGGCCTCCCCGCTGGTGGGAAGCAGGAGGGTCGACAGGATCTTCGTGAAGGTGGTCTTTCCGGCGCCGTTGGGTCCGAGCAGCCCGAAGATCTCCCCCGGTTCGACCCGAAGATCGACCCCCCGAAGGGCCTCGGTCCGGCTCTTCTCCGTGAAGAGAAACCCCTTTCGGGACTCGAACACCCGCCGGACCCCGCGGGCCTCGATGGCGGGATCGGGCGTCATAGGGGCTGTCGGGACCCGGGGGTCTATTTAACCCTGTAATTCAGCTCCCCGGAGGAGGCCCCGAGGGGCAGGGAGGGGGCCGGGGAGGACGGCCGGCCCCGGGGGAGTCCGAGACGGGCCGCGCAAAGGTTTATGCGAATTCGTGGCTCCGTCCGCCGGATCGGTCATGGCGAACGCAACGCTGACCCCGGACGCCCGCGTTTCTTCCGGCGAGTTCGACCTTCCGCCGTCGGCCTGGGTCGAGGCCTACCGGACGATGGTGCTGGCCCGGGCCATGGACGAACGCTGCCTGTCGCTCCAACGGCAGGGGCGGATCGGATTTTACGTGCCGCTCGAAGGGCAGGAGGCGGCCCAGGTGGGCTGCGCCCTGGCCCTGGATCCGAAGGATTGGGTCTTTCCGGCGTACCGGGAACTCGGGGTCGCCCTGGTCCGCGGGGTCCCCATCCAGGAACTGCTCGACCAGTTCATCGGGAATTCGGGCGACCGGCTCAAGGGCCGCCAGATGCCGAACCACTACGGCTACCGGGCCCAGAACTTCGTCGTCGCGTCGAGCCCGTTGGGCACCCAGATTCCGCAGGCGGTCGGAGCGGCCCTGGCCGCTCGGCGCCGGGGCGACGCCGTCGTCACCGTGGCGTTCTTCGGCGACGGTTCGACCAGCACCAACGACTTCCACGCGGGCCTCAACTTCGCCGGAGTCTACCGGAGCCCGACGATCTTCTTCTGCCAGAACAACCAGTGGGCGATCTCGATGCCCCGGTCGCACCAGACGATGAGCGCCACGCTGGCCGAAAAGGCCGAGGCGTACGGATTCGGCGGGGTGGTGGTCGATGGGACCGATCTGGGCCAGGTCTATCGGGCCGTGGCCACCGCCCGGGCCCGGGCGCTCGCCGGGGATGGTCCCACCCTGATCGAAGCCCAGGTGTACCGGTTCGGCCCCCACTCCACCTCCGATGATCCCAAGCGTTACCGCAGCGACGCCGAGGTCGCCGAGTGGCGCCGCCGGGATCCGCTGCTGCGAACCAAGGAAGAGATCATGAAGACCCCAGGCTGGACCGAGGCGCAAGACACTGCCCTGTGGACCGAGGCCCGGAGCCGCATTGCCGAGGCGTGGAAGGCGGCCGAGGGGACGCCGCCCCTGCCCCCCACCTCCTTCCTGGACGATGTCTTCTCCGAACGCACCCCCCAACTGGAGCACCAGCGGCGCGAGCTGCTCGGACTGCTGGAGCGGAAGGTGGTGCACGAATGACCGAACTCACGCTCGTCCAGGCGGTCAACCGGGGCCTCGCCGAGGCGATGCGGCAGGACGCCGACGTCCTGTTGCTCGGGGAGGACATCGGGACCAACGGGGGGGTGTTCCGGGCCACCGAGGGCCTGCAGAAGGAGTTCGGGGCCGAACGCGTCATCGATACCCCGCTCTCCGAGTGCGGGATCGTCGGCACGGCGATCGGTATGGCGCTCTACGGCCTCAAGCCGGTCGCGGAGATCCAGTTTCTCGACTTCATCTACCCGGCGTTCGACCAGATCGTGAGCGAACTGTCCAAGTTCCGGTACCGGTCGGGGGGGCAGTATCCGTGCCACGTCGTCGTGCGCGCGCCCTACGGCGGCGGGATCCGGGGGGGCCTCTACCACTCCCAGAGCACCGAGGCGTTCTTCTGCCACACCGCCGGTCTCAAGGTCGTCATCCCGTCGACCCCGGCCGACGCGAAGGGGCTCCTGCTGACCGCCATCCACGACGAGGACCCCGTGATGTTCCTGGAGCCGAAGCGGATCTACCGATCGGTGACCGGGGAGGTGCCGGACGGGGACTACCGGATCCCCTTCGGGAAGGCCCGGATCGCCCGGGAGGGCACCGATCTTACGTTGGTCGCCTATGGGGCGATGATGGTGCCGACCTTGGCGGCCGCCGAACGGCTCGCCGAGGACGGGCTGAGCGCCGAGGTCATCGACCTCCGCACCCTGGTTCCGCTCGACGAGGCCGCACTGCTGGCGTCGGTCGAAAAGACCGGGAGGCTCGTCATCGTGCATGAGGCGGCCCGCACGGCAGGGTTCGGGGCGGAGATCGCGGCGCTGGTGGCCGAAAAGGCGCTCTACAGCCTCAAGGCTCCGATTCTCCGGGTGACCGGCTACGATACACCGTTCCCCTATGCGCTCGAGCATCTCTACCTCCCCTCCGAGGAGAGGATTCTGGACGCCGCCCGGCAGGTCGGGCGGACCGGGTAGGGGGAGGCCAGTATGCCGTTCGAGTTCAAGCTGCCCGACATCGGCGAAGGCGTCGCCGAAGGCGAGATCGTCCAATGGTTCGTCAAGGAGGGGGACCGGATCACCGAGGACGCTCCCTTGGTGAGCGTCCTGACCGACAAGGCCAACGTCGAGATCCCCTCCCCCCGGACCGGACGGGTCACAAAACTCCACGCCGCCGTCGGAGCCAAGGTCAAGGTCGGCGGCCCGCTCGTCACCATTGACACCGGCGACGCCCCCTCGCCCCCACCGTCGTCCGGCTCGGCGTCTGCCGCCCCGCCGGCGGCGCCCCGTTCGGCGCCGGCCCCGAGTCCGGGAGCGGCTCCCGCGACGCCCCCGTCCGCCGGCGCCCGGATCCTGGCCCCCCCGAGGATCCGGCGACTGGCGGCCGAGCGCGGGATCGACCTCTCCACGGTTCACGGCTCCGGCCCCCAGGGCCAGATCACCGAAGCCGACCTGCCGATTTCGTCGACCGGTTCGGCACCCGCCCCAGCACCGACCCCGGCGCCGACGACCCGACCGCCGTCCGGTGCCCCCCCTGCGGCTCGGGTGCCGGCCGTGCCGGGAGGGGAGGAGCCGGTCCAGCGCGAGCCGATCCGCGGGCTTCGGCGGGTCATCGCGGACCACATGGCCGAGTCGAAGCATCGGGCCGCCCACTTCACCTACGTCGAAGAGATCGATGTGAGCGAACTGGTCCGCTTCCGGGATCGGATGGCGAAGCATGTCGAGGCGTCCGGGGCGAAGCTCACCTACCTGCCGTTCATCATCAAGGCGGTGATCGCCGGCCTGCGGGCCCACCCGAGGCTCAATGCGCGCATGGACGATGAGCACCAGGAGCTCGTGATCCACTCCGGCTACCACATCGGCGTCGCCGCCGCGGCTCCGGGAGGGCTCATCGTCCCGGTGATCCACCATGCCGATCGCCAGAGCGTGGCCGAACTGGCCCGGAGCCTCCAGGACCTGTCGACCCGGGGCAAGGCCGGGACCCTGTCCCGGGCCGAGCTTTCGGGCAGCACCTTCACCATCACCAGCCTGGGCGCGCTCGGCGGGGTCCTGGCGACCCCGATCCTGAACTACCCCGAAGTCGGCATCCTTGGGGTGCACAAGATCGTCCGCCGGCCGGTCTACCGCGCGGACGGGTCGATCGGGCCGGCCGACCTGATGAACCTCTCCATCTCGCTCGACCACCGGGTGATCGACGGGATCGAGGGGGCCCAGTTCCTGGCGGTGGTGAAGGGGTTCCTGGAGGACCCGCACCGGCTCTTCGCCGAACTGGCATGACCGAGCCGGGGGCGCCGGTCCCGCTGCCCTACCGACGCGGCGAGGTCGAGGAACGTTTGGGCTCGGATTGGGCGGAGATCCTCCGGACCGCCTTCCACTGGATGCTCCGGGCCCGGGCCCTGGACGCCCGGATGCAGGCGCTCCAGCGGCAGGGGCGGATCGGCTTTTACGGGGCCTCGACCGGTCAGGAGGCCGTCAACGTCGCGGCCGGCCTCGTCGGCCGGCCCGAGGATTGGATCGCCTCCGGCCTACGGGAGCAGCTGGTGGCCCTGGTCCGGGGGCACGATCTCACGACCTACGTCCATCACCTGTTCGCCGATGCGCTCGACCCGGCGCTCGGGCGGAACATGCCCTGCCACCCGACCGCTCGGGAGGTCCACTACCTGGCGATGTCGAGCGTCATCGGCACCCAGATCAGCCACGCGGTGGGGCTCGCCCGGGCGGCCCAGTACCGGCACGACCCCTCGGTGACCCTCGCCTTCTTCGGGGACGGCGCGACCAGTTCCAACGACTTCCATGCCGGCCTCAACTTCGCCGGGGTCTGGAAGGCGCCCGTCGTCTTCTGCTGCACCAACAACCAGTGGGCGATCTCGATCCCGGTCGAACGCCAGACCGCTGCCCCCAGCCTGGCGATCAAGGCCTCGGCCTACGGCCTACCGGGTCGACAGGTCGACGGGACCGACTTTGTCGCGGCCTACGCCGAGCTTCGCCGGGCGATCGAACAGGCCCGTCGGGGGGAGGGCCCGAGCCTGCTCGAGTTCATCCTCTACCGGATGACCCCCCATTCCACCTCCGACGATCCCACCCGCTACCAGCCGCCCGATTGGACCTCGCGGGCGCGGGCCCACGATCCGGTCGACCGGCTCCGGTCCTGGCTTTCGGCCGAGGGTCTGACCTCCCCCGCCGAAGAGGCGGACTGGACCGCGGACGCCGACGCCCAGGTCCGCGGCGCCGTCGAACGGGCGGAGGCGACCCCCCTTCCCCCGCCCGATTCGCTTTTCCGCGACACGGTCTCCCGGGGCGGCGGCTAGCGCCGCCCAAGAAGGGACGGAGGAACCACCATGGCGGGGACGTATGCGCGCACGACCGAAGTGCTGGTGCTGGGCGGCGGTCCGGCCGGCTACATGGCCGCGATCCGACTGGGCCAGCTGGGGAAGAAGGTCCTGCTGGTCGAACGCCGGGATCTGGGCGGCGAGTGCCTGAATCGGGGCTGCATCCCCTCCAAGGCCCTGATCCACGCCTCCCGGCTCTACGCCCAGCTGACCCAGGAGGGCCCCGAGATCGGGGTCACTGCCGACCACGTCCGCTTCGACATGGCCCGGACCCAACGCTGGAAGACCGAGGTCGTGGCCAAGGAGCGTCAGGGGGTCCAGACGCTGCTCAAGGCGGCCGGCGTCACGGTCCTTCAGGGCGAGGCCCGGTTCACGGGTCCCCGATCGGCCCAGTTCACCGCCCCGGACGGCGGGAGCGAACGGATCGATTTCACCGCCGCCCTCATCGCCACCGGCGCGGTGCCCGTGACCCTGCCGGGATTCGAGACGGACGGGCAACGGGTGATCAACGCCTGGGATCTCCTGGGCCTCGACCATCTCCCCAAGAGCTTGATCGTCCTGGGCGGGGGCGTCTCGGGGTGCGAACTCGGTCAGTTCATGGCCCGGGTGGGGGTCGCCGTCACGATCGTGGAGCTGATGCCCCAGCTGCTTCCCGGACTCGACGCCGACCTCGCCCGGGAGCTCACCCGGGCACTGGAGCGCTCGGGGGTCTCGGTCCGGACGGGAACCCGGGCCCTCCGGCTCGACCGCTCGGGGAGCTCGCTGACGCTCGACGTCGAGAGCCCCCAGGGGCCGCAGCCGCTCTCCGCCGAGATGCTCTTCGTGACCATCGGAAAGCGGCCGGAGAGCCGGGACCTGGGCCTCGCCGAGGCCGGGGTCACGGCCGACCCCAAGACCGGATTCATCGGGGTGGACGCCCAGCAGCGGACCAACCTGCCGAACATCTACGCCGCCGGGGACGTCGCGCGTCTCCCGATGCTGGCCCACAAGGCCTACCGGGAAGGGATCGTTGCCGCCGAGGCCATTGCGGGGCGGCCGACCCGCTACGACTTCCAGGCGATGCCGTCGGTGGTCTTCACCACCCCGGAGCTCGCGACCGTCGGTTTGACCGCTGCGGAGGCCGCCGCCCGGGGCTATCCCGCCGCCCGGGAGGTCCGGTTTTCGTATGCGGCCCTGGGCCGGGCCCATGCCTCGCATGCCCTGGACGGATGGGTCAAGATCGTCGGCGACGACGCGACCGGTCTGCTCCTGGGGGCCCATGCCGCCGGCGAGGGGGCCGGCGACTACATCGCCGAGGTGGCGCACGCCCTGGAGATGGGATCCTCGGTCCGGGACATCGCCCAGACGATCCACCCCCATCCGACCTTCAGTGAGGCGCTCTCGGAGGCCGCTCTGCTCTGGCTCAACGAACCGATGCACGTCAGCCGCCGGACCGTCGTTCATGCCCCTCGTTGACTGGGGCGAGCGGGAGTACGGCGCTGCCCTCGACGAGATGCGCCGGCTCCGCCGCGAGCGTCGTGCCGGCCGGATCGCGGACACCCTGATCCTCGTCGAGCACCCGCCGGTCGTCACGGTCGGGGTCGAGGGGGATGACGGGGCCGCGGTCGCAAGCGGCCTTCCGGTGGTCCATGTGGAGCGGGGCGGTAAGGCGACCTACCATGGGCCCGGCCAACTGGTGGGCTATGCCCTCGTGGATCTGGAACCGCGGGGACGCGACGTACGTCGGTTCGTCCACGGCCTCGAGGAGCTGGTGGTCCGTGCGCTCGCGCCCTGGTCCCTACCGGCGACCCGGGTGGCCGGACGCCGGGGGGTCTGGATCGACGGGCAGCGGAAGATCGCCTCGGTCGGGATCGCGGTCGAGGAGTGGGTCACCTTCCATGGGTTCGCGTTGAACGTCTCGACCGACCTGGCGACCTTCGCCCGGTTCCACCCGTGCGGCTTCTCCGGCGAGGTCATGACCTCGATGGAGCGGGAGCTGGGACGGCCGGTGGCCCTGGGGCCGGTCCGGGCGGAGGTGGCCCGGGCATGGACGGAGCTCTTCGAGCCGGGGCCGGCGTCCTCGACCCTCGGGGCCGTTCCGTCCCCGGAGCCCGGGGCATGACCGGGCCGGGCGCTCCCCGGCGTCTCCTGCTCCTCGGGGGGGGCGGCGGGCTCGTGGGCCGGGCCATCCTCCGGGAGTTCTCGGCCGACTGGCAGATCCGATCGCTCCACCGGCACCGGGTCGAAGGGGAGGCGGCGGCGGGGGTCGAATGGGTTCCGGCAGATCTGGGGGGCGCTGTGGATTGGGCCCGACAGCTCCGAGGCGTGGATCTGGTCCTGAACGTGGCCTGGCACCGGTACGGATCGGCCCGACGGTTCCGGGCCCTGGCGGACGGCCTGGGCCGCGCCCTTCGGGCCGGCGAGCAGGTTCCCCGGCTGCGATGGGTGCACATCAGTGTCCCGCCGGCCCCCGCATCGCTGGAGCAGGGCCTTCCCTACCTCACCTACAAGCGCGAAGTCGACCGGGCCTTGGCCGCGAGCGCCCTCGACTACTCGATCGTGCGACCGTCCATGCTCTTCGGATCGGGGGACCGGTTACTCACAGTCATGCTCCGGCTGATGCGACGGTACGGGCGGTTTCCTCTGTTCGGGAGCGGGGAGTACCACGTGAGCCCCCTTGCCGCGGACGACCTGGCGGCGATCCTTCGGCGAGAGGCGGCGCTTCCCGGCTCCCGGAGCCTCGTCTTCGGGGGACCCCGGCGGTGGAGGTACCTGGACCTTCTCGACCGGATGTTCGCGGCCCTGGGGCAACCCCCACGCTACGTCCGCCTCTCCCCCGGGATGTCGGTCGCGGTGGCCCGGCTCATTCAGGATCTCGGCTCGACGCTCATCTATGCGTACGAGGTGGAGTGGCTTCTGAGCGACCGGCTGGGCCCGCCCCCGTATGTCGGGCTCGACCGGCCCCTCCAGTCGGTCGAGCCGTTCCTGGACCGGGAGGCTCGAAGGCTCCGAGGGTCGACCGCCTGACCTTGGGGTGTCGGCGTCCGGATCGTCGCCTGACCCTCTCAGGGGAGGGCGCCCAGGACATGGCCGATCAGGAATCCGGCGAACCCGGCGACGAGACCGATCACGACCATGCGGGTGCCGCTCGTCCAGAGCGAACCCAGGGTCGTCCGGGCCTCGTACCACCCGACCGCGAAGAGCATCGAGGCGCTCAGGACCACCGATCCGATCCCGATCGCCCAGGGGTTGGAGGTGAAGAAGACCGGGAGAAGGGGGATGAACGATCCCACCACGGTGGCCCCGCCGACCAGGAGCGCGCTCTGTCGGGCCTGGTCGGCTTGGACCGGGGCCAGTCGGAGCTCAAAGGCCATCATGATATCGAGCATGGCCCGGGGCTTCGACTCGATGCGGCGGAGCATCTCCTCCTTTTCCGCCCCGTCAAACCCCCAGCCGCCGAGAATCTCCCGGACCTCCCGGCGCTCCTCCTCAGGGACCTCCACCATCTCCCGGCGTTCCCGTTCGACCTCGCTCAGATACAAGGATCGACGGGAGAGCGTGCTGGTGTAGGCGACCGCTCCCATCGAGATCGACTCGGCGGCCAGGGCCGCGAGCGCGGCGATCAGGATCAGCTTGGAACTGGTCCCCGCCGCCAGCAGACCCAGCAGGATTCCGAGGACGTTGACGATGCCGTCCTGGCTCCCCAGAATGAAGTCCGAGAGCGTGGTGGGGTGAGAGTGGGGCTCCACGGGGACCCCACCAAGTCGGGCTTCATAGGCATTGTTCCGACGGAATCCGGTCCCTTATCGCAGCGGAAGTCGTATAACTCACGACGTCCCTTACCCAAGGGGGACTGAGTGAACATGAAGAGCGAAGTGGAGAGCGATCTGACCAAGGGCATGATTGAGGGCGCCATCGAGGCGCTGACCGACAAACACAGCCAACTGGAAGTGCAGCTGGACGGCATCCGGGTCCACTTGCCGGGCACCCGGTTCGCGGTGGAACTGAACGGCTCGGTGAGTGTTTCGGTCCACCTGCGGGAGATGAGTGAGCCCGAACGCCAGGCCCTCGCCGCGGGTCACGCGGCCCAGCACACCGCCTAGGGACGCAGCCACTCGGCCATCCCCCGGACGTGGGGGCCCAGATGGCCGGCCCAGGCGGGCGCCTCCCGTCCCAGGGTGAACAGGGGCCGGCCGTGGCGATCTAGATCGAGCGTCCAGCCCCTTCGGGCCAGCAGCGAGGCGAGCGCGAGCGCCCGGCGCAGCGGAAGCGCCGGGAGCGGGAGGCCGGGCTCTCCCGGGGGTCCGCCGAGGCCAAGATCCACACGCGCCCGGCGCCGGTCGAAGCGGATGGACACGATTTCGACCCCTTGGGAGCGGACGACCAACACACGCCGGCGGGGGGAAGCCGCCTCCGGCGCCGAATCGACGGTAAGGTTGTTGTCGGGTCTGGGACGGGACAAGGCCGGTTCCGTGGTGGAGCGTTTCGGATCGCGATCTTCTCCCCGGGTCAAGATCCCACCCGGGGGAGTCAGGCCCATTCCAGTTAATGGGTTATCTACCGGAAGGGGGCTGGTCGCCGCGGACCCTCGGGATGGCGAACCTGTTCTGGCTCGAAGTGGCTTCTGCTGTATTTGTGGCCATGTACTTTCCCATCGCCCTGGTCCAGACGGCCGGCATCGTTCGGGGTCTCCTGTTTCGGCCGATCCCGACGTTCCTGCCGCCCAAACCGGGACGCCGGATCATCACGGTGATCTGCACCAACGGGCAGAACCCCGAGGTGGTCCAGCAGATCCTGGCCCGGATCCAGAGTTATGGGTTTCCCATCGAACAGTTCGTGATCAAGGAGGAGCGCGACGGATTCGCCTACTCGGCCCGGGAGATCGTCGTGCCGAAGACCTACCAGGCGCCGAAGGGGTCCCGCAACAAGATGCGGGCGCTCCACTTCGGCACCCTCTGGCTGGCCGAGAAGGGGTACGGCCGGGAGACCTACATCATCTTCATGGACGATGACAGCGTGGTCACCCGGGACTATGTCCGGTACGTCTACGGGATGCCGTACGACGCCGGCCAGGGGATGATCCACCTCCGGGCCGTCGGGCACCATCTCCTCTCCACCCTGGCGGACTTCATCCGGGTCACCGACTGTGAGGTCTTCTGTCGGCAGTTCAACCGCGGGCATGTCCCCCGGATCGCCCATGGGGAGGGGTTGGTCGTCCGGGCCGACGTGGCGGCCGAGATCGGCTGGGACTACGGCACCTACGGTGCCGAGGATCTCCTGATGGCGCTCTACGTCTACACCCGGGGGTATCGATTCGGATTCATCCCCGCGTTCGTCGAGATTTCCCCGCCCACATCCCGGTCCGACTTCTTCAAGCAGCGGCGCCGGTGGCTGTTCTCGTTCTTCCGGGCCGGCCCCGTGATCCGGGAGGTGAGCCCGTTCACCTACTACTTTGGCATCTACCGATACATCCTCGGCTGGACCGGGTTCATTGGCATCTACCTCCTGGTCGCCGACAACGTGCTGCTCCTGCCGATCGACCCGCTGGTCTTTTCGATGTCGGCCTTCAATCTTGCGGCGTACTTTTTGGCCTACCAGTACGGCGCGGCTTCGCTCCATTCGTGGAAGTACTCGCTCAAGATGTTCGCCCTCCAGTTCGTCGTCGCCTTCTACGAAGGGGGGACGGTCATCCTCAGTGTCTTCCGGCCGCCGAGCAAGACCTCCTTCGAGGTCATCCGGAAGGTGTAGCGGGTCTAGTTGCGGATCCGGGCGAGATCCGATACTGCCGGGGTCCGTGCCGTGGGGCGTTCCATCGAAGGCGGGGGCGGCGGTGTCCAGTCGGTGGGCAGATCCCGGAAGTCGACGATCCGTCCGATCGGAAGGAGGAACTGGAGGAGCTGGGCCCCCTTGGGATCGTTGCGGAGGAACCGGATCCGGAACACCCGATCGTTCACGACCGTGAGCTGGAAGGCGATGGGAAGGACCGCCGCCAGTCGCTCGGGGGCCACGGGCTGGCCGAAGCTCACCTCGA
>JAJYWS010000057.1 GCA_021791335.1 Thermoplasmata archaeon
GGCCCCGGCGATGTTCATCAGGTTGAGGTTGAGCCAGAGGGGGCTGGTATTGCCCTTAGGGATGTACTGCGGATAGACGGTCACCGTCCAGGTGAAGTTGGTGCCGGGAGCGGCGTTGAAGGGGTTGACCGAGGCGTTCTGCAGGATCATGCTGTACGGGTTCGTGGAGTTGACCGGGGATGAGCTCACGGCGGGGCTCGGGATCATGACCTCCTGCGTCAGGAGCGGGGCGATGATCGCGCCTGCCACGACCAGGATAACCAGGCCCGTGAGCGCGAGGTAGCGCGGGCGCTTGAGGCCCACCCAGATGGGAAGCGCCAGGCCCGCCAGCAGGATGATCGGGATTGCGGCAATGATCCCGAGGTAGGTGAAGCTGGTCGCGGTGGCGAGGATCCCGACGGCCAGCAGGAGGACCTTGCCCGGTGTACTGCTCAGGAAACCCTTAATCCCGCTCGCCGGCTGCACGGTGGCGTCCCCTAGGCGACGGGTAGTTTATAAGGTCAAAGGGAACGAGGCGGCCATGATCTCATCCACCGAACTCCGATACGCCCTGGTGATTCTGGACGGGCTGGGGGATCGCCCGCATCCTGACACCGGCGGTCGGAGCCCGGTCGAAGCGGCCGCCACCCCCAATCTGGATCGCCTCGCCCGGGAGGGCCAACTGGGCCAGATCCTGGTGGTGGGACCGGGGATCGCCCCCGAGTCGGATGCGGGGGTGTACGCCCTGCTGGGCTACGATCCGGTCGAGGACTCGCCCGGTCGGGGAGTCCTCGAAGCGGAGGGGCTCGGCCTCCCGATGGCCCCCGACGATGTGGCCTTCCGGATGAACTTTGCCACCATCGACGGCGACCGTCGGGTCCTCGACTCCCGGGTGGGCCGGTCACTGAGCACCTCGGAGGCCCAGGAGCTCGCGCGCGCCTTGACCGCGGCACGGCTGCTCGACGACCAGGGAATCGAGGTACGCGTGGCGGCCTCGGTCGGTCACCGGGGGGTCGTGGTGCTGCATACGGAACCCCCGCACTCCCCGATCTCACCGAATCTCTCGAATACGGATCCCTTCTACGCACGTACCGGGGGCCTCGGCGCCGCCCGACGAGCGGACGATCCCCGGATCCTCCCGATCGCCGCCCTCGACGGCACGCCCGCCGCCGAGCGGACGGCCGCGGCCGTGAACCTTTGGGTCGCCCGGGCGCTCGATCTGCTCGCCGCCCATCCGGTGAACGCCCGGCGGGCCCTCGCCGGGCGGAAGATCGCGAACGGGCTGTTGCTGCGCAACTCCGGTACCCCCGGCGCCCGCATTCCCGTCACCTTCGAGCGCAAGTACGGGCTCCGGGGCGGCGCGCTCACGGAGATGCCGGTCGAGCGGGGCATCGCCCGCCGGTTGGGCCTGGTCGACCGGTTCGTCGGCCCGATGGGACCCGACCGCGAGGCCGGGTATGGCGCCCGGGCCGACGCCGCCCGGAAGCTCCTCGAAGAGTCCCCGTTCGTCTATGTCCATCTCAAGGGTCCGGATGAACCGGGACATGATGGGCAGGCGCTCCAGAAGCAGGAGGTCATCGAAGCGATCGACCGGTCGTTCTTCGGGCCGTTCTTGAAGGGGCTGGATCCGGGCCGGATCCGACTTGCCGTGACGGCCGACCACGCGACGCCGGCGATCCTGAAGGGCCATTCGGACGACCCGGTACCGCTCCTCCTCTGGGGGGCCGGTGTCGCGGCGGAACCGGCGACGGTCCCTCCGCCCAAGTTTGGGGAGGCGTCGGCCCGCCGGGGCTCGCTCGGCACGCTGCGCGGCGCCCAGCTGCTGCCGCGGTTGCTGGGTCTCGACCGAACCCCCCCATCATGATCAGCCGCGCACTGAGGGTCCCGCGCGCCCGGGGGGAAACCGTCCGCCGGGCGCTGCAGGATCGCGGGATCCTGCGCCACGGTGTCCGCATCCGGGTCGATCAGGATGACCTCCTCCTGCCGCTCGTCGACGGAGCGGAGCTCCCGAGCGAGTGGGGTTCGCTCGAGACCGCCGAGTTCCCGCCGGCGGCGGAGCCTCCGGCCCGGGACTACGGCGACCTCCTTCGGGAGACTGCCGATCGTTCCTTCGCCCTGCCCCGCTCGTTCGATGTCATCGGAGACATTGTCGTGGTCCGCATTCCCGACGACTGCGCGATCGACCCCCACCGGATTGGAGAGGCCCTGCGCGCCTTCGTACCGGGCGCGCGGCTGGTCGGGGCGGATCGGGGCGTCCACGGACCCCACCGGATCCGTCTTCTCGAGCGGCTGGCGGGTACCGGATCCTGGGCGACGATCCACTCCGAATATGGAGTCCGACTACAGGTCGACCTCGAACGTGCGTACTTTTCCCCGCGGCTCGCCCACGAGCACCACCGGGTCGCCTCGGCGGTACGTACCGGTGAGACGGTCTTCGATCTGTGCTGCGGGGTCGGTCCATTCACGGCCCACATCGCCCGCACCCGGCGGGCCGGGCGGATCGTCGCGGTCGACTCCAATCCCGACGCCATCGAACTCCTGAAGCGGACCCTGGCGGCGCTGCCGGCCGGCGGCCCGGTGGAGGCGCGTACCGAGCGGGTGGAGGAGCTTCTCGCCGGTTCGGAGGTCGCCGATCGGGCCATCCTCAATCTTCCCCACGAAGGGATTAAGTACCTTGCCCCGTTGATGGGGCGCGTCGCGCGGGGCGGGACGATTCACTACTACGAAATTACCCCGCGAGGACGCCGTGAAGACCGGGGGAAGGAGTTGGTGAGCGAGTCGGCGGAGGGGTCCGAATGGCGATGCATCGACGCCCGAAGAGTTCACGCCTACTCGCCCCAGTCGGACCTGATCGGCTATACCCTTGAGCGGAGGGAATGACCCGTGGGCCGCATCGTGGTTTCCCTATCGGAGGTGGCCCAGACCGACCTTCCCTTGGTGGGCGGTAAGGCGGCCAAGCTCGGCGAACTGGTCGGCCCGGGGCTTCCGATCCCCCCGGGATTCGTGGTGACGACCGACGCCTACCAGGCGTTCGTGGACAGCACCCCGCTCGGGGCCCGCATCCAGGAGGAGATGGGTCGGGTGGACCTTCAGAAGCCCGAGGAGGTGGAACGGATCTGCGCCGGGATCCGCTCGGCCTTCGAAGCGACGCCCTTCCCCCCGGAACTCCAGCGGGAGATCGCCCAGACCTACGAGCGGTTTGCCGAGAAGTACTCCGTCCGCTTCAGTGCGGTCCGCTCCAGCGCGACCGCCGAGGATCTCGAGGGGGCGTCGTTCGCCGGCCTTCAGGACACCTACCTCAACATCACGGGCACCGACGCGATCCTCTCCGCCATCCGACGCTGTTGGGGCTCGCTGTTCACCCCCCGGGTCGTCATGTACCGGACCCAGAAGGGGTTCGACCATCGGACGGTTCGGCTCGCGGTCCTCGTCCAGAAGATGGTCGACTCCCGGGTGAGCGGGATTCTGTTCACCCGGGACCCCAACACCGGGGAGAACCGGATCATCATCGAAGCCGGCTGGGGCCTCGGGGAGGCGATCGTCGGAGGTGAGGTCACCCCCGACCACTACGTCATCGACGGGCAGACCCAGCGGCTCATCCACAAACAGATCTCCGAGCAGAAGATCCGGCTCGTCCGCCAGTCGACCGGGGGAAACCGGCGCGAGGAGGTCCCGGCCGCCGAGCGGTCGGCCCAGAAGCTCTCGGACGAGCGGATCGCCCGGCTCGTCTCCCTGGCCCGGGTGATCGAATCGCACTACCGCCGCCCCATGGATATCGAGTGGTGCGCGGATGCCGACTCCATCTACATTGTCCAGGCCCGACCCGTGACGACCATTCCGCAGACGTCGGAGACGCCGACGAAACCGTCCCCTGCGACGAACGAGCCGGCCGCCGACGAGGCTCCCCTCGCCCGCGGATTCGGCGCCAGCCCCGGGGTAGCCGCCGGCGTCGCCCGGATCCTCCAGGGCCCGTCGGAGATGGCCAAGCTCCTTCATGGGGAGATCCTGGTCACCTCGATGACGACGCCGGACATGGTGCCGGCGATGGCGCGGGCCGCGGGGATCGTGACCGACGAAGGCGGAATGACCTGCCACGCCGCGATCGTTTCCCGGGAGCTCGGGGTCCCCTGCATTGTCGGCACCCGGACCGCCACGAAGGTCATCCCGGACGGGACGGAGGTGACGGTCGACGGCAAGACCGGGCAGGTCTTCCGCGGCCGGGAGCGCGCGGCCCACGCGGCTTCCGCGAAGGGAGGCTCCACCAGCGGCTCCGGGACCGGCGGGGGGCATGGCCACGACCACGCCCCGGTGACGGCGACCAAGATTTTGGTCAATGTCGGCGTTCCCGAGAAGGCCGAGGAGTATGCGAGGCTCCCGGTCTCGGGGGTCGGCCTCCTCCGCATCGAATTCATCTTCACGGCCCACGTCCGCGAGCATCCCCTGAAACTGCTGCGGGAGGGCAAGAAGGAGGAACTGGTCCGGCGGCTGACCGATGGGCTGGCCCAGGTCTGCCAGGCCTTCTACCCTCGACCCGTCATCATCCGGACCTCCGACTTCAAGACCAACGAGTACCGCGGGATGCCCGGAGGCGAGGAGTTCGAGCCGGTCGAGGAGAACCCCATGATCGGCTGGCGGGGCTGCTCCCGCTATATCGCTCCCATCTACCAGCCCGCCTTCCGGGCCGAACTTGAGGCGATTCATCGGGTCAGGACCGACCGCAACCTCCGCAACGCCCAGATCATGCTCCCGTTCGTCCGGAACACCTGGGAACTCGAGCAGATCGCCGAGATGATGAAGGAGGCCGGCCTGCGCCGCTCTCGGGACTTCAAGCTCTACCTGATGGCCGAGGTGCCCTCAACGGTGCTCCTCGCCCGGGAGTTTTCGCACCACTGCGACGGATTCTCGATCGGTTCGAACGATCTGACCCAGCTGGTCCTCGGGGCCGACCGCGACTCGGAGACCCTCGGGCGGATGGGGTACTTTGACGAGCGCGACCCGGCGGTCCAGCGCGCCGTCGAGATGCTGATCGAAGGCGCCCATGCCGAGGGCCGGACGGTGGGGATCTGCGGTCAGGGACCCAGCGTCTACCCCGAGTTCGCGGAGTTCCTCGTCCGCAAGGGCATCGACTCCATCTCGCTGAACGCGGACACCGTACTGCCGACCATCCGGACGATCGCGTCGCTCGAGCAGCGGCTCAAGCTGGACGACGCCCGGCGGAGCAGCTGATCCGGTCGCGCCCCCATCCGCTCCGCCGATCGTCCGCCGCTCCCGAGTCAAGGCGACCGGGCCCGGGGCGGCCGCCACCGGGGAGGTTGGGGAGGCCCGGGCGGCGGGATCTCCAGAGCCTGATCGTGGGGAAGTTCGAAGATCCTGTAGCGCGCCCGACCGTGAAACCCGGCCGCCGCCAGCGGAGAGGGAATACGGTCGGAGTCGAGCCGGAGCCCCAGCCCGACGCCGCGCGCCGCTCCCGAAAGATGCCCGCAACCCAGGGTGAGGTCGCAGGCCCACCCAGTCCCGCGGTGGCCCGGTAGGGTCGTGACCGCGTGGAGACCCCAGAGTCCGTTCCACCCATGCAGGAGCCCGACCGAGGCCGGGCCCGATTCGTGGATCGCGGCCACAGGGATCACCTCCTCACCCCGGGCCGGAGCGGCGACCGCCACGTCGAGGGACGCCCGGATCTCGGGGAGCTCCTTGGACTCCCCCCAGAGCCGGTAGAGCAGCGGGAGTTCATCGGCCGTCAACGGGCGGACCGTCCGCCGGGGGCGCAGCTCCGGATCCGGTGGCGGACCACGGACCAGCAGCCGGAGGGGGACGGCACGTTCCCGGAAGCCCAGCCGCTCCAGACTCTCGGTAATCTCGGGAGCGGCCGACGCATCCAACCGGACCATCGGTCGGAGCGCCCGTTGAAAGTAGTGGTCCAGCGCCCGCTCGAGGAAGGCGGTTCTTCGGGCGGGGGCCAGCGGCCCGATGTCGATATAGTTGAAGCGGCTGCCCGGCAGTCGCTCATGGGTCACCAGCCATCCTCCCGAAAGCTGCAGCGCATACCCCCCCAGGGCGCAGATGAGCGCGCGCTCCTCCTCGGCCCATCGCGCGGGGTCCCGACGGACCTCGTCGGAGGAGCGGGAGGGTTCGGGCATCCGGCCTCCCCCAGTTCCCGGGGCTATTTCTGGAGGCGGTCAGGTTCCGGACCGCTCCTCCGCCGCCGAAGAGCCCGCACGTCCGCAACAGGGTAAATACGGGGCCCGGCTCGGGAGCCCCCGGGGCGGTGTCGCCCTCAGCAGGAGACGATGAGCGTCCAATCTATCACCCCTCCGGGACCCATTGCGGTGATCGGCGCCGGGAACATGGGCAGCGGGATTGCTCAGGCGTTCGCCCAGGCCGGTTTTTCGGTCCGGGTCCGCGATGTGGACGACCGGGTCCTGAGCCGCGGACGGGCGCAGGTCGAGCGGATGCTCACCGGTGCGGTCGAGCGGAAGAAGATGACCGCGGCCCGCCGGGAGGAGGTCCTCGCCCGCCTGCGGTTCACCACCGACCTCAAGGAAGCGGTGTCCGACGCGGTGCTGGTCGTGGAAGCGATCTTCGAAGAGTTGGAGGTCAAGACGGCGCTGTTCCGGGAGCTCGCCGGGCTCGTGGGGCCGCAGACCATCGTCGCCACGAACACCTCCTCCCTGAGCGTCGGCCGCCTGGCCGAGGGGTTCCCGGACCCGGGACGGTTCGCGGGCCTCCATTTCTTCTTCCCCGCGCCCATCAACAAGCTGCTCGAGGTGGTGGGCGGCCCGGCCACCCGGCCCGAGGTCCTGGCCGAACTCGACCGTCTCGGTTACCGGCTCCGGAAGATCCCGATCCGCACCACCGACAGCGCCGGATTCTGCGTGAACCGCTTCTTCGTTCCGTACCTCAACGAGGCCTGCCGATTGGTCGAGGAGCACGTCGCATCGATGGCGACGGTCGAGGAGGTGGGCCGTGAACTGTTCCGGGCCACGCTGGGCCCCTTCGAGCTCATGAATGTGACCGGGATTCCGATCGCGTTCCACGCCCAGAGCTCGCTCGCCCGGGCCTTTGGGCCGGCCTATGCCCCCTCCCGTCTGCTGGAGGAGAAGTTTCGGAGCGGCGGGCCCTGGCCCTGGAAGGAGACGACGGTGGATCCGGCCGCCAAGCCGAGGGTCCGGGACCGGTTCATCGGGCTCACGGTGGGCATCGCCACCCGTCTCGTCGAAGAGGGGGTCGCCACCCCGGAGGCGACCGACCGTGGGGCGATGGTCGGACTGCGCCGTGGGGTCGGACCGTTCGCCCTGCTCTCGGACGTCGGGGTCCCGGAGGCCCTCCGGCTGGTCGAGGCCTATGCCCAGCGCTGGGGTGACCAGTTTCCCATCGCCGCCGAGCTTCGGAGCCGGGCCGCCCGCGGCGACCCGCGCTGGGAGCTTCGGCGGGTCCGGGTCGAGCGCCGGGGACCGGTCGTCTGGGTACTGCTCGATCGGCCCGAAGTGCTCAACTCCCTGAACACCGAGCTGCTGTCGCAGGTCGAGGCCACCTTCCAATCGCTCGCCCGGGAGCCCGGGATCCGCTGCGTGGTGCTGGCGGGCAGCGGACCGGTCTTCGCCGCCGGCGCCGACATTGCCGAGATGGAGGCGAAGAGCCACGCGGAGGGCATCGCCTTCGGCTTCGTCGGCCAGCGGGTCGCCCGGTGCATCGAGGAGTTCCCGGCCCCGGTCATCGCCTTGGTCGAGGGCTACGCACTCGGGGGAGGCTTGGAGCTGGCCCTGGCCGCCGACTTCATCGTCGCGGCGGACGACGCCCAGCTGGGGCTGCCCGAAGTCACGGTGGGCATCCACCCGGGCATGGGGGGCGCCAGCCGGCTCACCCGGCTCATCGGCCGGGGCCGGACCAAGCTCCTCACCTACACCGGGGTGCCGGTCCGGGCCGCCGAGGCCGAACGGATGGGGTTCGTGGCCCGGGTCTTCCCGGCGGCCTCGGCTCGCGACGAGACTCAGAGCCTGGCCGAGCTGATCGCCCAGCGGGCCCCGCTCGGGGTCCGGTGGATCAAGCAGGTGATCGATCGCGGGATGGAGAGCCCCCTGGAGACCGCCCTCTACCTGGAAGGCACCAGCGCCGGCCAGACCTTCGCGACCGCCGACCGGCGGGAAGGCATGCGGGCGTTCCTGGAGCGCCGGCCCCCCCAGTTCCGGGGGGAGTAACCGCCTCGCCCGGGCCCTATCCGATCTGGGCCCGGTACTGGTCGGCCGTCAGGAGGTCGGGGGCCGGGGTCCCCTCGATCCGCACCAGCCAGCCGCGCCCGTACGGTTCCTGGTTCACCCACTCGGGGTGGCTCTTCAGCTCGACGTTGACCTCCCGGATGGTCCCGGTGGCCGGGGCATAGACATCGGCGACGGTCTTGACCGACTCGAGGACCAACATCGAGGTCCCGGCCTCGACCCGGCGTCCGACCGCCGGAAGATCGACGAAGACAATGTCGGTCAGTTCGGCCTGGGCATGGTCGCTGATGCCGACGGTGACCATCGGCCCTTCGGCTCGCGCCCACTCATGGGTCTTGGCGTACCGGAGCTCGGCGGGCAGGTTGACCGGGGTCATGTGCCCCCCTGCCAACTCGCCGCATAAGCCGTTTGCTCCGGGGTGGGGGTGTCGACAGCGGCGCCGAAGTTGGGGAGCGAGCCCCGGGCGACCGCCTGGTCGATCTCCCGGGGCACGGGGTAGACCTTGGGCTCCATGTCGAGCCCGTGGCGGGCGACGTGCTCGGCGCTGAGCGCCTGGAGGGCGAAGGAGAGGTCCATGATCTCGACCGGGTGGCCCTGCCCGGCCGCGAGGTTGATCAGCCGCCCCTCCCCGAGCAGGTAGCACCGGCGGCCGTCCGCGAACCGGTACTCCTCGACGTGGGGCCGGACCGGCCGGTGGGCCAGGGCCAGCCCCTCGAGGTCGGCCCGGGAAACCTCCACATCGAAGTGGCCCGAGTTCGCGAGCAGGCAGCCGTCCTTCAGGACCTGGAAGTGCTCGGTGCGGACGACCCGCGTGCTGCCGGTGACCGTGACGATCAGGTCGGCCCGGCGGGCGGCCTCGAGCATCGGCCGGACCTGGAAGCCGTCCAGACGGGCCTCGATCGCCCGTACCGGATCGATCTCGGTCACGACCACCTCGGCGCCGAGCCCGTGCAGTCGGGCGGCGACACCCTTGCCGCACCACCCGTAGCCGGCCACGACCGCGACCTTGCCCGCGAGGAGCAGGTTCGTCGCGGTCAGGATCCCGTCGATCGTGGACTGCCCGGTGCCGTAGCGGTTGTCGAAGAGGTGCTTCATGTCCGCATCGTTCACGTCGATCGCGGGGAAGAGCATGGTCTTCGAGCGCTCCAGGGCCCGCAGCCGGGTGACGCCGGTGGTGGTCTCCTCGGTCGAGCCGCGGATGCGGCCCCGGCGGCGGCCCTCCGAGTGGATCAACGCGACCAGGTCGGCGCCGTCATCGATGATCACGTCCGGGTCGGCCGTCCACATCGCCCGGATCCCGGCCCGGTACTCCTCGATCGACTCGCCCTTGACCGCGTGGGTATGGACCCCGGCCTCCCGGAGCGCCGCGACCGGGTCGTCGTCGGTCGACAGGGGGTTACCGGCGGCGAGGTGGACGTCCGCTCCACCGGCTTTAAGGGCCAGCGCGAGCGCGGCCGTCTTGGCTTCGACGTGCAGCACCAGCGAGAGGGTCAGTCCCCGGAACGGTTGCTCGTGCTCGAAGCGTCGCCGGACCTCCTCGAGGATCGGCATGTGCGTGCGAGCCCATTCGATCTTCTGGCGACCGCGCTCCAGATCTCCCGGCATACACCGCGGTTACTCTCGGCGCCGCTTAAAGGTGCTCGGGACGCCCGGGGGTTCACTCCGGTAGAGTGAGCACAATCTTGCCCAGCAAGTCCGGGGCATCGAACCGCGCCCACGCGCGGGACGCCTCCTCCCACCTCCAGCGGGAGTCGATGACCGATCGGAGGGCGCCCCGGCGCCAGGCCCCGTACATCGCCTCGAACTCCGAGGCGTTCGCCATCGTGCTCCCCCGGATCGAGGCCTGACGCCAGAACAGGGTCCGTACATCGAGCGAGACGATCGGGCCGGCGGTCGCCCCGATGACCACGGCCCGACCCCCGCGGGAGAGCGCCCGGACCGATCGGGGGAGGGTCGGTGCCCCCACCGAGTCGAAGATGACATCGTAGCCTCGTTTGCCGCTCGCGGCCCACAGCTCCCGGTCGAGGGGATGGGCCTCATTGAACTCGACCGTCTCGCAGGCCCCGAAGGGACGCAGCCGATCGGCCTTGGCCCGCGACCGGGCCGCGACCGTGACCGTCGCGCCCAGGTGGTGGGCCACCTGGACGGCGGCGGGTACCACGCCCCCTCCGGCCCCGACGATCGCCACCCGGCAGTCGGGACCGACCTCCCCGACCGTGGCGAGAGCCCTCCAGGCGGTCTGGAAGACCAACGGCGCGGCCGCGGCTTCGTCAAACCCCCGATCGTCCGGCAATGGATGGACGTTGCGCCGGGGCAGAGTCACCCAACGGGTGGCGGTCCCCTGGGTGTGCTCCCCCACGATCCGGTACTGAGGGCAGGCTTCCTCGTGCCCCCGTTGGCAGGCCGGGCAGCTTCCATCCCACAGCCCCGGATTGATCACGACCCGGCCTCCCATGAGCGAAGTCTCGACCCCGGAGCCCACCGCGTCGACGACGCCGGCCCCGTCGGAGCCCAGCACATGGGGCCGTTCGACCGGGACACCGGGGATGCCCTGGAGCGTGAAAAGGTCCAGGCGGTTGAAGGCGGCCGCCTTGAGCCGGACCCGGACCTCGCCGGGCCCGGGAACAGGCTCGGCAATCTCCACGAACCCGAGCCGGTCGGGCCCCCCGTGCTCGGTGAAACCGAACCCCTTCATAATCTCACGCGGGCGGAGACCCCCCAACTTGTTGGGGGGAGGAAGCCCGCCACCCTTTCGGGCGGCCCACGGTTCTCGCCTTCAGGTCCCGCACATACCGAGCCACCGTCTCCTCGGAGACGTGTCCCACTGAGCCGACGTAGTAGCTCGGACTCCAGAGATGGCCGTGCCGAAAAACGGTCCTGAGGTTCGGATGCTCGCGGAACATCACCACGCTGGTCGTTCCCTTCAGCACCTTGACGATTCCGGTGGGGGACTCGGAGGGCGGCGCGCCGATGAACAGGTGGATGTGGTCCGGCATGACCTCCAACTCCTTGACCTCCCAGCCCCGCGCTTCGGCCACGGACCGGATACACGTCTTGAGGCCGCTCTGAACCGGCTCGGGGAGGCTCTTCCGGTACTTCGGGCACCACACGATGTGGTAGGCCAATTCGTAGACGGCGGAACTCGCGCTCTTGACTTCCACGATGCGTTAATACACCTTGAGGCATATACAGGTGTCGATGCGGACCGTGTTGGTGCGTCTGGAGGTGGGAGCCGCCGAGACTCCCGCTCTGCTCCGCACGGTCGAGACGATGAACCGCGCCGCCGATGCGGTCGGCGAGGTCGCGTTCCACGCGAAGGCCCATCGTCGGACCCACCTCCACCACCTTACCTACCACATGGTCCGGGACCGTTTCGGCCTCTCGGCCCAGATGGCGGTCCGGGTGATCGGCAAGGTCGGCGGCGCCTACGTGCGCGACCCCTCCCACAAGCCGACCTTCCGTCGACGTGGCGCCGTTCCCTACGACCCGCGTATCCTGTCGTGGAAGGGCGAGCGGAGGGAGCGGGTGTCCCTCCTCGCGCTCGACGGTCGTCACGAGTCTCGGGTACGCTGGTCGGAGTATGGGCGGCAGGCCGTGGCCCGTGGGAAGCTTCGGGGCGAGGCCGACCTCGTGTACCGGGACAGAGCCTTCTACCTCGCGCTGGTCGTGGAGTCGGTCGACACCACTCCCTACGAGCCGACCGGCGCTTTGGGCGTGGACCTCGGCGTCGTCAACCTCGCCACGGACTCCGACGGCACCGTCTACAAAGCCGACGGGACCGACCGTGTGCGGACCCGAACCGACCGTCTTCGGGCGCACCTCCAGTCGGCGGGCACCAAGAGCGCCCAGCGCCACCTGAAGGCCATCGGCCAGCGCGAGGGGCGTTTCCGCCGCCCGACCAACCACTACATCTCCAAGAGTATCGTCGCGCGGGCCGAAGACACGAAGCGCGCGGTCGCCCTCGAAGACCTCGGGGGCATCCGCGAGCGGACCACGGTTCGGCGCTCCCAGCGGCGGCGACACCATTCTTGGAGCTTCCGCCAACTGCGCTCCTTCGTGGAGTACAAGGCGGCGGCGAAGGGAGTCCCGTTGGTCCTCGTGGACCCCCGAAACACGTCCTGCATGTGCCCTCAGTGCGGGAGGGTGGACAAGAAGAACCGGCCGACGAGGGACGAGTTCCGATGCGTGTCGTGCGGCCTCGCTGGGCCGGCCGACCGCATCGCCGCGACGAACATCGCGGCGAGGGCCGGAGTCGACCGGCCCATCGTGGCGGGGAGTGAAGGACTGTGAGGACATGGTTCCGACCTCAGCTACAAGCCACCGATTTCAATCGGTGGTCGTTGACGCTTCGGTAGCTCCGTCGGCCGGGCGGTGCCGCCAGGTCGAGCTTCCGCCCCGATCCTCGACCAGGATCCCGGCCGCCAAGAGCTCCGTCCGAATCCGGTCCGCCTCGGCAAAGTCGCCCCGCTGTCGGGCGCGGGCCCGGGCCGCCAGGGCGGCGGCGACGACCCGGTCGAGGGTCCGGTCCCCCGCCTCCCGGTCCGGCGCCGGAAAGAGCCCGAGGACCTCCTCCCCCCATCGGTACGGGAGGAGCAGGGTCTCGCAGGCGCTCGGGGAGGGGTCGGGGGTCCGGTCGAGCCATTCGACGACCCGGCGGCCCCACCCGAACAGCTCCGCAATCGGCTCGCGGGTCCGGAAGTCGTCCGCGAGCAGCTCATCGAGCCGGTCCTCCAACTCGTCGGCGGCATCGGCGAGTTCGTCGGGCAGCTCGGTCGTCCCCCCCGGACCCATCGACCGCGACCGCTCCGTGAGTCGGTCGAACGGCTCCCGGAGCCTCCGGTAGGCCTCCCGCGCCTCGGCAAAGCTGGTCGCGGGATCGAAGTCCAGGGGATTCCGGTAGTGGGCGTTGAGGTAGTAGAACCTCAGGACCTCCCCCCCCTCCGAGTCGATCGTCGAGGCCAGGGAACGGACGTTCCCGAGCGACTTCGACATCTTCTCGCCCCGGAGGGTCAGGAGGCCGGAGTGCATCCAGAACGCCACCATCGGGGCCAGACCCGTGGCGCCCTCCGACTGGGCGATCTCCGCCTCATGGTGGGGAAACTTGAGGTCGAGTCCGCCCCCGTGGAGGTCATACTGCGGTCCGAGCAGTCGACCGGTAATGGCCGTGTCCTCGATATGCCAGCCCGGCCGTCCCGGGCCCCACGGGCTCGGCCAGGAGGGCTCCCCGGGAGTCGCCGCTTTCCAGAGCACGAAATCCTCGGCCGAGCGCTTGCGGCGGTCGACCTCGAGTCGGGCGCCGGGCCGGAGGGCCTCGACCCGCTGGCCCGAGAGCTTCCCGTAGTCGGGAAACCGGCCGACCTCGTAGTAGACGGAGCCATCGTCGGCCACATAGGCGAACCCCCGGTCGACCAGCGCCCGGACCTGGTCGATAATCTCCGGGATGTAGTCGGTCGCCCGGGGATAGTAGTTGACCGACCGGACCCGAAGCCGGTCCATCGACCGGGCCCAGGAGCGGAAGTGCTCCTCGGCCAGCCCCAACGGTTCGGCTCCGAGCTCCGCCGCCCGGCGGAGGAGCTTGTCGTCGATGTTGGTGACGTTCTGCACGTAGAAGACCCGGTAGCCCCAGTGGGTGAGCGCCCGGGCCACGACGTCGAAGACCACCGCCACCCGCCCGTGGCCGATGTGGGCCTCGTCGTAGGGGGTGAGGCCGCACACGAAGAGCCCCACCCGCGGGGGGGTCCGGGGCTGGAAGCGGCGAACCTCCCGGGAGAGGGTATCGTAGATCCGGACCGGTCGCATCGCCTACCCCCGGGCCAAGCCCCGGCGGACATCCTCGACCAGGTCGGCGGGGTCTTCGATCCCGCAGGAGAGCCGGATCAGTCCGTCGCGGACTCCATGGGCCTCCCGCTCGGAGCGGGGGACGCTCGCGTGGGTCATGGATGCGGGATGGTCGACCAGCGACTCCACTCCGCCGAGGCTCTCCGCGAGGGTGAAGATCCGCAGGCCGCGCAGAAACCGACGGGCCGCCCGTAGGCCCCCCTTGAGCTCGAAACTGACCATGCCGCCGTACCCCTCCATCTGGCGGCGGGCCAGGGCATGCTGGGGATGTCGGGGCGAACCGGGGTACCAGACGGCGACGACCCGCCGGTCCCGCTCGAGCGTCTGCGCGACCGCCCGGGCGGAGGCGGCATGGGCGCGCATCCGGACGCCGAGCGTGCGAAGGCCCCGGAGGAGCAGGTAACAGTCGAACGGGCTCGGGACGGCCCCCACGGCATTCTGCAGCCACGCCAGTCGCTCCCCGAGCCGCCGGTCCCGGACGATCAGCGCACCGCCGAGGACATCGGAATGTCCCCCGATGTACTTGGTGGTCGAATGGAGGACCACATCCGCCCCATGTTCGATGGGGCGCTGGTTGGCGGGCGAGGCGAAGGTGTTGTCGACCACGAAGAGGGCCCGATGGGCATGGGCGATCCGGGCGACGGCGCGGAGGTCGACCAGTCGCAGCAAGGGATTGGTGGGGGACTCGGCATACACCCAGGCGGTGGGGGCTGCGGCGACCGCCGCCTCCACGGCCCCGGGATCGGTCATGTTGACGTACTGGACGTCGAGGCCAAACTGGCGGCGGTGGTGCTCGAACATCCGCCAGGTGCCCCCGTAGAGGTCGTCGACCGCGACGATCCGGCGACCGGAGGGGAGGTTCTCGAGCAAGGTCGAGAGGGCGCCCATCCCCGACGAGAAGGCGAGCCCGACCCGGCCTCCCTCAAGGTCGGCGAGGGCCCGCTCCAAGACGCGGCGGGTCGGATTTCCGGTTCGACCGTACACGAACTCCTGATCGGTGCCCGGTGCCGGTTGAGCGAAGGTGGTGGACAGATAGACCGGAGGGTTCACCGCTCCGGTCGTCGGATCCGGAGGCTGGGCCGCGTGGATGAGCCGGGTATCAAATCGCATCGGCGACCTCCGCCTCGTCGGAGAGGTGCGCGACCAGATCGTGCCGGGTCAGCACCCCGATCGGGAGGCCGGTGGCCGAGTCGCGGACCAGCAGGATCGGCTCCTCCTTGAGTCGGTGCAGCAGGTCGGGCACCGGGTCCTCGGCCGGCACCTCGCCAAAGGCGGGCTGCAGGGCGGAGGTCACCGTCCGTTCCATCAGGGTCTCGTCCTCGAGGGTGCGGCGCAACAGATCGTCTTCCCATACACTGCCCATGTTCTGATCTCCCGAAAGGACTGGAGCGGCCGAGATGCCGTAGTGCCGGAGCTGGGCCAGGGCGTCCCGCACCAGGGTGGTCGGATCGACCGCCACGAGCGCCGGGGTCGAGCGCTTGCGGGTCGCGAGGTCGCGCGCGGTCGCCGGCCGGCCCAAGAACCCCTTCTCCCGCATCCAGTCGTCGGAGTAGAACTTCGACAGGTACCGGTCGCCGGAGTCCGGCAGGACAATGACCACCGTGCTGCCCTCGGGGATCGGCCGGCGCTCGAGCCACCGGAGGGCACCGGCCACGGCCGCCCCCGAGGAGCCGCCGACAAACAGGCCCTCCTCCCGGGCGAGCCGGCGGGCCAGCGCGAACGACTCGCCGTCATGCACCTCCACGAATTCGTCGAGATACTGGAAATGGATGGTCTTGGGGATCATGTCCTCCCCGATGCCCTCGACCTGATAGGGCGTCGCCACGGAGAGCTCTCGGGTCCGGAAGTACGGCCCGAGGATGCTACCGGCCGGGTCGACCGCCACCACCCGGACGCGCGGCCGATGCTCCTTGAAGTAGCGACCGATCCCGCTCATCGTCCCGCCGGTACCGACCGTGCCGACTACCGCCGCGAGGTCCGGCCCACCGTCCCGGTCGATCTCCGGGCCGGTGGTGCGGTAGTGGGCCTCGGGGTTGAGGGAATTGGCGTACTGGTTCGGGTAATAGGCCCCCGGAAGGGTCTCGGAGAGACGCTTCGCGACCGAGTAGTTGCTCTGGGGGTGATCGGGCGGCAGCTGGCTCGGCGTGACGATCACCCGGGCGCCGTACGCCTTCAGGAGCCGGATCTTCTCCGAGCTCATCTTATCATTGAGCACAAAGATGCACCGGTAGCCCCGCACCGCGGCGACCATGGCCAGCCCGACCCCGGTGTTACCGCTCGTCGCCTCGACGATCGTGCCGCCCGGGCGCAAGAGCTGCTTCCGCTCGGCGTCGTCGATCATCGCCGCGCCGATCCGATCCTTGACCGAACCGCCCGGATTCAGGAACTCGAGCTTGACGAGGATCCGGTACGGAACGCCCTTCGCCACCCTCCGCAGAGGGACCACGGGGGTGCGGCCGACCAGGTCCAGCACGCTCTGAGGACCCGGGGGACGGTCGACCATTGTGGGGCGCACCCCGACCGGGCCTAAACCCTTGCGCCCGGGCGGCCCGATGGGGCCCCGATCGGCCGGGAACGTATTGGTACGAACTCGTCGGTTCCTTGCCGGCGAGGGGTTTATGAGGCAGCGGCCGGCTCCTATCGGTGGATGCGCGACCCCCCGCTCGGCGAACTGGAATCGGAGGTCCTTCAGTCGCTGGCCGCCCTGGGGGAAGCCCCCGCGCGCGAGGTCCGACGTTCCCTCGAGGGGGACGGCACCCGGGTGGCCTACACGACGGTGGCCACCATCTTGAGCCGCCTCTTCCGCAAGGGGCTCGTGCGCCGCCGCCGAGAACGGTGCCGCGGCGGCAGCCGGTACGTCTACCGCGCCTCCGACTTCGAACGGAAGTACCTGGCCCAACTGCTTAAAGGGGTGGTCGACATGTTCGGGCCCTCGGGTGTCGTCCACCTGAACGAAGAGATCGAAAAGATGCAGCCGTCGGAACAACGCGAACTCAAGCGCCGGCTGAACCTGTAACCCCTCCGGGGGAACATGGCGAGTCCGTCGGTCTGGGTCATCCTCGTCCCCGTCGCCAGTTGGTTGGCCCTCGGTGTGGGCCTGCTCGTGGCGGTCCGGCGCTCCGACTCTCCGATCGTGCTCCGCCTGGCGGCCGTCTTCCTCGGCGTCTGGTCGCTGCTCGCGACCACCGCGCTGGTCGCGGTCCTCCTTGCGGCGGAGCGGCACCAGCTGCCCGGCCAGATCCTCTCGACCGGGGGCCTCTTCTCCCCGGCGGGAACGGAGCTCTGGATGCTGGGGGGGTTGGGGGCGCTGGGGGTCCTGGCGCTGGCCTTCGGACTCAACCAGATCGTGGCTCGGGGGCTCCTCAGCCTCGGGCATCCCCAGACTCTCCCATGGCCGGTCGCCCTGGGCCCGGCACCCCCGTCCCTTCGGCTCGTCTCCTTCGCTTCCCCTCGCATCGAGGCGTTTTCCTTCACCCTTCTCGAGGCCGGCGGAGCCCGCGGGATCCGTCGGACCGAGATCATCTTCATCTCGGAAGCCCTGAGGCTTCGCTTGACCGACGACGAACAGATCGCCGTGGTGGCCCACGAGTGGGGGCACATCCGGGGCCTCGACAGCCGCTACCTGACCTTCTTCCGCACGCTGGCCCGAATGATGCGCTGGGACCCCGTTGTCGGCTACTGCGCATCGTCCCTCACGCGACGCGAAGAGTATCGGGCGGACCGGGAGGCTGCCCGACTGACGGGACGGCCCGATGTCCTGGCGCGGGCGCTCTGGAAGGCCGCCACCTTCTCCACCCCGGACCTGGGCCGGGGGTACGGGGGGTTCACGGGACGCGGGGTGCGGGGACGCCGGAGCGAAGTCGTCCGGCGGATCGAGCGGCTCCTCCCCCCCACCGAGCTTCCCCGGAGGCCGGGGGGATCGGGTGGCCGGTAGCTCGTCCCGGGGCCGGTCCCTCGGAACGGTCGGGTGCGTCGTCCTCGTCCTGGTCCTGCTGGGCACCGCCCTGCCCACGGGAGCCGCTCGGGCCGCGGCATCCCTTCCCGACGACGGGAGTGCGTTTGTGGTGTCGTTTTCCCTTCCGGCCGTGACCGCAGGCGGCCAGACCGCACTCACCTTCGTGCTCCAGAACCCCCTCATGACCCCGGTGACCCGGATCACGTTCACCGCCGAAGTCTACGCCTTCAACGCGTTCCCCGGCAACGCGACCTCCCCCCAACCACCCGCCAGCGCCCCGCTCATTGGGAACGGTTCCACCTCGGGCCGTTCGGTGGCCCAGAGCTGGACGGCGTGGCCCGCCGGCTCCCGCTGGAGCGGAGCGTTCTCCCTGACCAGTTCGGCAGCCACCCCCGTCGGTACCTACGCCATCCGAACCCGCCTGACATTTGATCTGAACGGCACCACCGATCGACTCGAGTCCCGGGGGTGGTTTTCGGCCGCGGTCTGGGCGTCCGCGACCGAGACGGCCAACGGCACGGCCACCCTGAACCTCTCCCGCCTGGGGGTGGCCGGGATCCTGCCCGAGACGGCGGTCCAGATCCTCGGACCGGGGTTGAACGATCTCCTGGTGGGGCTGGTGGTCGCGGCGATCGTGCTCGTCGGGGCCGGCGCCTATCTCTATTTCCGCCGGGGCCCCGGCTCGAGCTCGGGGGTGGAGGCCGGATCGCCCGCGAGCCAGGCGCCGAGCGCCTTCGGCAGGAGACGGAGGAGGGAGGGAGACTCCCGCAACAGCTGACGGGCCACATGGGTCGGGAAGTCGATGTCGCCGAACGCGACGATGGTCCCCGTGAGCTCGGCCGCCGCCAATGCCTGGACGAGGGCCTCCAGGTCCGGGTCGGTGAGGCGACGAAAGACGCGCCGTAGGTAGAGCGCCCGGGAGAACTCGCCCCCCAGCTCCCGTCTCCACAGCCGGTCGTACCGGGCCAGGCACCCTTCCGAGAGATCGTCCGCCGCGAGTGCGGCGTCAACGACTTCGGCAGCAATCGTGGCGCATCGCATGCCGGTGAAGATGCCCCCCCCGCTCAGCGGTTTGACCTGAGCCGCGGCATCCCCGACCAAGAGCACCCGCGGCCCGACGCACTTGGGCAGGGTGCCGATCGGGATCCCCGAAACCAGGTAGGCGGTCGGGTTCCGCGCCGCGCGACCCGTCCGAGCCGCTCGGCGATCGAGCATCCGCTCAAAGTAGCGACGGGCGGGGACTCCGTCGGCTTCCGCCGCCACCCCGATACGGCCGCCGCCGCTGCCGTCCGGAATCCACCACCCGAACAGCCCCGGCGCGACCTCACGGCCGAGGTCGACCTCGACCTGGTCCGGGTCGCCGGGACTCTCGGGAAACTCGGCCTCAAACGCCGGGAGGATCTCGACCGGACGGCGCAACCGGTAGGCCCGGGCGACCGCACTCGCCACCCCGTCCGCGCCGATGACCAGGCGGGCCGCGATCGACCGTTCGGACCGGTCGGGCCCCCGCAGCAGGGCCACCTCACGGTTCCCGTCCGGAGAGCCCCGTCCCTCATAGGTCGTCCCGGTCTCAACCACCGCACCGGCCCGAGCCGCCCGGTCGGCGAGATCGATGTCGAGCCCCGCCCGGTCGATGACGAAGGCCCGGGGCTCGGGAGCCTTGAATTGGACCTGACTGCCCCCAGGGCCGTACACAGTCGCCCCATGGACCGGAGTCCGGACCCGACGGGCCGAGCCCGCAAGTTCGATCACGCGGGAGGAGACGAGTCCGGCGCACTGGACCGGGAAGCCGACCCGGCCGTGCTCCTCGATGATGAGGACCGAGTGGCCGCGTCGGGCGAGTTCGTAGGCGGCGGTCGACCCGGCGGGGCCGGCCCCCACGACCAGCACATCCACTTGATCCACAAACGCGCGAGCCCACACGCCGATATGAGCTTGGGCGGCCGGACGGGTAGAGTCACGATGAGGAGGGGGGCCGGGGTTCCCCATTCGACCCCGGGATCGATCCGGGAATCCATGAGGCCCCGCAGGGAGGGTCGCCACTCTTCCAGGACGCTCGGGCCCGACCGTCGCCCTCCGAGTTCGACCCGGAGACCCCGGCGCATTTCAGCGCTGGAGGCTCGGGCCGCCCAGTCTGCGGATCTCCCGCACCGGAGCGCTTCTTTCACCCCGCTCCGTCGGCGCGATCATGAGGTCGAGGGTTCACCCCGCCCGGCTACGGAATGCCGCTCCATGCCCCGGACCCCGAAGAGGGCACCGGCCCACCGGTGCATTCGGGCCTGTCCCCCTCCACCCCCTAGCCCGGGGGTGAGGGGGCCGGAGATACCCCCGGACAGTCCCCCCATGAAGTGAGGTGAAGACCGCCTTGCGGCAGCATCGACGGCACTTGGAAGCGCGACGACTCCCGCCCTACTCCCTGAAATGGGATCTGGACGATGAAGTGTCGACGGTCCTCAAGCACTAACGGTAGGCGACTTGGGCCCAAAGACCGGGGAGCTGGTCCGGGCCCGGGAGCAGTAACTGTTAACACGGTGACCCATACATAGTCTACAAACCCTGCTGTATCTGTGAATATCCTCCGACGCCCGGGTGGGGTGGCCCGTCGTCTCGGTCCCACGGTCGCAACTCTACGGCGCATGGATCGGGCCGGGAAGCTCGGGATCGTGCGCACTACGGGTAACCCCATGACGCGTCTCGAAATCCGAGGTCCACCGTCTCATGGGAGAGCGGGAAAGGGAGCGTTGACCGGTATAGGCGCACCCCGAGCTGGACGCTTCGTCCATCCGCCGCTCGGAACTGCCGGGGCCCCCTGAGTCCTCGGGGCGGCACGTGAGTGGACGGTGCTTGAGGTCGAGCGACAGCGAAGAGTCCCGCACCCGAAACACAAACTCGTCCCGCTCGCAGGCGCTGCAGGTCAGCTCCCGCTCCAACGGGGAGGACGCTTTTCACGGAACGCCGCTCGGGCTTCGCGGTTTTCGGGACTGTCCCGCAGGGGATCGGCAAGCTCCTGCTCGAGCCGGAGGCCCTCGGGGAGAGACAGGGTGAGACCGCGCCGGACGGCGGCGAGGGCAGTTTGAACGGCACGGGAGGGGTGGGCCACGATGGTCTGGGCGAGGGTTCGTGCTTCCTCTTTCAATTGGGCGAGGGGGTAAGTGTGGTTGACCAAGCCAATAGCCTCGGCTCGCTGGGCTGTGATGGGTTGGGCGGTGAGGAGCATCTCCAATGCGATTGCGGGAGGCACGGCCCGCGGAAGCCGTTGCGTCCCCCCCTGTCCGGGAATGATCGCCCAGCGAACCTCGGGCAGGCCGAAGGTGGCGTTTGAACTCGCCAGGCGGATGTCACACGCCAGGGCCAATTCGAGCCCGCCCCCGAGGCAAATCCCGTTGACGGCGGCAATGACCGGTTTACCGACCTCGAGGTTCCGGGTGATCCCCCCAATCCCCACCGTCCGGTTCCAGACGTCCACGCGCTGGCCCGCCGGGACGCTCTGGTAGAATTCGCCGATCCGTTTGAGGTCCACCCCGGCGCAGAACGCCTTCGTCCCGGCCCCGGTGAGTACCGCCACCCGGAGCTCCTCCTCGTCCCGAACGCGCTCCCAAGCGGCTACAAGCGCAGCATGAGACTCAGGATCGATGGCATTCAGCGCCTCCGGACGATCCAGCGTGATCCACGCGATGTGCCCTTCGGTCTCGAAATGGACCGGCATAGTTCGGGCACTCCGCCTTGCTTCTTGGCTTTGCCGGTGGGGCAAAGGAGAGCGGGGGCCCGGAAGGGGCTCCCGTTTCCACC
>JAJYWS010000012.1 GCA_021791335.1 Thermoplasmata archaeon
GCCGGGTGGCCCCGTGGGACCGGGACCGCAGTCCGGCCGACGATATCGCCCGGGTCGCCGACGCGATCGCCGACGGCAGCCTCGTCGGCGAGGTCGAGCATCGGGCCCCGTTCTGGGTCCCGGTGCCGAGTCCGGTGGCGCGAGGCTGAACGGAAACGACCCGGGCGCGGACCGCGCCCCAAGAACGAAACCCCCACGCGGGCCGCTGCCGGCCGGGGTCTTATTTCGCGATCCGGGGGTCCGTTTCCGCGGTTGGCATCCTTGGCGCCGGCGAAGCTTCGGGTACCGCCCCGGCCCGGTCCTGGACGGGACGCATCCTCGGCAATGACCGACCGACATCGGTCGTCGGGGCGCGCGGTCCGGAGAGGGAGAATGGGATTCCCATGGACGCAGCGCCCGGACCCACTTCCGTGGGTGCCTACAGGCTATGTGTGTGACTATTTGTCACTATTTAGTAGTTAGAAATTCTATATATGTGGTTGGTGGGCTGGCCCAATCGCCATGCAGCCTCGAGTGACCGCAGCGACGGCCCCGTCGCCACCCGCCACCGCCGGCCCGAACGTCCTGGACCCGATGAACCGTACCAGGTTGAACCGGTTCCATGCCAAGACCATCCTGATCGCCGGTATGGGATTCTTTACGGACGCCTACGATCTCTTCGTCATCGGGCTCATCGCTGCGCTGTTCGCGTTCTACAAGCCCTTCGCGATCCCGGGCTCCTTGTTCTCCCTGCCGTTCGGCGGCTCGGCGGGAGTGATCTCGGGGATTGCCCTCATCAGTGCGGCGGCCATCTTCGGGGCCGTCATCGGGCCGATGGTGTTCGGCAGTCTCGGCGACCGGTTCGGACGAAAGACCGTCTACGGGATCGAGATGATCGTTCTGGTCATCGGAGCGCTCGCTTCCGGCTTGGCCTGGAGCTTCGCGTCCCTGGTCGCGTTCCGCCTCCTCGTGGGGATCGGAGTCGGTGGAGACTACCCCATGAGTTCCACCATCATGAGCGAGTACTCCAATGTCCAGGACCGGGGCAAGCTCGTGGGCACGGTCTTCGCGATGCAGGGGTTCGGTCTGCTCGCCGGGGTCGCGCTCGGTGTGGGGCTCCTGGTGTGGATCCCGAACTCGCCGGACCTGATCTGGAGGATTCTCCTGATGGCGGGAGCGGTCCCGGCCGCCGCCGTCTTCTTCTTCCGCCGCCGGCTCCCCGAGACTCCCCGGTACACCCTCTTCGCCGAGGGGCAGACCGCGACCACCGCGAAGACGGTCCGGGAGGTCACCGGGGTCACCGTTACGTCGGCGACCGCTCCGGCCGGAAAGAGCCGGCGGGACGGCACCGCGTTCCTGAGCAAATACTGGCCCCTCGTTCTCGGGACGGCGTTCGCCTGGTTCCTGTTCGATATCTCGTTCTACGGGACGAGCATCTACACCCCCACCCTCATCAGTTCGTTGAGCCTCGCCTACGCGCCGCATCTCACGGCGATCCAACACCTGACCACCGCTGAGGAGTACACCGCCCTCATCACCGTCCTCTTCACCATCCCGGGGTACTGGATCGCGGTTGCGCTGATCGATCGGGTGGGTCGTCGCACGCTCCAGCTCGTCGGTTTCGGGGTGATGGCCCTCGCGTTCGCCGTCTTGGGATTCGTCCCATCCCTGGTGGCGCTCGGTGCGCCGTTCGTCGCGATCTACGGTCTCACGTTCCTGTTCGGGAACATCGGCCCCAACACCACCACGTTCGTCGTCCCGACGGAAGTCTTTCCCACCCAGTACCGGACGACCGGCCACGGTATCGCCGCAGGGTGCGGAAAGATGGGGGCCGCCATCAGCACGCTGCTCTTTGCGGCCCTCGTCGCGATTTGGAGCCCGGCCGGCATGATGCTCTTCCTCGCGTTCATTGCACTCGTGGGTGTGATCGTGACGTTTGTCCTCATCCCGGAGACGAAGCGGCTGAGCTTGGAGGTCTCCTCCCAGCAGGAAGAGTTCCAGCGGACGCTCGGGCCTTCGGCGGTGCCGCATTTGGGCGTAGCTGCCGCGGTCGAACGGGAGTAGGGGGCGCGAGGGTCGCGCACCGCGGACCTTGGAGACCCGGGGGTGGCCCCCCCCGAAGACAGCCCCGGCGATGGAGAGACGGCGCGGGGCGCGGAGGTTTGCCGGCCGACCCCGGAGCTGACCGAAACGGGAGTCACGGCCAATCCGCGAATCCCACCGCCTTTGGCCGGCGGACCGCTTCGACGACCCTCGCCTCCAATCCACGGTCCGTCCGCGCCGAGGCTGTGAGGCTCCGGCGGGTCCCCGACCGCATCCGCTGTTACAGGTGCGACCTTGCGAGGGCGCAGAACCGTCTAACCGTCCGCGGGGAGTTCGTCCCGTTCTCACCCCAGAACAGACTTGGGATGGTCGGTGCTCCGGCCCTCATCGCCGACCGCCCGGGGCCCCCGGAGGACGGGGTCGTTTCCGCTCGGGGAGCGGTTGGGCACCGCTCTTCGTTGCGGGTGCCATGGCGACACATGGCCCCGTCCGGTGGGCGCGCGGACCCACCCAAGAGGAGTAATGCGGCGGGGAGTTCACCGGGCCGATGCCGCCCGACGATCTGGCCCGGCTGGCGAAGCGGTTGGACGGCCGTTTGAGTTCGACGGCCGCCGAACGGCTCCGCACGGCCCGGGACGCCTCGCCGGCTGTCGGTACGCCCCGGGCGGTCGTCTCCCCGGCCCACGTGAGGGACGTGGTCACGCTGGTCCGCTGGGCCCGCCGGACCGGAGTTCCCCTCACCGCCCGGGCCGCCGGGACCTCCCTGGACGGCGAGTCGGTGCCCGTCGACGGGGGCATCGTCGTCGACTTCGGAGGGTGGAACCGGTGTCGGTCGATCGATCCGGTCGAGCGCATCGCCCGGGTGGAGCCGGGCCTGGTCAACCGGGATCTCCAGCGCCGGGCCGCGAGAGAGGGTCTCTTCTTCCCGCCCAACCCGGGCTCCTCCGACCGCTCCACGATCGGCGGGAACGTCGCGACCAACGCTTCCGGCCCCCGGTCGTTCCGCTACGGGCCGACCCGGGCCTGGGTCCGGGGAGTCTCGGCCGTACTGGGAACGGGGGAGACGGTCACATGGGGGACGGCGGCCCCGAAGCGGTCGATGGGGCCGGATCTTGCCGCGCTGCTGGTCGGCAGTGAAGGCACGCTCGCCCTCTTGACCGAGATCCGGGTCGGGCTGGCCCCGCTTCCCGAACGTCGTCTCGGGCTCCTCGTGCCGTGGGCCCCGGAGCAGCCGTGGGCCGGCCTTCTCCGCTTCGCCCGGGGCCCCGACGGTCGCTCGCTCTCGGCCCTGGAGTACCTGGATCCGCGGGCGGCGGCCGCCCTGCGCGGCTCGGTGGCCGGGGCGGGCTCTGCCGACCATGGACTTCTCCTCCTGGAGATCGAAAGCACGGAGGCCCGGGAGGAGCGGCGGGCCCTCCGAGGGGTCGAGCGGATGCTCCGGTCGGCGGGTGCGGACGGTCCTATCCTCCGGTTCCCCGACGCCGAGGAGCTCTGGCGGATCCGCGGGGCCGCCGGTTCGGCGATCGATCCCGGCGGTTCCCCCAGGGTTCGGGAGGATGTCGCGGTGCCCCGGGCCCGGATCGACGAGCTCCGGCGACGGCTGGACCGGATTGCCGCGGCGGAGGGGGTTCCGATGGTGCTCTACGGCCATCTCGGGGAGGCGAGCCTGCATCCCAATTTCGGAGTCGATCCCTTGAGTCCGAAGGGGCGGCGGATCCGGGCGAAGATCCTGCGGGCGGCCCAGGCGCTCGGCGGTACGGCGAGCGCCGAGCACGGGATCGGCTCGATCAAGCGGCGGTTCGTCCCCGCCGAGATCGACGCGCCGGGGCTCCGGGTGCTTCGGGAGTTGAAGCGGATCTTCGACCCCGACGGGATCCTGAACCCGGGGAAACTCTACCCTCCAGGCGGTCGAGCGCCTTCTCGGTCGCCTTCGGCAACGGCAGCTTCCGGGCTTCGGCGAGGGTGAGCCACCGGCGCCCCGGCGGGGTGGGTGCGTCGATCGGTTTCGGGGGCCCCCGGAACAGGTCGAGTTCGACCGCGAAGTGGCTGTAGGAGTGCCGGATCGTTCCCCGGTGCTCGAGCGGACCGGCCGTGAGCCCGGTCTCCTCCCGAAGCTCCCGTCGTGCGGTCGCCTCCGGGGTCTCCAACCCTTCCCGATGGCCGCCCGGCAGCTCCCAGAGCCCGCCGAGAAGACCCTCCAGGGGTCGGCGCTGGACGAGGTAGCGACCCCGGCGGACCAGCGCCACGATCGCGCCCCGGTGGATCGGCCGTCGGGCCCGGGGCCGACGGGCCGGGATCCGGTGAGGGTCGAGCCCCTCCCGGCGGAGCCGGCAGTACCGGGCGACCGGACAGACCGGGCATCGAGGTGCGCGGGGGGTGCAGACCGTCTCACCGAGCTCCATCACGGCCTCGGCAAACCGTCCCGGGGGCTGACCGGCCAGCTCCCGGGCGAGGACCGCGGCGAGCCGGGCCCGGACGTGCGGTCGGTCGATCCGGCCGGGTTCACCGACCCAGCGGGCGGCGACCCGGAGACCGTTCGCTTCCAGGGCAACGACCGGCTCTCCGAACGCCTGCGCGGCCAGCGCCCGAGCGATGTAGGGCCCGATCCCGGGGAGCCGCTCGAGCTCGGCCGCGCGCCGGGGCCACCGGCCCCCGTGGAGTTCGATCAGCTGCCGGGCGGTCCGGTGGAGGTGGCGGGCCCGGGCGTAGTAGCCCATCCCCTGCCAGGCCTTGAGCACCTGCGGGCCGGTCGCCCGGGCGAGCGCCCGGAGGGTGGGGAACCGCCGGACAAACCGACGGTAGGCGGGGATCGCCTGGTCGACCCGGGTCTGCTGGAGGATCACCTCGGCGATCCAGATCCGGTACGGGTCCGGCCGACCCCGCCAAGGGAGCGGCCGGGCCGATCGGTCGAACCAGCGCCCGAGCGCCCGGGATCTCGGGGTCGGCGGACCCGGGCGGCCTTCGTCGGGCACACGGGGGTCACCGACATCAGGTTTATCTCGGGTTCCGGGTCCTAGACGGCGGAGGCAACGATGGACGCCGTGGGGGACCTGGTGACCGTGACCGACGAGAGCTTCGACCGGGAGGTGCTCCGCTCCCCATTGCCCGTGGTCGTCGACTTCTCCGCGGGATGGTGCGCGCCGTGCCGGATCACCCAGCCGGTCCTCCGGAGCCTCGCGGCCCATCTGAAGGGCCAGGTCAAGTTCGTCTCGGCCGACGTCGACGCGACCCGCGAGACCGCCCGCTCCTTCGGGGTCTTCTCCATCCCCACCTACCTGTTCCTCCGGGATGGGATCGAGCAGGGACGGGAGGTCGGCCCGGTGGGTCCGGCCGAGTTCCGGACCATCCTCCAGCGGTACTTCGACTTCGCCTGAGCGGGCCGCGGCCTAGTGGCGGAAGACCCGCCAGCCGGTGCAGTACATCGCCATCCCGTACTCCTCGGCCTTGGCGATCACCTCGGGATCCCTCAGGCTGCCTCCGGGCTGGAGGATCGCGGCGACGCCGGCCCGGCCGGCCGCCTCGACGCCGTCGGCGAACGGGAAGTAGGCGTCCGAGGCCATCACCGAACCCCGGGCCCGTTCGCCCGCGACGCCGACCGCGAGCTCGACGGCCTTGACCCGCGTCGTCTGGCCGGCGCCGATCCCGACCGTCGACGAGCCCCGTCCCAAGACGATCGCGTTCGACTTGGCGTGCCGGACGACGCGCCAGGCGAAGTCGAGGGCGCAGAGCTGCTCGGGCGTCGCCGATCGGGAGGTGACCTGCCGGAACTCCCCGGGGACCAGCTGGCGCCGGTCGGCCGCCTCGAGCATCAGCCGGTCGAGCGCGGAGTGGGCGACCCAGGAGGTCGCCGACCGTTGCTCCGGATCGATCTCGAGCACCTTGAGCTTCGCCCGGCGCTCGAAGGAGGCCGACGTGGACCGGTCGAAGCCGGGCGCCGAGAGGAGGTCGACGTAGATCCCCTTGAGGCGGTCCATCACCGCCGAGTCGACCGGTCGGTTGACGGCGATCGCGCAGCCGTACCGGGCCACCGGGTCGGTCGCGACGGCCCGCTCGAGCGCCGTCGCCAGGTCGTCCGCGGAGGCGACGCCGCAGGGGGTCGCATGCTTGACGACCGCGGCGGTCGGGAGGCGGAACTGGGCGACCAGGTCGAGTGCCGTCGTGATGTCGAGGAGGTTCGTGAAGGAGAGTCGGTCCCCCTTGAGCTGACGGAACGATGTCGCGCCCAGGCCGCTTCTCCGGGGCGCCACGGCGCGGTAGGCGGCCGCCGGCTGGTGGGGGTTCTCCCCATAGCGGAGCGCGAACTCCTCCCGGCGCAGCAGGAGGTGCGAAGGGAACGGGTCGGGCGGGGCGGTCGCGACGAGGCCGGAGGCGATCGCCGCATCGTACGCCGCCGTCCGTTCGAACGCCCGTATTGCGAGCGCCGCCCGCGTTGCCCGGCTGATGGAGCCCCCCAGCTGCCGGAACTCCTCCAGGAACGGCCCGTAGTCGGAAGGGTCGGAAAGGACCGTCACCCAGCGGTGGTTCTTTGCGGCGGCCCGGGCCAAGGTGACCCCGCCGATGTCGACGAACTCCTCCCGGGCGGGGTCGTCGGGCGCCTCCTCGAGGTGCCGCTCGAACGGGTAGAGATTCACCACCACCAGGTCGAAGGGCCGGAGCTGGCGACGGGTCAGTTCCTCAAGGCCCGCCGGGGTCCGGGGCGCGAGGATACCGCCGAGGATCCCGGGATGGAGGGTCTTGATCCGTCCGGCGAACCAGTCGGAGATGCCCGAGAGCTCCTCGGCGGGCCGGACCGTGACTCCCTGGGCGACGAGGGCCGCCCTCGTACCCCCGGTCGCCCAGAGTTCGGTCCCTTGACGTTCCAGGGTCTCAGCGAGGCCGACCAGGCCGGTCTTGTCGTCGACCGAAAGAAGAGCGCGGCTGATCCGGACCGGGTCCGACTCCTCCGGCGCCACCCCTCGTACCCCGCATCGGGAGGCAGGGACCAAGATAAGATTCGCGGGCCCCACCCGAACGGGCCGATCGGCTCGGGAGAGATGATCGGTGGCGGTAGGTCAACGGGTGCGCGAACCCTTGGGCGGCGCCGGTCGGAGATTGGACCGCTCTTCCAGGAGTTCGCGCAGGACGGACGCGTTGCAATGCTCGGTGTCCCGCGCGGCGAAGAGGAGGGTGACCGTCCCCTCGGCCGCCTCTTGGCGGAGGCGGTGAAGGAGATCGGGGTGGGCGGCCAGTTCCCGGCGATACCGCTCCCGGAACACCGGGTATCGGCTCGGGTCGTGCCCAAACCAGGTGCGGAGCTCGTCGGAGGGAGCGAGTTCCTTGAGCCAGCCGTCGAGGGGGAGAGACTCCTGGCGAAGGCCGCGCGGCCAGAGACGGTCGATGAGGTAGCGTCGCCCGTCGGCGGGGTCGATCGGCTCGTAGACCCGGCGGGTCCGGATCGTCATCGCCTTCGCGGAGCCATATTCACGTACGGGATTAGCCACTTCGGCGAGGAAGGGCCGGGTCACTCCGGGGTCCGGCGGGCGATCCGACGGTTCGGTGGGGGTGGACGGGGATCCGGTGCGGAACGGGGAGATAGCCAGCGCTTGCCGAGCCTCAGCGTCCCCCAGGTCGCGCAGCTTCGGACGGGGCCGGGGGGGGCTCCGTCCCTCGCTTCCCAGGCGCTCCGGGCCTTCGGGAGATCCCGGTGATCGATCTCGACGAGGGCCCGCCGATCGTTCGCCCGGACGATCTTCCAGGCGAAGCCCGACGCCCGCGCGGCCACCGGCCGTCGGAGCAGTTCGTCCCACGCCTTGGGGGAAGGGGGGGAAAGGGTTGGGTCGACCACTTCGAGCCCGAGGTAGCGGGCCCGTCGCGTTGCCGGCCTACCGGACGAGGTCGATGACTTCCTCGGACTCGCCAGAGGCGTAGCCTCCCTTCTGGCCGAGCAGGCTGGTGGCGCGGACGCCGGTGATGATGAGCAGCACCTTGATGGTGTTCTCCATCTCCGGGGAGTTCTCGATCGAGCAGCCCCAGATGATCCGGGCCCGCTTGGAGATCTTCGACCCGACGAGCGCCGCGACCTTCTCGGCCTCGGCCACGGTCATGGTGGGGCCGCCGACGACCCGGACCAGGGCGCCGGTGGCGTCCTTGAGCTCCACGCTGCCCAGGAGGGGGGAGGTCAGCGCCTCGGTGACCGCCTCGCTGACCCGGTCGGTGGCGCTCTCGCTCTCCCCGAGCCCGATCAGGGCGACGCCGCCGTCCTTCATCACGGTCAGGATGTCGGCGTAGTCGAGGTTGACGAGCCCCGGCTGGGTGACGATCTCGGTGATGCCCTTGATCGCGGTCATCAGGACCGCATCGGCCAGCTTGAAGGCCGCATCGAGCGGCATGCGGGGGACGAGTTCGAGGAGCTTGTCGTTCTGGATGACGATCGTCGTGTCGCAGACGCGGCGCAGCCGCTCGAGGCCGTCCCGGGCCTGCTCCATCCGGGCGGTGCCCTCACCGGAGAACGGCAGGGTCACCACGCCCATCGTGAGTGCGCCCTGTTCCTTCGCGATCCGGGCGACCAGGTGGGCCGAGCCGGTCCCGGTGCCTCCGCCCATCCCGGCGGTGACGAAGACGATGTGCGCGCCCTGGAGGAACTGCCGGATCTCCTCCTCGTTCTCCCGGGCGGCTTCCTCCCCGATCTCGGGGCGGGCGCCGGCGCCGAGCCCCTTCGTGGCGCGGCGTCCGATCAGGACCTTGCGGGGAGCGTGGACGGTCAACAGGTGCTTCGCATCGGTGTTGATGGCGCACATCTCGGCGCCCTGGATCCCTTCCTCGGTGCATCGGTTGATCGTGTTGGACCCGCCGCCGCCGCAGCCGATGATCCGGATGTTGACCTTCAGCGTTTCCGCCAGCTTCGCGAGCTCGGCATCGTCGGCGCTGACGTAGCCCGTGGGCGCCGGCTTGCGCTCCTCGGTCAAGGACTGGTTCTCTTGGTGCTTCGCGATCGCTTCCTGGATGATGGACTTCATCGTTGGTTTCCCCCGCCTCGGTTTGTCTGACGAGCGTCCTACGCTCTTCGGAGAAGTATCTCGGACCTCCCTACTTAAACGTTTGTTTTGAGCGGAACGGTTACGAAGGCGTGGGACGACACCCCCCTGCCGGGGGTTTTCATGGCCCGGCCGTATCTCAGGGGTCCGCATTCACCGGAGCTCGCCATCGAGGGGAGTCCCGGCCCTAGGGCCCCGCGTCGTACTGAACGCCCGATCGGGGCATGACCGAGGGCCTTCCGGCCCCACCAGAGCCGTTCGCGCGGCACGACAGCCCTCGCCGTCCAGAGCCCGGGCCCCATTCCCGCAGGGCATCCCCAGCCGAGGCTCCACGATCGGTCCCGCGCCGCCTTCGGTCGCTTCACCCTCGGGGCGTTCCCGGTGTTCTCGTAGGTCCTCCCGGCGCCCGTCGTACGTCCCGATCGCCACGGAGGTCAGAGACCAGCTCAGGCCCATCTTCGATCGGGGCCTCACCTCGACGAAGTACCGCCCGTCGGCGCGCAAGGGTTACCCATCGTTGCGGTGCCGACTCGACGGTCAACCCGGTGGTTGACGTCGAGGCCGCTCTTCCGCCGTGCGAAGGGATGAAGGACGGGCGCGGGTCGCCAGTCCAGCCGGCCCGCGCAATCGTGAACCCCGACGCCCTGGGGCCGCGTAGAAACCCATCTCGGACGGGGTCCCGTTCCGGGGGGTCGGAAGGCCGGCGCGAAGCGGCGGACCCCGAGGGTCCGACTGAGCTTCTCCCGCCCCTGCGAGGTCCGAGCCCCGTTGGAGCCCCACGACGCATCGGGCGTACCTCCACCAGACCTCGCGATCTTCGTGGGGCCGTGGACGAAGGTCACAGGCGTCGACCGATTCCAACTCCCGCCGGCGTCACGGGGGGGTGTCCGGCGGCCGAGTCGCCGCCGGCAGCGGCGACCTTCGGGCGGTCACCAGCGCCGCCGGGAAGTAGAAGATCCTGAGGACGAAGGTGTCCAGCACCAAGGAGATCGCGAAGGCGATGCCCAGCTGCTCCAGGAAGCTCACGGGTTGCAGGGCCAGGGAGCCCAAGGAGACTGCCAAGATGAGCCCCAGGGAGGTCACGACCACCCCCGAGAATGCGATCCCCCGGGGGATCGCCTCCCGCAGGGGGCGTGCCCTCTGCTCCTCGACGATCCGGGTCAGTAGGAAAACGGTGTAGTCGTTGCCCAGCGAAAGGAGGATCACGATCAGGATCAGCGGGATGAGGTAGATCACCGTCTGATGGAGTAGATAGGTAGCAATCAGGGTCAGGAGACCGAAGGTGGCGCCGATCGAGACGAAGACCCCACCGATCGAAATCAGCGGGACCGCGACCGACCGGAAGGCGAGGCCGAGGACCAGCCCGATGAGGATCACCAGCCCCAGTTCGACCAAGGGGTAGTCGACAGCGTTCTGGACCTTCTGATCGACCAGGCCGGCGGTCAGTCCGCCGACCAGCCAACCCGAGTGGGCGCGGAGGTCGGAAACGGTGGCCATTGCCGAGGGCCCAAACGGGTTCGAGGTCAGCGCCACCACGTAGTAGGCGTACCGTCCTTGGTCCAGCAGGAATCCCACCGCCCCCGAGGCGGTCGCATTCGCCGTGCGATTGCCGAGGAGGAAGGGGCCGCTCCCGGAGGCTACCCCCGACGTCGCAAGGATGGTTCGGGCGGCATCGAGCAAAATGGGCGAGGTGGCGGGATTCAGCGACCCGTTCGGCAGCTGGAACGAACCCTGCGCCGGGGCGGAGAGGACAATGTAGGTCGGGTAGAGGACGTTCGCTCCGAACGCCTGCGCGATCTCGTTTTGGGCCCGAACGCTCGGGAGCGAGGAAGGAAGTCCCTGGGACAGGTTGTAGCTGGTGGGGGCCACGAACAGGTAGGTGACGGCCGGGACTCCGATTACGACCACCACCGCCAGCACCACCCAGGGATGACGGACCGCCCACGAGGACGAACGGTAGAACGGGGAGCGTTCGAGCGCGTGTCGGGGAGGCTCCAATCCGCGGGCGAGGAAAAACCGTCGACCGAACCCGGAGGCGATCGCCGGAAAGATGAGCCCCGCCACCAGGCCGATGGACGCGACGGCCACGAGCAGCACGATCCCCCACCCCACGAGGCCGGGGAGGGTCGCAAGGACCCCGAGGCCGGCCGCCACGACGAGGGCGCTGATCAGGATGGCCCGGCCGGCCGTCCGGGCCGCCCGGGAGGCCGCTTCCTCCTTGGTGCAGCCGGCGCGCAGTTCCTCCCGGTTCCGGTAGAAGAAGAAGACCAGGTAGTCGGTGACGATTCCGAGGATGACGGCTTCCAGAATGTAGGTCACCACATAGTTGACCGGCCCGGTCAGCAGACCCGCCGCAACAATGGCGGTGTACCCGAGCTCGAATCCGACCCCGATGAAGGTCAGGGCAAATACGGCGGCCCAGGCGGATCGGAGAGTCAGCACGACCGCGACCAGGATGACGAGGAAGGTGAGCCCGAAGAGGAATCCGGTCGAATCGGTGAGGCTGGCGGTGTCGTAGGCGGTGGCTCCATTCCCCGTGACCCCGGCCCCCGGGCCAAACACGTCCGCGGCGAGGCTCCGGATTTCGGGGGTGGCCGCCTGGGCCGGGTACGACCCACCGGCCCCCCGGTACCCCTCCGGGACGTTGAACGTGACCTCCAGGAGCCCGACCGCTCCGTTCGGGCTGACGAAGGGGGCTTGAATCGATCGAGGCAGGAAACCATACCCGACGAGCCCGACGTAAGTGACGCCCGGGTCGCCGGGCAGGGTGAAGGCGAGGAGCAACTGCGCCGTCACTGCGAAGGGGAGTCCGCCATAGACCGAAATCCAGTCGGCGGCCGCTTGGAGGACGACCGCGGGCTGACTCGCGTTGAGCACGCCGACCGTGTCCAAGAGCGCTGTGAGGCGGCTCCCGCCGAACACCGCCGGCGCCGCCTGCTGAATCGCCGCATCCACCTCCCCCGCGGGAGTCGAGGTCAAAGGTGTCAGGTTCACGAGGGCGTTCCGGAAGTCGGTGTCGTAGCCGGGGGCTCCTCCGGTCGCGTTGAAGGTCGCATTGATCGAAGCGCGCGTAGCCCCCGCGGCTTCCCAGGCGGTCAGGAACCTCGCGGGGTAATCGAACACCCCGGCCGAGAGGTTCTGAAACCCATCGGCGACGGATCGAAGGTTCGCCCCCACCGGGCCGTAGGTGGTGTCGATATACTGGGCACCGGCGGAACAGACCGAGACTACGGAGTCCAGGTGGGCGATTCGCTTTGCCTGGACCTGCGTCGAGAAGTTGGCCACCGATCGGCAGAAGCCGCCCCCCGAGCTCCGGAGCGGCAGTACCACGAACAGGGTCGACTGGGACGGGTGTTCCGAGGCCAGAAGGTTCGCCACCTCGGCCGAACCACTCCCGGCGACCTGGGACGACCCCTGACCGTAGCCAATCCAGGCGGGGGCCGACAGGGCAACCGGGATCAGCAGCAGCAGGACCACGACGACGGCGAGCAGGGTGGCCGAACGGTGCCGAACCCCCAGCAGGAGGAGAGCATCCCACCCGGAGGGTTGAGGGGAGGGGTTGGCCTCCCTCCCCGACCCAGGACTACGGCGGGAGGACGACGGCATCGAGTACGTGAATCACACCGTTCGAGGCGCCGATATCCGCCTGGACGACGGTGGCTCCGTTGACGCGGACCTTCTTCTGCAGCAGCCCCTCGGATCGAAGTCGCAGGGCCGAACCCTGCACCGTCGGAACCGAGGCCTCCTTGCCTCCGGCCGTCATCTGAAGGACCTGGGCGGCCGATACCTGTCCGGAAAGGACATGATAGGTCAGGACGCTCCGAAGCCGCGCGGGGTCCTTGAGCAGTCCTTCGACGGTCCCCGGGGGCAGCCGGGAGAACGCCTCATCGGTCGGGGCGAAGACCGTGAAGGGCCCCGGGCCTTTGAGGGTCTCCACCAAGCCGGCGGCCTGGACGGCTTGGACGAGCGTTCGGAACGAGCCAGCGCTGATCGCGGTGTCGACGATGTCGGGCATGGAGATCGGCAGGTGGGGCCGGGGTACTTTTGCGTTGTAACTTCGTTAGGTTACAAAAGCCCGCGGCATTTGGCTGCGCTCGAAGGCATTATGAGCCTTCCGCCATTCGCCTGTCGGAGGGAGTCATGGCCGCTCGAACACGGAAGTACGTCTGTGAGTGCGGGTTTCAGGTGGTGGCCCACCAGGAGGAGGAGCTCTTGGAAATCGTCCAGTTTCACATGAAGGGGGCCCACGGGAAGATTGTCACCCCGGACGCGGTCCTGGCCGCCTCGCCGCCGGCCTGAGCGGACCGTCCTCACTCCGACCGGGGGTCCGGCCGGGGTTGACCGCAGTGGGGACAGTTCCACCGATAGGTGCGCGGACGGTCCCGTCTCGGGCCGTGGGGCGGGCGGTCCGGGCCCGGAAGACTTTCGATGGGAACCGCCCGATCCCAGAGGCTGTCAAAGTCGGCCCGATGCAGGGCATACGCAGGGTCGTGTCGGGCCCGGACAGCGACGGGATGCCCTTTGGACCCTCCCTCACCGCTGACGACGCCGTAGATGCTCTCTTGGTGGTCGCGGAGCGCGACCAGAGGGGGGGCGATCGGGAGCAGGCGCAACCGATCCGGCCCGAGAGGATTCGACCCCTGGAGGAGGTCCCGGTAGTAGGCGCGCAGGCGACGATCGTGTTCCCCGATGAGACGGACCTGAACCTGACGGGCCGAAGCGAACCCCAACTCCTCGCCCAGCCCATCGCGGAGGAGTTCGAAGAGGAGCTTCGGCCGGACGGCCAAGCAGAGGTGGGAGCGGGAGTCCCGGACCATCTGGCGGATCGCCTTGGCCAGGGGCGGGATGCCCTGGAGGATGTGCCACTCCGGTATCCCGAGGGTGAGCTCCTTCGGGTCGAAGGAAGGGCTGAGTCGGGATTTCATGCGTCCTCGGGTGGCCCTCTGTGGCCCGGTGGCTCTCGGGCGGACCAGTGCCGCAGGGTATTTCGCGCCCCCCGTCCGGGTGGAGCCGAATTCCAGAGGGATTGGAACACCAGCCGTTGGGATTCAACGAATCCCGGATCGTTGCTCCAGGCGGCCGTCGGGCGCCCGTCCGGGTCGAGGGGATCCCGCAGGAACGCCAGTGCTTCCCGGCGGTCGACGATGATTCCCCGAAGCGCATCGTGCGATAGCACTCGGGCCTCGAACGCTTCGGTCTTCGGTTCCGCCCGGGGCCGTGCCCACTCCCCGGGGCGGCGGTCGAGGAGCAGACGAACCTGCAGGCGGGGTCTTCCGGTGCGGCGCAGCCGCTTCCACACCGGTTCGGAATCGAGACGATCCCCGAGTCGCACCGATGCGGCGATTTCCCGTTCGGCCCTCTGGATCATCTCCTGGAGCCGGGCCTGCCAGCCCGTCCGGGTCCGGTAGATCTGGAACCGGGGATACGACCCCACGGCCGAGGGCTGTAGGGCGACGATCAACCACTGGATCAGGGCGGTGTCCGCGGCCAGCTGACGGCGCTGATTGCGGATCCAGGATTGGCCCAGCGAAGATAGCGAGGCGGCGGAGTAGCGCCGGGGGCGTTCGGCCGAAAGCTCGACCACCCCCTTGGACTGCATCCGGTCGAGCAGGCGGTAGAGGTGTACCCGATGAACTCCGACGTGGTGGGCGAGCCGGGGGGCCGGGACGGGACCCCGTTCCAGAAGCTCCAGGTAGAGAAGGGCCTCTCGACCGGGGAGTCCGAGGCGCTGCAGTGCGGCCAGGATCTGATCGTGGCTCGGGAGGGACTCCGGAATCGGTGGGACCATGACCGCCCCCCGGACGGAGAGCCGGGCAACGGTTAGCTTTGCGGACCCCCGACCCGCGGCCGAAGGGCTCAGAACCGCGGGGACCCCGATCCAATTCCGCGGGAGGCCGATCTCGGAGGCGGAGGGAGTCCGAACGGAAGTTCCCCGAAATTCGATGGGACGGTCGCCGAATCGACCATCGGCATCCCGCTCGAGCCGGCGCTGCCGACGCGGGCGTTGCCCGCCGGCCGCCTCCCCGGAACGGGATCCGCCGGCTTCGCGGATCGCGAGCCGGGCCCACTCGAATCCGGCCCGAATCCAGTCCAAAACGGACTTTTCGGCCACCGATTCCAAGACCGAATCGCCCGTGAAGTCCCTCGAGGGCTGACGCCGGCGCTCCGGAGGGGAGGTCCAAACCCGCCCGGTCGTTGAGGGGTCGTCGGCAGCCCCACGGGCTCGGTTCGGCAACGCTCGATCCGGGAGATGTTCGAGGTCGGTTTCGACCGCATCCCGGTGTAGGGGATCCGACTTCGATAGGGGTCCGAGGCGAGAACGTAGGCTCGGTCCGGAAACGGGAAAGGGGCCGGGGGGCTCACGCCGGGGATGGGCGCCGTCCGGCTCGTGCTCTTCGACCTCGACGACACCCTGTTCGACCATCGGCGCTGCTATCGGGGAGGGATCGCGGCGCTGCGCCGGCGGTGGCCCGAACTCCGGCGGCAGGCCTGGGCGGCGGCGGTCGACGAGTACGACCGGAGTCTGGCGCTCCTCCATCCGCTCGTGCTCCAGGGCACCCTGAGCTCCGCCGACTCGCGACGGGCCCGGTTGCGGGGCCTCTTCCAGGCCGGGGGTCTCGAACCCGACGAGGAGACGCTAAGGGAGGCGAACTCGGTCTACGCCGGACGATATCGGGCGCTCCGAGGCTGCGTGCCCGGATCGGTCCCGCTCCTGCGCAGTCTCCGTAGGCAGGGCGTGCGGATCGGTGTCGTGACCAACCACCAGGTCGCCCCGCAGCGGAAGAAGCTCCACGAACTCGGCCTGGAGGGCCTCGTCGACCAGGTGACGATCTCCGAGGAGGTGGGGGCGGTGAAACCGGACCCGAGGATCTTTGAGGCGGCGCTGCAGGCGGCGTCGATCGACGCCTCGGCGGCGGTGATGGTCGGCGACTCCTGGGAGAACGACATCCTCGGCGCTCAGCGGGTCGGGATCCGACCGGTGTGGTTCCGCCGGGGGTCCGAAGGGCTTCCCGACCGGTCGGTCCAGACGCTCCGGTCGTTCCGGCCCCTCGCCCGGGCCCGGTCGGTGATCCTGAACCCGCCCCGTCGGCGGCCGGGGCGGCCCCCATGATGAGCTCGGCCGCCGCATTGGTGGCCTTTCTCCAGACGGGGAGCCGCTACGCCTACCTCCTCGATGCGGCCACCCTGGTCTCCCTCGCCGTCCCGGCGATGGTCCGACGGCTCGGGGTTCCGTATCGGAGGGCGGCCCCGTGGATCGTCGGCGCCTCGGTCGTGCTGGCCCTCGTGAGCGTGGGGACCGGCCTCTTCAACGGGGGGACCGACGAGCCGTTCACCACCCCGAGGTACCTTTCGGTCCTCCTCGCGGGCCACAACCCCTACGTCGCCCCGCTCGTCTTCAGCTTCACCCAGGTCCAGGGCATTCCCGGCCACCTCGTACTGCTCCACTCGTCGACGACCTTCATCTACCTCCCCCTGACCCTGCTGCTCTCGGCGCCGGGACTCTCCGGTACCGGCTTCGGCCTGCTCATGGTGGCGGCCTGGGGCGTTTCCCTCTACCTGCTTCGGGACGAGCCGTGGAGCCTGCTGGTCTGGGGGAGCCCCGTCGTCGCGGTCTGGGCGGCGAACGGGTTCAACGATTTCGCCCCGCTGGCGCTGCTCACCTTCGCGTTCGTCGTCGCCGCCCGGCCCCGGACCGGCCGGGCCCTCCAATTCCTGGCGCTCGGGATGAAGCAGTTCGCCCCGGCGGTCGTCACGGTCTACTACATCGCCCGGCGGCGCTGGGCGTCGGTGGGCGTCACGGCCGGGGTGACCGTGCTCTATCTGGTCCCGTTCCTCCTTTGGGGGCCCGCCGACCAGGTGTTCTGCGCCGCCTTCCTGATCCCGCTCCGAGGCTGCCCGATCCCCAACCAGTTCCCCGGCGGGCTGGTCCTCCACTGGAACTACTACCTCTGGCCGGTCTGGGGAATCGCGCTGTTCGGCCCCCGGCTCGTCCGCTGGGCCGCCTCGCCCGAAGGGGCTCCGTACTATCGGGCGGCGCGGAGCCGCTCGACGGCCCGCGGGGCCTGGGAGCCCTGGCGCCTCGCCCGGGCGTATCTATCGGCCTGGTGGGCCGGATTCGCTCCGCCCGCCCCCGCCTCCGACCCCCCGGCGCCGCCGGTCGGCCCGGGAGGCTCCGGCGGCCGGACGGGGCCGCCGTAGGACCGTCGGCCGGCCGGCGCCGGTTGCAAGCTTAAGGGGCTCCGGGGAAGTAGATGGTCGTGGACTCGTACTTCGCCGCGATCGAAGCGTCGGTGGACCGGGCCTACGAGGTGGCCGCCCAGGCCCGTCGTCGGGGGTTCGACCCCGCCCCGATCCCCGAAATTCCCCGCGCCCAGGACATGGCGATGCGGGTCGAGAAGCTCCTGCAGGAGTTCGATCTGGAGGGCCTCTCCCGGGAGATCCGGGCCCTGGCCGCCCGGATGCCCCGGGAGGAGGTCGCGATCGCGATCGCCCGCCGGCTCGCGACCGATCCCCACCGCAAGGGCACAACCGCCCAGCGGGTCGAGACGGCGCTCCGGGTGGGGCTCGCGATCCTGACCGAGGGGATCCTGGTCGCGCCGCTCGAGGGGCTGGCCGAGGTCCATCTGCGCCCCGACCGGGGCGGCGAGTACATCGAACTCTACTACGCCGGACCGATCCGGGCCGCCGGGGGCACGGCGCAGGCGCTCTCGGTCCTGCTCGCCGATATCGTCCGCCAGGAGCTCGGGATCGCGCCGTACCGCCCCGACCGGGCCGAGATCGAGCGCTACCAGGAGGAGATCCCCCTCTACAAGCACTTCCAGCACCTCCAGTACGTTCCGACCGCCGCCGAGATCGGCACGGTCGTCCGGAACATCCCGGTCTGCATCTCGGGGGAGTCGACCGAGGGTGACGCGGAGGTGAGCGCATTCCGCAACCTGCCGAGGGTCGGCACCAACGGGATCCGGGGCGGCGCCTGCCTCGTCATCGCGGAGGGGCTCTGCCAGAAGGCGGCGAAGCTCCGCAAGATCGTCGACAAGCTCCATCTGCCCGGCTGGGAGTTCCTCGCCGAACTGGGCCACGGAACGAAGGCGGTCGAGGACCACGCGACGCCCAAGTACCTCGCCGAATCGGTCGGAGGGCGGCCGGTGCTCGCCCATCCGAACCGGCCGGGGGGGTTCCGGCTGGTCTACGGACGGGCCCGGACCGGCGGCCTGGCCTCCTGCTCGGTCAACCCGGCGACGATGATCCTGCTCGACCGGTTCGTCGCGGTCGGGACCCAGGTGAAGCTCGAATACCCGGGCAAGGCCTCGGCGATGAGCCTGTGCGATACCGTCGAGGGCCCGATCGTCGTCCTCCACGACGGGACGGTCACGGCGGTCCACGATGCGGCCTCGGCGGAGGCGCTGGCCCCCCATGTCGCCCGGATCGTCGACCTCGGCGAGCTTTTGGTCCCGTTCGGCGAGTTCCTGGAGAACAACCGGCCCCTGGCCCCCGGCGCCTACTCGATCGACTGGCACCTCGCCGAGCTCGAGGCGGCCGGGGCGCCCCGCGAGGCCGCGTTCCCCGCCGGGTACGACGAGGCGGTCGAGCTCGCCCGGCGCTACGCGGTGCCCCTGCCGCCCCGGTTCCTCCTCTTCTGGCACGACCTGACCGCACCGGAGATCCGGGCACTGGCCGAGTTCGTCGAGCGGTCCGGCCGCTGGGTGGACGGGCGTCTCCATCTGCCCGACGACCCGGCCTGGCGCGAACCGCTCGAGCGGCTCGGCTTCCTCTCCGGAGCGTCGGAGGGGGAGCGGATCGGCACCCCGGATTCGAGTGCGGCGCTGGTCGGCGGGGCGGGGCTCCGGGTCGACTTGGGCCATCTGGGGCGGGACCGGCCCCTCGACCCGGTGACCGCCGACCCGCTCGAATATGTCGGCCGATTGGCCGGGGTGCGGATCAAGGCCCGGGCCCCCTCGCGGATCGGCGCCCGGATCGGCCGCCCCGAGAAGGCCCACCAGCGGATCATGAAACCCAACGTCCACGTCCTCTTCCCGGTCGGGGAGTCGGGCGGGGATCGGCGGTCGATCCCGACCGCCGCGAGCGCCCCGGGCCCGGGGCCCCGGCTCGAGCTCGGCATCCGGCGCTGCCCGGCCTGCGAGAAGCACACCATCTGGGGCCGGTGCGCCTGCGGCCAGCCGACCGAGGCGACCGGGGAGACCTCCGTCCAGGAGCTGCCGGTCGGCGCGCTCTGGACCGACGCGATGGAGCGGCTCGGCCTCCGGGTCGCCCCGGAGGTCAAGGGCGTGAAGGGGCTCACCTCCCCGGGCAAGACCCCCGAGCTGCTCGAGAAGGGGATCCTCCGGGCCGCCCACGGGATCTCGGTCTACCAGGACGGGACCGCCCGGTTCGACCTGACCGACCTGCCGCTCACGCACTTCCGGCCCGCGGAGGTCGGGAGCTCGCTCGAGGCGCTGCGTGCGCTCGGGTACACGACCGACTGGTGCGGCGCCCCGCTCACCGACCCCGAGCAGCTGCTCGAGCTCTGCCCCCAGGACGTCATCGTCTCCCGGTCGTGCGGGGAGTATCTCCTGAAGCTCGCGCAGTTCGTCGATGACGAACTGGTCCGGATCTACCACCTGCCGCCGTTCTACGGGGCCCGCCGGATCGACGACCTCCTCGGGGCGATCGTCGTGGGGCTCGCCCCGCACACGAGCGGCGGGGTCGCGGGCCGGATCGTCGGCTTCAGCGCGGCCGAGGCGTGCCTCGCTCCACCGGTCTTCCATGCGGCGAAGCGGCGGAACTGCGACGGGGATGAGGACTCGGTCACGCTGCTCCTCGACCCGCTGCTCAACTTCTCCCGGGCGTTCCTGCCGTCGAGCCGGGGGGCGCTCATGGACAAGCCGCTCGTCCTGACCACGCGGGTCGATCCCACCGAGGTCGATGGCGAGGCCCGCAACGTCGACGTCGGCCGGCGCTACCCGCTCGCCCTCTACCGGGCCGCGGAAGCCCGCCAGGCGCCCAAGGAGGTCGAGCCGCTCATCGACCTCGTGGCCCACCGGATCGGCGGGCCGCACGCGCTTTCGGGCTACGGCTTCACCCACGACACCACCGATCTCGCCGGCGGGCCGGTCCAGTCGGCGTACCGCCGGGCCGGTTCGATGGACCGGATGGTCGCCGAGTCGATGGGGCTCGCGGCCAAGATCCGGGCGGTCGATCTCGCCGAGGCGATCGGGCTGCTGCTCAACACCCACTTCCTGCCGGATGTGATGGGCAACCTGAAGAGCTACGCGACGCAGAAGTTCATCTGCAAACAGTGCCGGGAGAGCTACCGCCGACCGCCGCTCTCGCTCCATTGCTCGGCCCGGGGGCGCGACGGCGGGACCTGCGGGGGCGAGTTGCTCCCCACCGTGTACGAGGCGTCGGTCCGCAAGTACGTGCCGCTCACCCAGCGGCTCAGCGCGACCCCGGGGGTCTCCCCGTACGTCCGGCAGCGGATCCAGATCCTTTCCGACTCCCTGAGCTCGATGTTCCCCGCCGACTCGGTCCAGACGACGCTCGAGTCCGCCGCCGAGACGCCATCGCGGGCGGGCGCCGCCGCCCGTTAGCCTGGGCCGCGATCGCGGGGGACCGCGAGCACACAACGGCCAAATACGGCCGCAACGGTGAACGATTGCGGGCTTGTGGGGTAGTCTGGACTATCCTTTTGGCCTTCGGAGCCAAAGACCTGGGTTCGAAACCGGCCCGTCCGGCCGGCGAAACTCCCAGCAAGCCCGTACGGTCGCCCGCTAGCCGAAGTAGCCGGGCGAGGCCGGCGGGTCGCGTCGCTTCTCCTCCTCGGCCTGGTGGGCTTCGACGATATCGATCGCGAGCAGGGCCGAGAGCGGCACCAGCCGGATCCGGCCCTTGGGGTCGGGGTCGGTGCCGTCGAGCTCCACGGCGAGGCAGTTGTCGCCGCCGATCGAGACGAGCCCCCGGAAGGTGCCGTGGGATTCGATCGCGGTACGGTCCGGACCCGCCGAACGGAGGTGGATCCGCGAACCGGGGGTCAGCTGGACGGAGG
>JAJYWS010000021.1 GCA_021791335.1 Thermoplasmata archaeon
GACGACCGAGATCGGCGGAGGGGATGAATCCGCCCGCCGCGATCACGCTCACGGAGAGGGCGACCACGAGAGCCACCCCGATCGAACGGCCGACCCTCCGAGCCCAGTGCCAAGGAGGGACGCGCGAACTCATGGCAGGCTCATCTCTGTGTCTGATATAAATTCTGTGGTTCGGGATGGCCCTCGAACGCCCAGGCGCGATGAAAGCCGGCGGCCGGGGCCCCTCCATACGGAAGATGGCAGTTGATCCGCCGTGGTGGGTCCTGGTAGGGTCGCCACCCCTCGGACACTCTGTCCGAAGGGATCTGCGAGGCGGACCCCTATCCACGCGACATGACCCTGACTGACGGGGCGGTCCCTCGGGAGGGAACCTGGAGATGTTGGCGGTCCAATGGGGCTCACGCCTAGGCCGAACTGTATCCGGATCGCGGGCAACTGCGGAATCCATGAGGGGCCGGTCCGGGACGTGCTGTAGGCTCAGTCGCAAGCTCCGGGGCCGTCCGGGCCAACTGGGCCCCCTTCGCCACCGCACCCACCGACCGGTCGGCTCGATGCTGATGGATGAGATGCTCTCTCGCCACGGTTAGAGAGCGACTAGTTTTGTCCCGTGGGCTACCGACCCTGACTGCTCGATAGCCCTCCGGGCCCATGGGGGATGCGGTGCAGGAGATGGCCGAGCCCGGTCGGGGCGCGACGACAAGTGGACTCCAAGCGGATCATGGGGCATGAAGAGTCGAGGGCGCGGCTCGTCCTCGAAATCCATGGGGCCACGGCAACCGGACAGACCCTCCGACACCCAGGGCTCGGGCAGGTGGAATCCGGCATTCAGCAGTGACCGCTCAGGGGCCCGTCGGTGGGGCCAACCTCGGCTTGGGTACGGTCGAGGGAGACGAGTGGCGGAGTTTCCGGTAGTGCCGGGCGACGCGCGCCCGGTTTCCGCAGCCTTCGGGCGAACACCACCTTTGGTTCGATCGCCGGCGCAGGAGGTAGTGACGGCACCCCTCTGCCGCGCACCGGGCGATCGGGACCTGGGGGTCGGCCACCAGAAGGATCCAATCGGCGATGGGCTCCCGCCCGGCTCCGGGCGGTCGACCGGAGCAGAGAGGGCCAGCCTGCAGTTCGATCTTCCCGCCCGCCCAGGCGATCTGAGGCACCCGGGCGGCCCGTCGAAGGCGGCGGTTCACCCGACGGAGGAGCTCAGGCGCCGGTCGGGTGCCGTCGATCCGGGCCTCGAGAAGGGCGACCAGGTCGGCGCGCCATCGACGCAGATCCTCTTCCTCCTCCGCCCCCGCGCCGACCGCCCCCAGGGTCAGGCCCTCACCGGCCCGGCAGGCCGGACACGGCCGGCTGTTGAGGAACGCAAGCAACGAACGGGGTGAGGTTTCGGGGTTGGATTCGGGGGAGACCACCCTCATGGACTAATGCCTTCCATATGGCATAGGCATTAAACTGCTTAAGTACTCCCGTGGCGGTACACTTCCTGAGGCCCCCATGAGCAAGGTCAAGGACCCCGTGTGTGGAATGACGATCGAGTCGACCCGGGCCGCCGCCCACGGCACCTACGACGGGGTCGAGGTGTACTTCTGCCAGCGCGGTTGCCAGGAGAAGTACGAACGGACCCATCCGCGCTCGCCGTAATCCCACCTAGGCGGACGCTCCTCGGCATTGGGGATCCGCCATGCCGACCGATCCCATCTGCGGGATGTATGTGGAGGGATCGCCCGACGACCTCGCCCTGACGAGGGATAACCGGACCTACTACTTCTGTTCAAGTTCCTGCCGGACGACGTTTGCCGACCCGGCCCACGACCTGCGGGATCTCGCGCGCCGGATCACCTTCGGGGTGCCGGCGACCGTCCTGATCGTGCTCCTCCAGTACGGGCTGCTCCGGTTCACCGGAGCCGAGGCCGTGGCGGGGGCGCTCGCCCTGGCGGTCCAAGCCTACCTCGGTCGGCCCTTCTACCAGGGCGCCTGGGATGCGATCCGGACCCGGCACGGCAACATGGACCTGCTGATCGCGGTCGGCAGCACGGCCGCGTTCCTGTACAGCGCCGCGGTCCTGGTGGAGCCGGGTCGGCTGCCCCCGGCCCTCTATTTCGATGCCTCGTCCGCGATCCTGACGCTGATCCTGGTGGGCAACTACCTCGAGCGGAGGACCCGGGCCCTGGCCGCCGACACGCTGAAGCGCCTCCGGTCGATGCTGCCCGCGACGGTCCGGAGGCTCCGGGACGGCCAAGAAGAGGCGGTCCCGATCGAGGCGATCCAGCCGGGCGACCGGTTGAGGGTGCGGCCGGGCGAGCGCATCCCGGTCGATGGTCTGGTCCGGGCCGGCGGATCCTCGGTCGACGAATCGATCGTCACCGGCGAGAGCGCCCCGGTCGGCAAGGGGATCGGGGCATCGGTGGTCTCCGGGTCCCTCAACGGGGACGGACAGCTCGAGATCGAGGCGCGGAGCGTCGGGGAGGACACTTTCGTCGGCCAGATCGGACGGATGGTCTCGGAGGCCGAGGCGTCGAAGGTGCCGCTCCAACGGACCGCCGACCGGATCGCCGCGGTGTTCGTCCCGACCGTGCTGGCGTTGGCCTTCGCCGCGGCGCTCGGCTGGACCCTGCTGGGCGGCGCGAGCCCCACGGACGGGATCCTGATCTTCGTGACCGTCACCATCATCGCCTGCCCGTGCGCCTTCGGCCTCGCGACTCCGGCGGCGATCGTCGTCGGGACCGGCCGGGCCGCCCGGGACGGGATCCTCTTCAAGGGCCACGATGCCCTCGAGCAGGCGGCCCGGCTCGATCGGCTGTTGACCGACAAGACCGGAACCCTGACCGAAGGGCGGCCGACGCTCGCCGAGTTCCAGACGATCGACGCCGAGGACCCCCGGACGCTCCTGGGCCTCGCCGCCGGGCTCGAGTCGGCGTCGGAGCATCCGTTTGCCCGGGCGGTCGTGGCCGAGGCGGCCCGCCGGGGGATCGCCCCGGCCCCGGTCGAGGGCTTTCGGGCGCTTCCCGGGATCGGCGTGGAGGGGATCGTCGACGGCCACCGGGTGACGCTCGGCCGGATCGGATCGGCCCCGGTCCCGGATCCGGGCCGACCGGCGGGCCAGGGGGTGCGGAGTGAGGCGACCCTCGCGGTCGACGGGCGGCCGAAGGCGATCCTGCGCTTCGAGGACCGGCTCCGCCCCTCCGTCCCGGCCGCGATCGCCGAGTTGCGTGCCCTCGGGATCCCGACCGTCATGGTGACCGGCGATCGCGAGGAGGTCGCCCGGGCCGTCGCCCGCGACGCCGGCATCGATGCGGTCTACGCCGGGGTCCCGCCGGCGGGCAAGGTCGAGATCCTCCGGCGGTACCGGTCGGAGGGCGGTGCGGTGGGCTTTGTGGGCGACGGCCTCAACGACGCGGCCGTCCTGACGGCGGCGGACGTGGGCATCGCCATCGGCGCCGGAACCGATGTGGCCCAGGAGGCCGGCAAGATCATCCTGCTCCGCTCGGGGTGGGCCGAGGTCCCCCTCGCCGTGCGGATCGCCCGCCGCACGGTCCGCAAGGTCCGCCAGAACCTCCTCTGGGCGCTCGGGTACAATGCGATCCTCCTGCCGATCGCCGCCGGGGTCCTGGTGCCGTGGCTCGGGTTCGGCATCTACTCGGTGCTCCCGATCCTCGGGGCGACGGCCATGGCGCTTTCGTCGACACTCGTCCTGCTCAACTCGCTCTCCCTGCGCTGGGTCCGCCTTCTCCCCCGGGCGGCGGTGCGCCCGGGCGACCGGATCGGGGAGCCTCCCGTCAAGGCGGTTTGACCGAACGATTAACCGCGGTCGCGGGCCCTTGTCGGAGGGTGTACCATGCCGCGAATATCGGAACTCATCGACCTCTCCGGGCAGACGGCGCTGATCACCGGAGCGGCGCAGGGGATTGGAGCCGCCTCGGCGCATCGGCTGGCCGAGGCCGGCGCGTCGGTCGTGGTGACCGACGTGAATGAGGCCGCGGGCAGCCGGCGGGCCCAGGAGATCATCCACGCCGGGGGCCGGGCCCGGTTCCTTCCGCTCGACGTCGGCCGCGTCGAATCCTTTCCGGCGGCGATGGCCCGGATCCACGAGGAGGCCCCCCGGATCGATCTCCTCGTCAACAACGCGGGCATCTTCCCGACCGCCCCGGCGCTCGACACGACGCCGGAGCGCTGGGATGCCGTGCTGAATCTCAACCTCCGCGGGCTCTTCTTCCTGACGATCGAGGTCGCCCGCCAGATGCGCTCGAACGGCGGCGGCCGGATCGTCAACATCGCATCGGTCGACGCCCTCCGCCCGACCGGCCAGCTCGCCCCCTACGACGCCTCGAAGGCCGGGATCGTCATGCTGACCCGCTCCCTCGCGGTCGAGCTCGCGCCCTACGGGATCCGGGTCAATGCCATCGCCCCCGGAGGGATCGACACTCCCGGCGCCCGCGCCTCCATCCCCCCGAACTCCGCGGCCGCCTCGGCGATGGCCGGCTTTGTCCACCGCATCCCGATGGGCCGGATGGGCAGCCCCGATGAGATCGCCCGGGTCGTCCTCTTCCTCGCCACCCCGCTCTCCGAGTACATGACCGGAGCGCTGGTCGTGGTCGACGGCGGCTACCTCGCCGACTGACCCTACCCGGCGGCCGGGCCCAATCCCCGGGCGCACGGGCGGCTCAAGGCGGCGCGTCCACCGCGAGGTCCCGGCCGTTGCGGAGGGGTGGCGGCTTGGCGAAGGGATCGGCCGCGTCCCGGAGGGCCCGCGACGAGAGCAGCGGGACCGAAGGCAGGGGACGATAGACCCCGTAGTATGGGACCCTCTCCCGGACGACCTGGCGGAAGGCGGCTCGAAGCGCCTCCCGATCCAGACCCCGGGTCGGGATCAGGTCGTCGTTGCGGTTCAGGCAGCCCTTGAGTTCCCCCCGATGGGTCACCCGGACCCGGTGGCAGTTCCGGCAGAACTCCGGGTTGTCGACCGGGTCGACCAGCTCGACGTCCGTCCCGCCGATGCGATAGACGCTCCGGTGGTGCATCTCCCGGGTCTGGATCCGGTCCGCCTGGGCCGAGAGCCACTCCCGGATCTCCGCGACCGGGACCCCCCGGCCCGGCTGGCCGACCCACTCGGGCATGTACTGGATGAGCTGGAGGGAGAGGCCGGGACGCGCCCGGACGAACTCGATCAGCGTCGGCAGGTAGGGCCGGGTGGTCCGGTAGACGACGGCGTTGAGCTTCACCGGGGTGAGGCCCGCCGCGAGCGCCGCGTCGATGCCCCGAAGGACCGGGGCCAGCGCCCCCCCGCGGATCCGCTGGAACGCCGCCGGATCGAGGGCGTCCACGGAGACGTTGATCCGTCGGAGGCCGGCCGACCGCAGGCCCTCGGCCCGCCCCGAGAGCATCGACCCGTTGGTGGTGAGCGACACCTCGTCCACCCGCCGGGCGGTCCGCTCAATGATCTCCTCAAGGTCGGGCCGCACGAGCGGTTCACCGCCCGTGAACTTGACCGAACGGACCCCGCACTCGTGGGCGACGTCGACGATCCGCTCGATCTCCTCCGGATGCATCTCCTCGGGGTGCGGCCGGGAGGGGGAGGCGACCGGACCGAGCCCCTCGTCATGGCAGTACTCGCAGGCAAAGTTGCACCGGTTCGTGACACTGATGCGGAGGTCGGTCACCTCCCGGCCGAACCGGTCCGTCCACATGCGGGGAGTACCCCCGCATCGTCCAATATACGTTTGGATGCGTCCCGGAGCCCGGGGAAATTGCGGCCGGCGAAGGAACCGTTCGCGGATTGCACCCGGCACGATGAAAGGGAGGGCAAACCACGATAACCCCCCCCGGGTTGCCCCGACAATGACGACCGTCGGTGACCTGGACCGGATTGTGAAAGCGTACCGCCTCCTGACCCACCCGTTCTACCGGGCCTGGTCGGACGGCACCCTCCCCCGGTCGACCCTGCGCGAGTATGCCACGCAGTACTACCACTTCGAGGTCAACTTTCCCCGGTACGTGGCGGCCGCCTACGCCCGGATCGAGCGGCCGGCCGACCGTACGGTCCTCCTGGAAAACCTGGTCGACGAGGAGGGCCGATCCCCGACGCACCCCGAGCTCTGGGCGAGGTTTGCCCGTTCGATCGGCGCTCCGGCGCTGGGCGCGAAGACTCCCATCGCCGCCGGTACCCGGCAGTTGCTGAGGGCCTACGAGGAGGAGACCCTGGGCGGGAGCGCGGCGAGCGCCCTGGGGGCCCTCTACGCCTACGAGTCCCAGTTCCCCGAGATCGCCGCCGAGAAGTCCCGGGGGCTCCGGGAGAACTACGGCGTCCACGGCACCTCCGCCCACGAGTTCTTCAAGGTCCACACGGTCGCCGACGTCGCCCACTCGGCCGCCGAACGGGCGCTCCTGGCCCAGGAACTCAAGGCCCCGTCGGCCGGGCCCGCCGCGGTCCGGGGGGTCCGACGCTCCGCCTCGGCCTGGTGGAAGTTCCTCGACAGCTTCGCCTACTGAGGACCACGGGGGCCTCGGCCGGCGGCCGATCCCGGTCCCCCAGGGCCCGGCCCCCGCCCGAGGCCGTCAACAGACGGTGGTCTGGATCGTGGGGCCTGAGATGACCGATCCGGTCATCGCGTTGGCCAGCAGCGTGAGGGTCGTCCCCGAGACCACGGACGTGGTGAGGCTGGTCGGGCAGGTGGTCCAGACCAGGACCCACCCGAAGAGCGCTCCGAGGCTCCCCACGGCCACCCCCCCGAGGAAGTAGCCGGCGGTCACCAAGGGCCGCCCGTTGACGAATTGGCTGATGTTGGCCGCGTAGGGCGCCGCGACCTGGTGCGCGGTGACGGCGTCGGCCGACTGGATCGAGGGAAGGCCGGTCAGGTTGCCGACACAACTGCCCGTAAGGACCGCCAAGGCGACCGAGGCGTGCACGGTGACCAGGACCAGGAGGGCGAGGCTGCCGTTGGTGTTCGTAAAACCCACCACCCAGGCGGACGCGTCCCCCGTGACGACATCCGACGGGGCGGCCGGCACGGCGAAGGGGGCGAGCGGACTGATCGTGCACCCGGGCAGGTGGTTGAGCAGGATCGAGGGCAGTCCCTGGAGGGCGGAGGTCGAGGCCAACCCCGTCTCGAGCCGGGGGACCCAAGGGCCGCCCGAAACGGTGGCGGCCGTGGTTTCCGATCGCGCGAGGGCCGAGCTCGACGAGAGCCCTCCAGTGCCCGTGGACGAGGGGAGAGCCGAGGGCGCAAGGAGCCCCGCGGCCAGCACGGTGCCGAAGACCAGAACCGTCACGATGGCCACCCCCAACACCGTGATCACCAGGGAGCGGTGGGTCCGGCGGGGCCGGGGCGGGGCGATCGGGGGTTCCTCCCCCCCGGTAAGCCCGGGGCCCGGCGATTCGAGCGGTGCCGCAGCGCCCGCGGGATCGGTCATATGAGTCGTACACCCGGTCGGAAGCTAAAAGGCTCGTGCCGGGGCGGGTCCCGGCCCGTCATCCGATCGACTCCGGCTCCGGCCGCCCGGAGGGGGCGGCCTCGGAGGCGGCCGCCCGGCGGAGGGGCCGACCGAGCACTTCTCGGGCAAAGTAGACGGTCACGGCCGCGGCCAGGAAGGTGACGGCGGCGATCGCAAACGACCACTGGAACGCCACCGTCGACGGGATCGCCCCGACGCCGGGGATCACGGCGTAGACGAAGGTGGCGAGCAGGGAGCCCGACAGCGGGGCGCCGACCGAACTCCCGACATTGCGGAAGACGCTGTTCATCGAGGTGGCGAGGCCCATGTCCCGGGGGGCCACGGTCAGGACGAGGAGGTTGATGACCGAGGCGTTCATGATCGCGATCCCCGCCCCCATGAAGAATTCGGCGATGTAGAGCTGGTTCAGCGACTGGACCGGGATGGCGAAGAGGAACGCGACCGCCGTGACCACCGACCCCAGCGCGGTCATCGGTCGGGTCCCGATCCGGGAGACCAGCGAACCGGCGATCGGGGAGAAGATCAGCATCGCCAGGGCGAGCGGCAGCAACCCGAGGCCGGCCCCCAGGATCGAGAGCCCGTAGCCGACCGGCGCCGGGGTCTCAAACAGGTAGGTGAGGGAAAGGAGGGCCAGGTACATCCCCAGCCCCGAGATCCCCCCGACAATGTTGGTCACGAGGACGTTGCGTTCCTTGAGGAGCCGCAGATCGAGGATCGACTCCCCGCCCCGGGCGTGGTACCACCGTTCGTAGGCGGTGAGCGGCACGAGCAGAATCGCGCCGATCACGACGAGGCCCAGGGTGGGGCTCGCCAGCCAGCCCCAGGTGGGGCCCTCGGAGAGGGCGAGGACGAAGGCGGCCAGCGAGCCGCCGAGCAGCAGGGCGCCGAGGTAGTCGACCCGGGTCTCCGGCCGTCGGAACTCCGACTCCCGCACCCAGAGGATGACCAGCACGGCGAGGGCGATCACGAACGGGATCGACGTGTGGTAGGTGGTCCGCCAGCCGTAGGAGTTGGAGACCCAGGAGCCGAGGGGAAGGCTGATCGCGAAGCCGACGCCGAACATGGCGCTCAGCAGGCCCTGGGCCTTCGGCACCATCTCCCGCGGGAACTCCTCCCGGACCAGGGACATGCCGAGCGGGAAGACGGTGAGCCCGATGCCCTGGAAGGCCCGGGCGGCGACCATGAATCCGAAGTTCGGGGAGAAGCCGGTGATCGACACGCAGACGGCGTAGAGGACGACCACGATCGCGAGCATCTTCTTCTTGCCGTAGATGTCCCCGAGCTTGCCGACCACGGGACTCAGCGCGACGCCGGTGATGAGGTAGGAGGAGAGGACCAGGCTCGCCTCCCCGATGGAGACGTGGAACTCGGAGCCGATCGACGGGAGCGACGGGGTCAGCATGCCCTCAATGTACAGTACGATGGTGACGAGGCCCCCGAGGACCAACAGGATCCGGCGCGTGTAGGCGGCGTCGTAGCTCCGGCCGGAGAGCCCCACCGCGCTCATCGGGTCCTCCGGCGGGTCGCCCCCGGTCGGCGCGGCGCCGCCTCCCGCTCGTGGCGGAGGGCCGAGGCGATCTCCCGGAGGGCTCCGACGACCTTCGGATCCCGGGCCCCCGGCGACCGACGGACCACCGAGCGGCCCGCCCGCCGGGAGGCGCGATCGACCCCGGCGAGCACCCGCTCCGCCCTCGGAGTGAGGCCGACGACCTGCCCCCGGCGGTCGTGGGGCGCGACGGTCCGGGTCACCCAGCCCTTCCGCTGCAGCCCCCGAAGCAGGATCGACATCGTCGGGCGGCTCACCCCGAGCTCACGGGCAAGCTCGGAGCTGCGGACCGTCGGGTCGGTGCGGACCTTCTGAAGGACGACATACTGGCCGAAGGTCACTCCCGAGGTGGCCAGGTAGGTGCGCCGCAGGAGCGCCCCCTCGGTCATGACCTGCCGGAGGGCTTCCCAGATGGCGTCTTCGGGGTCGGAGGAGGTGGTCCAGCCCGGATCCATGCCCCCCGGCGGGAAACCGATTAGATAAGGCTAACTACGTCCGGCACCGCGAGGTTACTGGGTAGTGTAGACACAATCTATAGTCTGAATGTAGGTTAATGTCTAACAATATTTAGTCAATAGGATTTCTATATATTCTGGGCTTCCGTGGTCGCTCCGAACGATGGAGAAGAAGACCATGATGCGAAGCCTCGAAGTCACCCCCCGAGCGGGGGCCGGATCGGGAGCCGAAGCCGAACGACGACTGCGCCGGGTGGGCCCGGTGACGCTGGGGGTCACCATCCCCCGGCGGTGGATCCAGGATTGGAAGGCCCGGCCCGGAGCCCCGGTGCGGCTTCGCCGGACCGAGGACGGGGCGCTGGTGATCCGGCTCTCGGGGGATCCGGCCGTTCCGGCCCGGGCCCAGATCTCGGTCGGGCGGGAGGCTTCGGACGACCATCTCCTCCGGCATCTGGTCGCCGCGTACATCCGGGGAGCGCCCCGGATCTCCGTCGAGCAGCATCCCCGGTTGACCCCGGCCGCCCGGCAGGTCGTCCTCACCTTCCTCCAACGGACGGTCCAGACCGAGATCGTCGAGGAGGCTCCGGACCGGATCGTCGTCGAAGACGTCACCGACGCCGCCGCGCTCCCGTTCTCGCAGCTGTTGCTGAGGCTCGGCGCCCTGGTCCTGGAGCTGCACCGGCGGGCGGCCGATGCGCTGGGGGCCCCCCCGGCCGTCCCTCCGATCGACTGGGATCGGCTCGACGACGAGGTGGACCGGTATGCCTGGATGACCGAGCGGCGGGTCCGTCAACGGATCGAGCAGGGGGGGGTGTCGGACGACCGCTGGGATCCCGTCTCGACCCTGCTCGTCGCCCGAGCGTTGGAGCGCACGGCCGACCACGCGGTCCAGCTCGGCGACGCGGGCTCCCGGCTGGCCGAGGTCTCCCTGCCGGAGGCGGTCCGGCAGGTGCTCCACGACCAGCAGACCCAGGCGCTCCAGGTGCTCGCCCAGGCCCTGGAGCTTCTGCGACCCGCGGCGGCCGACGCCGACCGTGTGATCGATGCCGCCCAGGCGGTCCGCCAGGCGGCCGGGACGATCCAGGAGCGGATCAGCGCGGACATCGCGGGCCGCGCCCCTCCGACGGTCGCCGAAGGCTGGGTCCGGATCTTCCTCCAGTCGGTCGAGCGGACCGCCGCCTACGCGATGGACATCGCGGAGGTCGTCCTGGACCGGGACCCCGTGAGTGGTCCCTACTCCCGGCCCCCGACACGGTCGGCCGGTACTCCTCGCACGCACCCCCCATCCAAGGGTCGCGAAGGAGGAACGTAAGCAATGAGCGGCAACGCAGCAGCGCCCCCATCGGCAAACGACAGCCTGACGGCCCGGAGCCCCTCGAGGGCCCGACGCGGGACCCTGACGACCGGGGTCGCCGTCGGGATCGCGGTGATCCTGCTCGTCGTCGGGCTCGGCGGCGGGTATCTGATCGGCAAGAACCTCGCGACGTCGAGTTCCGGCAACGGGCCGAGCTACACCATCACCGAGACCGGGTCGACGCTGATCTACCCCCTGATGAACCTGCTCGGACCGAACTTCACCGCCCTCTACCCCAACATCCAGGTCTCGCCGGCCGGGACCGGGAGCGGTACCGGCATCAGTTCGGCCGAGGCCGGCCTGGTGGATATCGGCGGCACCGACGCCTACCTGACCCCCTCGGTCGCGGCCCAGCACAACCTCATCAACGTCCCGATCGCGATCTCGGCGCAACTCGTCTTCTACAACCTGCCCGGCGTCAACGTCCACCTGAACCTCAACGGGACCATCCTGGCGATGATCTGGGCCGGGAAGATCACCCAGTGGAACAACCCCCTCATTGAGGCGGCGAACCCGGGCGTGAGCCTGCCGGCGCAGACGATCATCCCGCTCCACCGATCGGACGGGAGCGGGGACACGTTCATGTTCACGTCGCTCTGCTATCTCTCCTGGTCCGGCTGGCCGGGCGGGTACGGGACCACCTACTCCTGGCAGGCCGGGCAGCCGGGCTACCAGGGCAACAGCGGCATGGTGACCGGTCTCTCCGACACCAAGTACGGGATCGCCTACATCGGGATCAGCTACCTGGCCGAAGCCCAGGCCGCGGGCCTGCAGTACGCCGCCCTCGGGGACCAGGCGGCCAACGTGAACGGCCTCAACCCGGCGAACTACATCCTGCCGAGCCCGGCGAACATCAGCATGGACGCCAACCTGGCGCTCCAGAACCTCCAGCCCCCCAGCGTGGCGATCAGCCTGATCCTCGGCGGGGTGCCCGGGGCGACCCACCTCCAGCTCGGCCAGGGCGGGACGATGCCGACCTCGACCTACCCCACCCCCTACCCGGATACCAACCTCGAGTACACGCTGATCTCGACCCATCCGGCGAGCCCGGCGAAGCAGAAGTGGGTGGTGGCGTTCCTCGAGTGGGCGCTCTCGTACGGCAACCTGCCGGCCTACATGCAGGCCGTCCACTTCCTGCCGCTGACCGCCGAGGTCATCGGCTACGACATGCAGGCGCTTTCCTCCGTGTCGGTGAGTGCGTAGTCGGGACGGAAGGTACCGTGGACGAACCCATTTCCCCCGGGGACCGGCCCGCGATGGGCCGGTCGCCCGGGATTTCGGAACCGGCGCCCCCGGCCGCCCCTTCGGCGCCGGTACGCGCCCCGTCCCTGCGCCGGTGGCTGGCAAGCCCGCTGGCGCTCGCGCCCTTGATCCTGCTCGGACTCGTCGTGGCGGTGCTGGCGATCGCCTCGGAGGGCCAGTACTTCGGTCTCTCGTTCTGGGGCCCGGTCTGGGAGTTCATTCCGACCGATCCCGCCGGATCCACCTACGGGATCGCGCTCTTCGCGCTCGGCACGGCGATCACCGCGGGGATCGCCCTGATCCTCGCCTCGGGACTCTCGCTGGCCATTGCGATCGCGTTGACCACCTACCTGCCCCCCCGGACCGGCCGGATCCTGACGACCTTGACCGATCTCCTCGCCGGGATCCCGAGCGTCGTCTACGGGATCTGGGGGTTCGTCGTGCTCGCCCCTTACTTCGCGAGCACGGTCGAGCCCAACCTTCGCAACGCCCTCGGCTGGCTCCCGGGCTTCGGCGGGCCGGAGTCGGCGATCGGCGGAGGGACCGGCCTCCTGCTCGGGATCTTCATCCTCACCCTCATGGTCATCCCCCTCACGACCGCGGTGATGCGCGAGTCGTTGCGCAGCGTGCCCCGGGACGTCGTCGAAGCCGGCCTCGCCCTCGGGGCGACGCCCTGGGAGGTCGTCCGCCGGGTCCGGCTCCGGGTCGCGCGGCGGGGGCTCTGGGGGGCCGTCTTCCTCGGCTTCGGGCGGGCCATCGGGGAGAGCGTCGCGCTCGCGATGGTCCTCGGCAACACGATCCAGTACCCGCCGAGCATCTACGGAGGCTCCTACACGATCGCCTCCTTCATCTTCACCCAGCTCGACAGCGCCTTCTTCTATCCGGAACTGCTCCGGGCCCTCGTCGAGTTCGCCCTGGTGATCCTCCTCATCACCATCGCCTTCAACCTGCTCGGCCAGCGGGCCGTCTCGGGGGTCCGTACGCGGACCGTGCCCGGGGCCGGGGGCCGGGCATGAGTCTCCCCTCGCTCCCCTCGGCCCCGCTCGGGGATCTGCGGGGGTCGGCGGCGCGCTGGCGCCGCCGACATCTCCTCGACCGGGCCATGCGTTGGGGACTTCCGCTGGCCCTGCTGGTGGTCCTCTTCCCGCTCTTCGACATGATCTACTGGATCGCCGTCCGGGCGCTCCCGACCTTCACCTGGGCGACCTTGACCACCGACCAGGTGGGGCTCGGCGGGGGCCTCTACGCGATGATCGTCGGCAGCTTCACGCTGCTGGCGCTCGCGACCGGCTTCGCGGCGGCGGTCGGGATCGCCGCGGGCATGTACACGGCCGAGTATGCCCCCCCGTCGATCGCCCGGTGGGCCCGGGTGGCGGGCAACCTGCTCGCGGGGATCCCGGCGATCGTGCTGGGCTACTTCGGCTACTACGCCCTCGTCCTCTACACCCACTGGGGGTACACCACCCTCGCCGGGGGAATCACGCTCGGAGTGTTCATGGTGCCGTTTGTCTACCGAACCGCCGATCTGGCCTTTGCGAACGTGCCGTCGGAGCAGCGCGAGGCGGCGCTGGCGATGGGGGCCCGCCCGGGGCAGTACCTGGTGCGGGTCGCGCTGCCCATCGCCCTCCCGGCGATCCTGAGCGGGGTGTTCCTCGCCATGGCGATCGGCCTGGGGGAGACGGCCCCGCTCCTCTACACCGCGGGGTGGAGCTCGACCCCCGTCGCCGGCCTCTTCCAACCGACCAGCTTCCTCACCGGGGCGATCTGGAACTTCTACGACTACCCCTCCACCGAAGGGAGCTTCCAGGCCTTGGCCTTCCAGGCCGCCTTCCTGCTCCTGATCCTGGTCATCGGCCTCAACGTGGTCGTCCAGGCGGTCGCCGAACGCTACCGCCGCCGCACCCGGGGGATGATGGCATGACCGGCCCCGAGCCCGGCCCGGTCGGCCCCGAGCCGATCCTCTCGGTCCGGCACCTGTCGGTCCGGGCCCCGAACCGGACGATCCTCGACGACGTCTCCCTCGACTTTTGCGACCGGGAGGTCGCCGCGATCATCGGGCCGTCCGGCTGCGGCAAGACGACCTTGGTCCGCTCGTTGAACCGGATGACCGAGGTCGCCCCGGGCGTCCGGATCGAGGGGTCGGTCCGCTACCGGGGCGAGGAGATCTACGACCCCCGGGTGAACCCGGTGCTGGTCCGCCAACGGATCGGGATGGTCTTCCAGCGGCCGGTGCCGTTCCCGCTCTCGATCTACGAGAACGTGGCGTTCGGCCTGAGGCTCCAGGGGATCGAGGAGGCGGAGGTCGACCGGACCGTCCGCCGGTCGCTCGAACAGGCCGGGCTCTGGAAGGAGCTCGACGGGGACGTTGAGCGCTCCGGCCTCACCCTCTCGGGAGGCCAGCAGCAGCGGCTGTGCATCGCCCGGGCCCTCGCGGTCAAGCCCCGGGTGCTGCTCCTCGACGAACCGGCGGCGAGCCTCGACCCCACCGCCACCCAGCGGATCGAGGAACTCATCTTCGACCTCAGGAAGGAGTATGCCGTCATCATCGTGACCCACAACATGCAGCAGGCGGCCCGGATCGCGAACCGGACCGCCTTCCTCTACCAGGGTCGGCTCATCGAGTACTCCGACACCCACCAGTTGTTCGAGAACCCTCGGGAGAAGCTCACCGAAAGTTACGTGACCGGGAGGTTTGGATGAACGCACGATCGGACGACACTCCGCGACGCGACATGGCCGAAAGCCTCGACGAGCTCGCCGGACGGATGCAGACGATGCTCGATCTCTCCGTCCGCAGCCTGGAAACGGCGGTCCAGCTGCTCGCCGCCGTCGAGGCGACGGCGATCGAGCAGGTGTTCGGCTACGACCGGCAGCTCTACGAACTCAAGCAGAACGTGGTCCGGACCTGCGTCGACCTGCTGGCGCTCCACGCCCCGGTCGCCCGGGACCTCCGGACGATCACCGCCGACCTTGAGATCGCCTCCGACCTCGACCGGATCGGCCGCTACTCCAAGGACATCGCCGAGGTGGTCCGCAGCCTCCCGGCCGAGGAGCGGGGGCGGCTCGGCGAGGTCCGGGAGATCCGGCGGATGAGCGAGCTCACCGTCGCGATCGTGCGGACCGCGACCGGGGCGTACCGGACCGGCTCCGCCGAGGTCGCCCGCCGCGTCGAGTCGGACGACAACGAGGTCGACCGCCTCCACGAGGCGATCTTCCGGGAGCTGGTCGGACGGATCGCCGACGGCTCGCTGAGCGCGAGCGCGGGCGCCTCGCTCATCCTGGTCAACCGCTACTTCGAGCGGATCGCCGATCACGCGGTCAACATCGGAAGCCACGTGGAGTACCTCTGGACCGGGGTCCGGAGCCGCTGAACCGCCCCGGCCGCCGGGGGGCCGGGGCCGACCCCGACGGATACCCTCAAGACCCTCGCCCGGTTCGACCGCCCTCCGAGGACGTGTGACCCGATCCCCGCCCGACCCCCGACTTCCGGCCGCCGCTTCCGCGCGGATGCTGGATCGGGAGGGGCTCGAGCTCTACCGGGGGGACATCCGGACGATCCGGCTTCCCCCGTCGAGCATCGACCTCATCGTGACCTCGCCGCCGTACGGCGTCGACATCCCCTACGCCGACTACGACGACACCGTGGACTACGACCGCTACCTCGAGTTCAGCCGGGCATGGCTCACCCGGTGCTTGAGCCTGCTGAAGCCGGACGGACGGTTCTGCCTCAACGTACCGCTCGATAAGAACCGGGGCGGCCACCAGAGCGTCTACTCGGACCTCCTCCAGGCGGCCAAGTCGGTCGGCTGGAAGTACTTCAGCACGATCGTCTGGAACGAGCAGAACATCTCCCGCCGAACCGCCTGGGGATCGTGGCGGAGCGCCTCGGCGCCCCATGTGATCGCCCCGGTCGAGATGGTCGTCCTCCTCTACAAGGGGCAATGGAAGCGGATCGAGCGGGGCCGCTCCGACCTCAGCCGGGACGACTTCATCGCGTGGACCAACGGCCTCTGGACCTTCTCCGGGGAGCGACGGACGGTGGGGCATCCGGCGCCGTTTCCCCCCGAACTGCCGCGCCGGTGCATCCGGCTCTTCAGCTACGTCGGCGACACCGTCCTCGACCCATTCGCCGGTTCCGGCACCACCCTGCTCGCCTGCCGGGAGCTCGGCCGGCGCGGGATCGGGGTCGAAATCTCGCCCGCCTACTGCGCGCTCATCCGCCGGCGGCTCTTCCCGACCGCGGATCGGCGACCCCCGGCGGCCCGCCGGGCGGGGGCCCCGGGTCCGAGCGCGGCGGGGCGACCGCGCTCCCCACCGATCGGCGGGTGAGCTCCCGGACGGTCCACTCCGCGAGCGGTTCCAGGTTGACCGCATCGGCCCGGTTGTACTGGATCAGCCGCTCGAGCGCCGACGCCGATCCGCGACGGTGCTGCTCCCAGAGCCGCACCGCGTCGAGGCCCTGGATGCCCTCGACCCCCGCCCGGCTGCCGAGCCTCAACCGCTCCTCGATGCGCTTGAGGCCGCCCGCCTGCCCCACCCGGTAGAGGGCGAAGCGGAGGTCGAGGTGGCCGTCGGGCGGCGTCCACTGGGGAAACCGGAACTGGAGGAACGGGACGTCGAAGACCCGGCCGTTGAAGGTGCAGAGCAGCTGGAACCTCTGGAGGTAGGCGGGAAGCTCCTCCAGGTTGTCGTCGGCGACGAAGCTCCGGGTGGCGCCTCCGCCATGGACGGTGACCACCGTGACGATCCCTTCGAACGGAGAGAGGGAGGTGGTCTCGATGTCGAGGAAGGCCGTCGCCGAGCGGAAGGCCGGGTAGATCCTCCAGTGCTCCGCGCCGGAGAGCCGACGGGCAAAGAAATCGCCCCGACGGTCCGCGAGGGCCGCCTCGCTTTCGGCCAGGCCCCGGGCGATCCGCTCCCTCCGGGGCCTTCCCGGGGGCCCCATGAGGTCCAGATGGTCGGCCAGCTCGCTCCAGTCCCGGATCCCGGACCGCCAGAGGCTCGCCTCGGTGGCGAGGGAGATGCCTTCGAGGTGATGGAAGGTCGAGCGGAGCATCCCTCGGCCGAAGGGAGGTTCGGCTTAACGGTTGGGCGTCCGCGGGTCGGGCGGTCCCCCCGCACCGGGGCCGTTGGGGGGTCGTCGGCGCCGGACGTAGAGGGCCATTCCCGCGATCGCGACCGCGGCAACCGCCGTCACGGCCCCGAGGAGGATCCCCGCGAGGGGGGTCAGGGTGGTCCACGGCACCCCCCCGGCCGCCTCGGAGACCAGACGGATCGTGACCTGGGTCGTGTTGCCGTCGGTGATCGAGAGGTTGGTGACGTAGGGTTGGTAGCCGGGCGCGACAGCCCGGAGCATGTACACTCCCGCCGTCAGGTTCATCACCGAGAAGTTACCGTCCCCGGTCAGGTTGAGCCGCTCCCCGCCGAGATCGACGGCCGCCGTCGCGGGGAGGACCCGGCCCACCAGGCCGCCGGTAGCGGATCGGTAGGTGACGTTGAGGGCCATGACGCCTCCCGAAACCTCCAAGATACCGGCCGCCGGTCGAGCCACCCAGCCCGGGACTGTCGGCAGCAGGTAAGTATAGTTCCCGTCGGGCTCGTACACGGTCAGTTCGGGATCGGTCGACCGTCGGAGCAGTCCGTTGATGGACACCGACCAGGAAGTGCCCAAGGGTAGCCCGGATTCGTGGACCTGGACGGCATACCAGGTGGCATTGGGGTTGACCACATTCATGTCGAGCCACTCGAATCCACCCACCGAGAGATTGTATCCTTCGTTCGCATAGAGGGTCCCGGTCTGGGGGTCCAGCCCCAAGAATTGAGGGGCACCCGAGGTCGGGATCCTACCGATCAGTTGATTGGACTCGGTGCTGATGACCAAGAGGCCGGCGGAGTTGATCGAGTAGAGGTCGTGAGTCGCGCCGTCCAGACATCCCTCTCCGGCCGCACCGGGTGTGATGACGGTCGACAGCGTGTCGGTCGCGGGGTCTAGGATCGTGACGTTCTGGCCCACGATGTAGACCTCGGCACTGGCCGGATCGAAGAAACCAGGCCCCGAGGAAACATTGGCGAATGTGTCCACGATGGAGTCAGTAAGGGTGGACACGACGGTCAGGTTCTGGAAGACGGCATAGGTCAGGTTGGGGTTCGGCCCCCCGCACCCCGGGCAGTCGAAGAAGAGAGTGCTCAGGTAGAGCCGCTGATTCGCCGGGTCAAAGGCCCCGTAATCCACCGGGGCGTTGACCGGAAAGGCCGCCCTCGGTTGGAAGGTGGAGGCGGAGATGGCAAACATCATCGTGGAGTTGTTCGCCAACTGGTCCGCGAGGTAGATTTCATTGGAAGCGCTGTCGTAGGCGATGGGGATCAACAAACCGGAGCCCGCCCCGGGAGAGTCCAGCGATCCGGCTGTGTAGGCGGTCTCGTTGGTCGCGTTGACGACAACAATGGGAATCTGTCCCGACTGGTTCGTCGAGGACTGAATCAGGAGATCTCCGTTAACGGGATCGACCAGAAAGAAGTCCCATAGGCCCAGCGCCAGGACCCAGGGCTCGGCGAGGAGGATCGAGGCATTCCCAGCTCCCGGAGTCCAGGTGACCAGCAGTAACTGGGGATTTACGATCAATAGACCCGTGACGAGGTTCGCCAGACCGTAGAATCGCCCGTTGACTCCGTCAAAGACGATGGAGGAGATCGAATAGTGCGAGTTCTGGAGTGAGATGTTTCCCTGAGCCGTCGTCCACAGGGCGGCGCCGGTCGGCCGGGCCGAGCGGAACGCGGGCCTCCCCACCGCGAACGTCGGAAGGGTGGCCCGCGGTGAGGGGGACAGAACTGTCGGCTTGCCGGGAGGTAGGGGGTGGGTGGTGGCCAGGGTCGCCGAGGGCCCCAACAGCATCAGACCCAGCGCGACCGCCAAAACGGGGGCTAGGAACCTCGAGTTGGGGAGCATCCCTACTCGAACCCGCCTCCCGACGGGCCACACACGACGGCGGGAATCGGAACGGCCGGGGCCCCGGACCCTTCCGGGTCGGTGGCCGGGGCAGTACGGCCTCGGGCGCGTGCCGCCTTCATATGGTATGGTCTAATTCGGGACAGTAGTACTAGTAGATTCCATCCCTGCCCTCCAATCGCCGCCGACCGAGGCTGACCGGTTCCCCTGGGGGCCCTCAGCCTGGCCGCCTCCGGCAACGGTGGTTCGTGAAGGGGGGGAGTTTAGTTGATTCGTGGACCCCGAAAGAGGTCAGCCCCTTCAGGGAATCGGATCCGCGCCCAGGACGGGTAGCGGACCTAAGGGTCGGGTATGAGAACGGACAGCCTCCCAGAAGCCTCGAAGCCTCTCCCCGGAGGGTCGGCCCGTGGTGCGGGGCGCCCGGTACTCGGCCTCCAGGACCGTCGGATCATCGGCGTCCCAGACCAGCCGCAGCACCCAGCCGTCCCGTTCCTCCTCGAGCGCCCAGACCCGGCGGCGCGGATCGGTGCTGACCGGGTTCGGCCGGAGGGCCTCGATCGGAGGGTCGGGCGGAGGGGAGATCCCCGAAAGGACCAAAGGTGGGGGAGGTGGCGGGAGCTTGAGTCGGATCCAGGCGGCGACCGGCCAACGGGTCTCGGCGGCACCGAACGAAGGCATGCCGATGGGAGGGGGTCGCCGCTCTTCTCATTTCGCCGCGTTCGCCCAAACCGTCCGTTACTGGATACAGTAACGTTTTAGCCTTCCGATAGGTGGAGTCGGGCATGTTCAGTTCGGCCGAGCTGGCCTACCTGAGGATCGTATCGGAGGGCGGGCCCGCCGACTGGCCCGAGCGGATCGAGGCGAGGTTTCCGAATCCGGCCTACCGACGCAAGATCCGCTGGGGGATCCGCCAGAAGGCGATCCGTTCGTACGACGGATGGCGGCTCTATCTCACGGCCGCCGAACGGGATCCGGGGCTGAGCCTCGAGCGATCGGGTTCGGGGCTCCAGGTCCCAATCTACGAGGATCTGCTCGTGGCCTGGCTCCGTAGGCTCGGCGGCCGCCCGGCGCCCCCGAGGGCGCCGAGACCCGACCCACCGGTCCGGCCGGAGGACCGACCATGAGCCTCGGCCCGATCCTGCGCGCCGCGATCGGCCTCGTGGCGCTCGTCGCGGTGGTCTTCTTCCTCGTCTATCTCGCCTGGATCCGGTCGAAGGCCCGCAAGGTCGGAACCCACGGCGTCATCCAACGCTCCCGTCTCACCTGCCCCAAGTGCGGCCGGGAGTTCGACTACGACTGGATCCCCGGCGCCAGCTTCTCCGCGGTCCGGCTCGGGCCCCGGCGGTACATGGCCTGCCCGATCTGCCACAAGTGGTCGGTCTTTCCGATCGTCGACACGTTGGTCGAGCGGCCCTCGCCCGGCGAGAAGCCGCTCTCGTGAAGGGCCGGCGGCGTTCCCGCCCGCCGACCCTTCCCACGGATTAAAAAAAGGGTACCACACGCGTTCTGCTTAACTGTCGAGCGCCAAAAGCTTACGTAGCTGCGGACGTTAGTGGCCGCGGGCTGAACAGATCGCCCGAAGGCTCTCTGCGTACACCCCGGCTCTATCGAACTCGTCTTCTCCGAGTGTCCTTAAAGGTCTCTCTTTTTCGAGGGGGTTTCGGGCTTAGATGCTTTCAGCCCTTATCCCGTAGCGCGTGGCTGCTCAGCGATGCCCTGCCGGACAACTGATGGACTAGAGGCGCCGATTCCCCGTTCCTCTC
>JAJYWS010000033.1 GCA_021791335.1 Thermoplasmata archaeon
GGCCGTGAAGCGTCCGACCCGAGCGTCCGTGAAAGGCCCAGCTGGGTCGGAGCTCGTCGTTCGGTCGGTCGATCCGCCCCTGCTGGACCCCTCGCCCCGTTCGAGTGCGTGGCAGGTGTATTGGTCGGCCTTGTCGGACTCAAGCCCGTCCTCTGGGACCGACGGCCCGGCAAGCTCACCATCATCCTCGTCGTCGGAGTGGCCCTCGGGGCGATTGGAGTGGCCGTTTGGAACGAGGTCGCCGCACTCGAGCTCCACTCCATCCGTCCCCTCATCGCCTTCGGCATCGGCGGGGTAGCCGATGGTCCCCTTCGGGATCTATACCCGCCATGACCCGCGGTGGAAGAGGGGACGGAACCCTCTCAGCCTTCTCGGCGGTTTCGTGAACCTTGTGGCCCTGATTCCGTGGGCCACTCCGACCTTGGCGGGGAGAGCCAACGTCCCCCGTTGGTTGGCGTCAATCTACACCGGCGGCGCCGAGCGATTGATCGGGCTCCCGCTGGTCATCTGGCTCGTCGCGGTCGGGCTCCAACTGGTCCGTGGAATCGAGGAATCGGCCGCGTCGTCCTCAGGGGCCACTCACAGGAGCTGATCGTCTCGGCCAGAGAGGTGTCTCAGATGGGGGGGTTCCGAAATGCATAAGCCAAGGTGCTGGAGCCGCTCGACCACGCGCGCCGATAGGGGCGCCCGGACGGCACGATCGGGGCCTGCGTGAGCCCCCCGGGGCTGTCGCGCCACGCGGGGTTGGGCCTCGCTCGCCAACTCCCCCATCGTCACCCGGCGGGGCGCCTGCAGGGGAGCTCAGGAGCCCGGGCTCCGGCCGCTCCCGTCGGCCGGGCTCCCTCTGGGTTCGCTGCTCTCCACGTTCCGGCGTTCGTTCCGGATGGGGTTCGGCCACCGTGAGGCTCGGGAATCCCGACCCCTCCGTCAGAGACCTCTCCTCGAGTCGCGGCGGACCAGGAGGGCGCGGTACGGAGTCCGCGGCTTGGCGTCGGATCCCTGAGGTGACAGAACGGCGGGCCGGCCCCATGGGGGTTGAGTCAGCGTGGTCGTTTTCGGGGGCGGTGGGTCTCCGGGGTACGGACCCCCTTCGGGGGGATGGCCCTGGCCTTCTGGGAGACCTGAGCGACCGCCCGCCCTCTCCCGCTGACGACCGGACCGACCCTCAGGTCGACGACCCGGTCACCGGCCGCACGCCGTAGCCGGTCCATGACGGCAAGGCCCACTCCGGTCGCGGGGATCCCTTCCACGAGGATCTCGTCGGCGCCCAGGGCATCGAGTTCGCGCAGGGCATGGAACAGTCCGAACGCGAACCGGTCCGGCGCCTTCCTCGACCCGAGCACCCGAACCGCCGGGCCCCGGAGGCCCGACTCCCGGGTGACGAGGAGCCCCACCTTGCAGCCCTCCCGGGTCAACATCCTTCGGCGGTTCTCAAGTGCCTGTCGGGTCCGTTGCGGGGATCCGACGAAGAGCGTGACCCGGGCGCGCGGGGCGTAGTGGCGGTACTTGAGGCCGGGGGACCGGGGCGGGGTCTCGCGGTCCGGGGCCCCGGACGCCTCGAGCGGAAGGACGCGGAGATCCGGGACCAGGGATTGGAGCCGCTCCACCGAGAGGCCCCCGGCGCGAAGCAGGACCGGAGGTGAGCTCACGACATCCACCACGGTCGATTCCACCCCGATGCGAGACTTCCCGCCCAGGAGCAGGATATCGACCTTGCCCTTCAGTTCGCGAACGAGGTGCCCGGGCGTGGTCAGGCTCGGGCGGCCGGAGAGGTTCGCACTCGGGGCGGCGATGGGTACGCCCGCGGCCTCGATCAGGCGACGGGCCCACGGAAGGCTCGGGACCCGCACGGCCACGGTATCGAGGCCCGCCGTGGTCACCTTGGGGACCCTCGGGTGCTTCGGGAGTACCAGCGTGAGGGGCCCCGGCCAGAACGCCTCGGCGAGCCGGAGACCCAACGCCGGAATGTCCCGGGCGACTCGGGGAAGGTCCCCCGCGTCGCGGAGGTGGACGATGAGGGGATTGTCCGTCGGACGCCCCTTGGCCCGAAAGATGCCGCGGACGGCCTTCGCGTTGAGGGCGTTGGCGCCCAGCCCGTACACGGTCTCGGTGGGGAACACGACCAGACCCCCGCTCCGAAGGACGGCCCCTGCGGCGGAAATGGCTCTCGCCGCCGACCCCTTCCTCGTGAGGTCGAAGACTCGGGTACGTCGGACGGTAGGTGACCCGGGCACGGAACGCCTCAAAGTAGCTCGCGCACTCGGTGGACCCCACCCGAATATAGCGATGGCCCGAACGCCCCCAGAACCGCCCACGGTCGCACCTCCCGAGCCGCCGGCGATTTGGGCAGCGTCCCTGTCACGGACGGACCCCCGGCCGGTCCCGCCTGGGCTTCGGGGGTCCCCGGTTCCGGGCAGGCCCCCCCCATCGGTCGGACTCGGCCCCGGGAGAGTTCCCGCCCCCCGGTAAAGCCTTTAGTCCGCCGCGTTGCGGGGAGTCCGTGGACGAGCCCCTCGATCCGATCCTCATCCAGGTGACGGTCCCGCTGCCGATCCCGATGATCTACGCGGCCTTCGTCGATCCGGAGAAGGTCCAGGGATGGCTGGCCGACCGGGCCGAGATCGTGCCGGAGGTCGGCGGGCGCTACCGGCTCGAATGGACGGGCGAGCCGGCGTTCGTGAGCCAAGGCGAGATCCGGGCCCTCACGGCCGACCTCGATCTGGACTTCACCTGGGAGCCGCCGGCCCCCTTTCGCGACCTGTTGCGTTCGGCGCCCTCCCCCAGCCATGTGTACGTCCGGCTCCAGGAGTCCCCGGAGGGGATCGACGTGACCCTCGAGCACGACGGCTGGGGCGCCGGGGAGGCGTGGGAGGAGGCCCGATCCTGGCACTTCCACTTCTGGGACGAACGGCTCCACCGGTTCAAGGAGTACCTGATCCGCGCTGCCTACGGCTGATCCGGCCCCGGGCTGAACCGCGGACAGACCGCGGCGGCGCAGAGGGCACACGGCCCCTGAGGGTCGAGCCGGAAACTCCCCGACGTCCCGATCGGGACGACGACCATGTGGTCGGACGGCAGGTGGCCGCACCGGCAGCGGAACGCCCGGGCCTCGGTCGATGGGCGGGCCATGGTTCGATCGGCCATCTTCGGCCGTACGGCCCGCCCGCCAAAAGGGTATCTGCCACCGGCCCCTCCCGCCCCGTCGAGGGCCGGAATGGAGGTCGAAGACTGCCCGCTCCCCGAGGATCGCTGGTATGACCGGAATCTGGAGGGGTGGCTGAAACCGGAGCCCGACGGCAGCGCCCAGATCGGCATGACCGCCTCGTGGGCCGCGTTCCTCGGCCGGATCCTCCGCGTCGAGTTCCGCCGCCCGGAGGGCGTCCCGACCCGAGGCTGGAGCGTGGCCACGGTGGAGGCGACCCGGACCACCGTGGCGTTCCGGCTCCCCCTCGATGCCGAGATCCTGGCCACGAACCCCCTCCTCCGGGAGCACCCCCGCCGGATCAACGACGCCCCGTACGGCGAGGGCTGGATCGCCCGGGTCCGCCCCCGTCGTCCGGCCGAACCGGAGGTGGGTCTCGCGACCGCCGCCGAGATCCGGGAGCTGCTCATCGAGCAGATCCACCGGCTGCGCATCCAGTGCTGGCCGATCCCGCCCGAACGGGAGATGGTCGAGATCGGTCTCGAGTGCTCGGCGATCTTCGCCAAGCTCGACGAGGAGTTGAGCGGGCTGGCCCCCGGCGAGGCGGTCGTGCTCGTGACGGACGATCCCACGAGCCCGATCGAGATCGCCCGCTGGACCGACCGGACCGGGCACCAGCTTCGGACCGCCCGGCGCGCCGACGGCCTCTTCAAGTTCCTCGTCCAGAAGTCCGAGCGTCCGACGCCCCGGCACCGGGCCGAGTCCGGCGAGTTGATCCCCGGCCCGGGCTAGGCCGCCCCGGGCGGCCTACGGCTTCTCGATCGGGCTGCGCACCTGGTTGCCCCACTCGGTCCAGGAGCCGTCGTAGTTCCGGACGTCGGGGTAGCCGAGCAGGTACGTGAGGACAAACCAGGTGTGGCTCGACCGCTCCCCGATCCGGCAGTAGGTGATCACCGGCCGTTCGGGGACGATCCCCCGCGACCGGTAGAGTTCCTCGAGCTCGGCCCGGGACTTGAAGGTCCCGTCGTCGCGGACCGCCTGGGCCCAGGGGATGTTGCGGGCGCCGGGGATGTGCCCCGCGCGCTGGGCGTGCTCGGTCGGGTACTCGGGCGGGGTGGAGATCTCCCCCGAGAACTCCTTGGGGCCCCGGACATCGACGAGCCCGATCCGGCCGGCGCGCACATCGTCGAGCGCCCGGCGGACGTCGTCGTAGTAGGCCCGCAGCTTCGGGTCCGGGGCCGACGCGCTGAACCGGCCCGCCCCGGGCGCCGGCCGCTCCGTGCCGACCGGTCGATCCTCGGCGATCCACTTCTTCCGGCCCCCGTTCATGAGGGCCAGGTTCGTGGCCCCGTAGTAGCGGAACGCCCAGAAGGCAAACGCCGCGAACCAGTTGTTGAAATCCCCGTAGAGGACGACCCGGGTGTCGGGATCGATCCCGCAGCGCCGGAAGAGCGCGGTGAACGCCTCGGCGCTCAGGATGTCCCGGCTCACCGGAGCGTTGACGTCCCGTCGCCAGTCGACCAGATAGGCCCCCGGAATGTGGTTCAGATCGTAGTTGGCCGCCGGATCGTAGTCGACCTCGAGGATCCGGACCTTCGGATCCTTGAGGTGCTCGGCAACCCAGTCCGTCTCGACCACGACCTCCGGATGCGCGTACTCCGACATGGATGACTCCGACCGGTGGGAGGGTCCGCGGAATATAAGCTCGTCGACGTGTCTAAATTGAGACCGCGACCGGGCCGGTCGGGGCCTATCCCCGCCGTCCGCGCTTGGGGAGCGGCGCGTCGGAGATCTCGATGGTCTCGGGATCGAAGCCGAGCCGGCCCAGTTCCGCCCGGATGCGGGCCCGGTGATCGCCCTGGAGGTAGACCTCCCCGTCGACGACCGAACCGCCGGTGGCGAGCCGGTTCTTGAGCGCCCGGGTCGTTTCGGCAAGGTCGACCCCGGGCGGGAATCCCGAGATCACCGTGGCGGGCTTGTTGTAGCGGCGCGGCTCGGCGCGCACCCGGATGCGGGCGCTCTCTCGGTCCAACGCCGACAGGATCTCATCGAATTCGTTGTTGCTCATGGTTGGTTCGACCGCCCGTTTCGGATCTCAGAAGGGCGGACTATGACCGACCGCGAGCCCCCCGGGCGGCCGCGTCGGAGGAGTTCGGGGTCCGATCGGAGAGGGGTGGGGTGCGGACGCACTGGATTGGCTAGGCCCCGCACCCCTTTAGGCGTTGTGCTTGGGCGGGTCACCCGGTCCTCCAGCGGTAGAGCCCGAGGGCCAGTCCGATCCCGACGCAGGCGCTGAGGCCGAGGAGGAGGGCATAGCCGGCCATCGTGAGCGGGCTCGCCGGGGTGATTCCGAGCGCCGCCTGGATCAGGAGGGCAGCGTAGGTGGTGGGCACGAAGTGGGCCATCGACTGCCAGATCGGGGGGAGGTAGGAGATCGGGTAGTAGAGCGGGGCGAGCATCCCGAGCAACGTGAACGAGAGGCTGCCGACCGGCCAGATCTCCCGCTGGGTGGTGATCCGGCTCGAGATGGCGATGCCGATCGACGAGAAGAGCACCCAGAGCACCCCAAGGCAGCCCAGGATGACCCCCCAGGCGTAGAGCGGCACCGGACTCCCGCGGCTGAACTGGACCCAGGCGAGGAGGCCGCTCAGCACGGCGAGCGCCGGCAGCATCGCGATGAGGTTGCTGAAGGCGATCCCGAAGAGGTAGCGGAACCGGCCCATCGGGCTCGCCACGAAGAGGTCCTGGATCGAGCATTCGATCCGCCAGGTGGCGCTGTCGCCGAGGACCCAGCTGCCGATATTCTGCATCGTGAAGAGCATCGCTCCCGCGATCTCGAGCGGCAGCAGGCTGGGGGGGGAAATCAGGCTCAGGAAGTAGAGAAAGATGAACGGCAGGAGGATCGGCGCGACCGCCACGGCCGGGTTCCGCCCGATCCACCGCCAGCCGATGATCGCAAACGCGGGCAGCGAGCGGCCCTGAGGCGGGGCCCCGGTACGCGGGAGGGCGGGCAGCCCTTGAGCGACCATCGTCAGGCCTCCCGGGAAGTCCGGCGGGCCCAGAGGACGGCGGCGAAGAGGATCAGGGTCACTTCGACCGCGAGGGCCCCGGCGGCGAGGGCGATCTGTCCCTCGGAGAGCGAGATGGCCCCGATCGACGACTGCAGGAGGGCGGCCGCCGCGCTGGGGGGCAGGACCAGGGCGATCGGACGGAGGTCGGCCGGAAAGAGGCTCAGCGGGTAGAAGACCGGGAAGAGGACCCCGAAGAGGTTGAAGAAGAGGCTCGAGTACGCCCAGATCGCCCGGTTGTCGCGGAAGAACGTCGAGAAGATGTACCCGGTCGACGCCGAAAAGAGCCAGACGGAGAGCGCGAGCACGACCAGAAGGGCCCCGATCGCGGGGGTGTAGGGGACCACCCAGAGCGAGAGCAGGCCGATCGCCAGGACCGGCCCCACGTAGACGGTCAGGATCCCGAGGGCCATCCCGAGAAAGTACCCTTCCGGGGTGATCGGCGAGGCGAGGTAGAGGTCGTTCGCCTTGTGGTCGATCCGCAGGTACGCCGCCTCGTTGAGGACCCGCTGGCCCATGGTGAACATCGAGAACAGGATCGCCCCGAGGAACGAGACCGGGAGGAGCGACGGGTCGAGGATCCAGACGAAGACCAGCAGGACCCCCTGGACCACCATCGAGGTCGCCATGGCGAGCCACTCGTGCGCCTGGACCAAGAGTTCGGTCCAGAGGAACGCGCCGAGCCCCCGGAAGGCCCGGGACGGCGCGAGGGGGAGCTCACTCGGCATTGATCGATCGCCCCACGACCCGCAAGAACGCCTCCTCGAGCGTCACCGGCCCGACCCCGGCGGTGAGTTGCCGCCGGACCGCGATCTGGAGGAGTTCGGCGAGCCGCTGCGGATCGACGATCACCGTGAGCGCCGAGCCGTCGGAGACGCAGTGGCCGAAGCCCTGGAACTCCTCGACCACGAGCCCCGGCCCCTGGAGGGTGACCTTGAGGGTCCCCCCGACGCTCCGCTTCAGCTCTTCCGCTGTGCCGTGGACCAGCACCCGGCCGCCTTCGACGATGTAGAGCCGGTCGCTGAGCACCTCGGCCTCGTCCAGGTAGTGCGTGGTCAGCAGGAGGGTCGACCCCTTGCGGGTCAGCTCCCTCAACGAATCCCAGACGTCCCGGCGGGCGAACGGGTCCATCCCGATCGACGGCTCGTCGAGGAAGAGCAGCGGGGCCTCGGTCGCGATCACGGTCGCGACCATCGTCCGCTGCCGCTGCCCGCCGGACAGGGTGATCGCGAGCCGGTCGGCGACCGACTCGAGCCCCATCTGCTCGATCGCCGACTCGGTGCGGGCCCGGGCCGTTTCCCGGGCCAGCCCGCGGGCCCGCAGGTAGGTGTAGACCTGTTCCCTCGGGGTCAGGTGGAAGAACGGCTTCCCCTCCTGAGGCACCACCGCGATGTACGGGCGGACCCGGTCCGGCCGCAGATCGACGTCCTCCCCGAAGATCTCGATCCGGCCGGAGCTCGGCCGCAGGAGCGTCGAGGCGATCTTGAGGAAGGTCGTCTTGCCCGCCCCGTTGCGTCCGAGCAGGGCGACCCGCTCGCCGCGATGGACCTCGAGGGAGACCCCCCTCAGCGCCTCGACCGGGGGGGCTCCGCGGCTCTCGTAGACCTTCCGGAGCTGGTCGCTCCACAGGGCTTCGCCGGTCAACGGTGCCGGATTCCTCGGCGACCGACGGCTACGGAACGACCGGACCCGCCGGCCGGCGGGACGTCCGGGACCGGGGCTCGGGGAGGCTCAGTTCCCGCCGCACCCACAGCCGCCGCCGTTCCCCGAACTCTCGCCGCAGGAGCCGCAGCCCCCGGCCATCCCCGCTTCGTCCGGGGTGGGCAGGTTCGGGTTGGTGATCTTGAAACCGGATTCGTCCAGATTCTCGACGTAGTCGACGACCGCGCCGTCGACCATCGGCACGCTACCGGGGTCCACGATCAGGGAGAGCCCTTGGACCTGGACCACGACGTCGTCCGCCCGGGGCTTGGCGAACGCCATCCCGAACTGGACCGCGCCCCCCCCGCCGCCGCAGCAGCCTCCCCCGCCGGCCTGGGCGTACACCCGGACCCCGACATCGGGCTTCTGTCCGCGAATGAGCGTCTTGATCTGGTCGAGCGCCGCCGGCCGAACCTCGAGTTCCACCATGGGATTCTCCGGACGTATTAGGTCGGAGCCGGGCTTTAAGCTATCCGCTCCGCCCCGCGCGACAAACCCAGGGCCCCCCGGCCCGCCCAAGCCACGCCCCCGCATGGGTCGAAGTTCGGGGTTCATACCACGCCGCATATACTCTCCGGGACTCCCCCCGGCAGGACCGATCTGTGGCGGCCACCGAACCTACGGGCGTTGTCGTAGCATTGCCGACGCCGGCCCTGGCGACCTCCCCGGTCCCGGAGCCCCGTCCGGGGCTGGAGCCGCTCCGGCTGGTCGGTTTTGAACTCAGCCTCCGGACGGCCCGGATCGAACTCCTGGAGGAGGTCGCGAAGGGGCTCGATCGGGCGTGGGCCGACCGGGAGTTTCGGAGCCGACCAGAGCTCCAGGAGGTGGCCCTGCTCAAGACCTGCCATCGGGTCGAACTCTGGCTTTTGCTCCGGTCCTCGGCGGCGCTGCCCGCCTGGCGGTCCGAGCTTGAGCGCCGCGCCCCGGGATGGACCGAGCGGACCGGCCTCGACGCCGTGCGGCACCTCTTTTATGTCGCGTGCGGACTCGAATCGCTCGCGGTCGGGGAGCGGGAGATCCGACAGCAGATCCGCTCGGCGATCGGCACCGTCCAGAGCCGACACCCCCGGCCGGTCCTCCGGGAGCTCCTGGGGGCCGCGGTGGCCGCGGCCGACCGGGAGTTTCCCCGGGTCGACCCCAGCCGTTCGATCGCCGCCGTCGCCGTGAGCCGGCTCCAGCAACTCGTCGGGCCGCCGTTCCCCCGGGTCGTCGTCGTCGGCAGCGGGATCGTCGGACGCCAGATCGCCGAGATGCTGGCCCCGTCCGCCCGGGTCACGCTGGTCTATCACCGTCGTCCCCCCGAGGCCGGCTTTCTGCGGTCGATCGGCGCGCGCTCCGCCCCGGTCGACCGGCTCACCGACGAACTCGCCGTCTGCGACGCCGTCGTCGCGGCCGCCAAGTCCGGGCGGGCCGTCATCACCCCGCCGGCGATCCCCCGGGACCGACCGGTGGTCCTCCTCGATCTCGGCGTGCCGCGGAACATCGCCCCCGAGGTGCGCCGGCTGCCGCAGGCCCGGCTCGTCGACCTCGGCGATCTCTACGGCGACATGCCCCCGCCCGCCCCCCGGGCCCCGGCGGGTGTCGAGGAGGCGGCCCGGGAGGCGGCCCGCACCCTGGACCAGCGGTCGCTCGAGCCCTGGGTCGCCGCGCTCCGCCGCGAGATCGAGCGGATCCGCCGTTCGGAGTTGGCCTCGGCCCGACCCTACCTGGGCGACCTGACCGAGGCGCAGGCGATGGCCGTCGAACGGCTGACCCGCCGGCTGGTGGGCCGCCTCCTGGACGGCCCGACCGAACGGATCCGGGCGCTCTCCTCCTCCCCGGAGGACGACCAGATCCGTCGATGGGCCCTTGAGCTGCTGTCCCCGGATCCCGCCGAACCGTGACCGAAGCGCCGCTGCGCGTCGGAAGCCGGCGCAGTCCGCTCGCCCGGTGGCAGACCGCGGAGGTCGTGCGCCGCTGGACCGCCGTTCGGGCCGAAGGCCGCCCGATCGCGACCGTCTACCGGACCCCCAGCGGCGACCGGGACCGACGGCGGGGCCAATCCCCGGACTTTGCCGACGCACTCGAGGCCGCGCTGCGGGACCGTCAGATCGATGTGGCGGTCCACAGCGCCAAGGATCTTCCGGCCCCCCTCCCGCGCGGTTTCCGGCTGATCGCCGGCCCGCGGAGGGCCGACCCGCACGAAGCGCTGGTGGTCGCCCCGGGCCACCGCGGCGTTCCGCTACCGGAGGGGGCCCGGGTCGGCACCAGCAGCGTCCGCCGTCGCGCCCAACTGTTGCGCTGGCGGCCGGACCTTCGGGTCGTCGAGCTCCGGGGGAACGTGGAGCGCCGGGTCGCCCAGGTCCTCGACGGTCGGCTCGACGCGGCCGTCCTGGCGGCCGCCGGTATCCTCCGCCTCGGCCACCGGGAGTGGATCGAGCGGCTCCTTCCCTTCGAAGGGTTCCTCCCCGCCCCCGGCCAGGGCATCCTGGGCCTCGAGATCCGGAGCGGCGATCGGGCCCTCGGCCGTTGGCTCGGCGGCCTCGCCCATCCCGCGACCGCCCGGGCGCTCGCGGCCGAGCGGGCGGTCCTCGAAGCCTTCGGCGGGGACTGTGACCAGCCGCTCGGCGCCCTGGCCACCGAGCGGGCGGGGCGGCTTACGGTCCGGGCCGAACGGCTCGACCTGGACGGTCGCCGGACCGTCCGATCCCGGCGGGTCGGGGATCCCGAGGACGCCGGTCGGATCGGGGCGGCCGCCGCCCGCGACCTCCGGCGGATCGCCGGGCGGGTCCCGGGATCATGACCGAGCCGCCCCGCCGGCCCCGGATCCTCCTCGCGGCCTCCGACCATGCGCTCTCGGAGATCGAACGGGCGCTCCGACGGACCGCGGATCTTCGCCGCTGGATTACGGTCCGCGGGCGGCCGGTGCCGGCCCGGCGGTTGCGCCGCCGCCTCGCCGGCGTCCGGCCCGTGGATGGGGTCATCCTGACGAGTGCCGCCGCGGTGGAGAGCTTCGTCGCGCCGGTGCTCCCCCGAGTCTGGCCGTCCGAGTGGCGAAGGCTTCGCTACTGGGCGAGCGGCCCGGCCACCGCCCGCGCGCTGCGTCGCCGGGGCGGACCCCGGGCGATCGTCGGCCGACCGGAAGGGGCCGAGGGGATCGCCCGGGCGCTCGCCCATTCCCCCCCGCTTCGGCTGCTCTACCCGAGATCCGACCGGGCCGGCCCCGAGTTGGCCCGGCGGCTCCGCAGATCCGGCCACCGGGTCATCGAGGTGATCGCCTACCGGCACCTCCGGGTCGGCCGGGCGAGCGACCGGAGTCGTCAATGGGCCGAACGGGCCGACCTGGTCATCGTGACGAGCCCCTCGGCCTGGGAGGGGCTGGGTCGGGCGCTCGGACCGGCGGGCATCGAGGCGCTGCGACGTTCGGCCCATTGGATCACCCTCGGCCCCGCCAGCGCCCGTCGTCTGCGGGCCGACGGCGTTCGCAGCCGGACCGTGGCCCCGGGGAGCCCCGCACAACGCTTTACGCCGTTTTTGCTCCGGAGGCCCCGTCATGTCCGAAGCTGACCGTGGCGTCCCCGCGAGCCTGCGGCTGCGCCGGCTCCGCCGGACCGAGGAGCTCCGCCGGTCGCTCTCCGAGACCGACCTCGATCCCGCGCGGCTCGTCTATCCGGTGTTCGTCCGTCCGGGCGGGGGGGCTCCGGAGCCCATCGAGAGCCTGCCGGGGGTGGAGCGGCACCCGCTCGAGAGCCTCGGGGAGCGGGCCCGGGAGTGGGATCGCGACGGGGTCCGGGCCGTCCTCCTGTTCGGAGTGCCCCGGGTCAAGGACCCGGAAGGCTCGGGAGCGGTCGACCCGGACGGCCTGATCCCCCAGGCGATCCGGGCGATCCGGCACTCGGTCCCGACGCTGCGGATCGTGACGGACGTCTGTCTGTGCGCGTACACCGATCACGGCCAGTGCGGACTGCTCCGGGCCGGGGAGGTCGACAACGATGCCACCGTGGAGCGGCTCGCCCGGATGGCGCTCGCCCACGCCCGCGCCGGCGCCGACATGGTCGCGCCCAGCGCCATGATGGACCACCAGGTCCGGGAGATCCGGGCGGCCCTCGACCGGGCCGGGCAGACCGCCACGGCGATCCTGGCCTACGCCGCGAAGTTCGCGAGCCCGCTCTACGGGCCGTTCCGGGAGGCCGCCGGATCGGCCCCCAAGAGCGGCGACCGGAGGAGCTACCAGCTGCCGATCGGCAACGCCCGGGAAGCCCTCCGGGAGATGGCGGCCGATGCGGCCGAGGGCGCCGACCTCCTGATGGTGAAGCCGGCCCTCCCGTACCTGGACATCCTCGCCCGGGCCCGGCGCCGGTTCGATCTGCCGCTCGTCGCCTACCAGGTGAGCGGGGAGTACGCGATGCTCCGGGCGGCCGCCGCCCGGGGCTGGATCGACGAGGCGGCGGCGATCGACGAGAGCCTGATCGCGATGCGGCGGGCCGGGGCCGACTGGATCATCACCTACTTCGCCCGGGAAGTCGCCGCCCGGGCCCGGAGGGAGGGCCGTTGAGCGACCCGGCCCCCGACCCGCCCCGGGTGGTCTCGACCCGGGACGAGGAGCTCCAGGATTTCGTCAAGTACACCTTCTTTCACCTGCGTCCCGAGTGGCGCCGCCAGGGCGAGGAGATCCGCCGGGCCGGCCGGGAGGAGTTCGCCGAACGGCTCGACCATCCGCCGGAGGGCACGCTGGTGCGGACCTACTCCCTGGTCGGGCTCAAGGCCGACACCGAGATGCTGGTCTGGTCGATCGCCCCCCGGATCGAAGCGATCCAGGAGCTCCATGCCCGCCTCCTCGGCACCCGGATGGGCGGCTACCTCGACACGGCCTACTCCTACCTGGGCCTCGGGCGCCGGAGCGAGTATCTCGCCGACCACGCCCACACCGACGGAGAGGGCCGGTCGGGGCGGCGCCGTCCGTTCGACCTCCCGTACCTCTTCGTCTACCCGTTCGTGAAGAAGCGGGAGTGGTACGGCCTGTCGTTCGAGGCCCGGCGCAAGATGATGGGGGAGCACTTCCGGGTCGGCCACCGCTACCCCCGGGTCCAGATCCACACCGGCTACTCCTTCGGGCTCGACGACATGGAGTTCATCCTGGCCTTCGAAGGCGACTCACCGGCCGAGTTCCTCGAACTGGTCGCCGACCTCCGCCCCTCCGAGGCGAGCCGGTACACGCAGCTCGAGACCCCGATCTTCACCTGCCGGCGCACCGACGCCCGGGAGATGCTGAGCCTCGCCGACGGGCGCCCATGACGCTGGACTCCGCCGGCCCCCGGTCCCGGGCCCTCTTCCGCCGGGCGCGGCGGGTGCTCGTCGGCGGTGTCGATAGCCCGGTCCGGTCGTTCGCCCAGGTCGGGGGCACCCCCCTCTTCATCGGCCGGGGCGAGGGGCCCTGGATCGTCGATGCCGACGGCCGCCGCTATCTCGATCTGGTCAACTCCTGGGGCGCCAACCTGCTCGGGCACGCGCCGCCTCCCGTCGTGGCCGCGGTCCGGGCGGCGGCCCGGGACGGACTCAGCTTCGGCGCCCCGTCCGAACGGGAGCACCGGCTCGCCGAGCGGATCCGCCGCGAGATCCCGATGCTGGAACGGATGCGGTTCGTGACCTCCGGCACCGAGGCGGTGATGAGCGCGATCCGCGTCGCTCGGGGGGCGACCGGACGGCGCCGGATCGTGAAGTTCGCCGGGGGCTACCACGGCCACCTGGACGGGCTCCTGGTCCGGGGCGGCTCGGGGGTGGCCTCGGCCGGCCGGGCCGATTCGGCCGGGGTGAGCCCGGCGGCGGCCCGGGAGACGTCGGTCCTGCCGTACAACGACCCGGCGGCGGCGGAACGGTTCTTTCGGCGCCGGGGCGACGAGGTGGCGGCGGTGATCGTCGAGCCGATCGCCGGCAACATGGGCGTCGTCCCTCCGCGCGACGACTTTCTCTCCACGGTCGACCGGCTCTGCCACGGCGCCGGCGCGTTGCTGATCGCGGACGAGGTGATCACCGGCTTCCGGCTGCGGCGCGGGGCCGTCCACCCGACCCTCGGCGCCCGGGCCGATCTCGTGACCCTCGGCAAGATCATCGGGGCCGGTCTGCCCGTGGGGGCCTATGGGGGAGCCCGCCGGTTCATGGACCTCGTCGCCCCGGTCGGGCCGATCTACCAGGCCGGCACGCTCGCCGGGAATCCGGTGGCGATGGCCGCCGGGGAGGCGCTGTTGGCGGCCCGTCCCCCGGGGACCTACCGGGAACTGGAGGCCGCGGGCGCGACCCTCGCCGGTCTCCTCCAGAGCGAGGCGGACCGGGCGCGGGTGCCGGTGACGGTCAACCGCCGCGGATCGATGGTGGGCCTGTTCTTCACCCCGGGTCCGGTCACCGACTTCGCCTCCGCCCGGACCTCGGACCGGGCGACGTACGCGCGGTTCTTCCACGGGGCCCTCAGGGCCGGCCTCTATCTCCCGCCCTCCCCGATGGAGACGATCTTCGCCTCGACCCGGACCACCCCCTCGATCCTGGAGCAGCAGCGCGTCGCCTTCCGCCGCGCCTTCGCGGCGGCCGCGCGGGGAGGCGGCTGATGCGCGACCGGATCCTTCGGGCCCTCAAGGGCGAACCGGTCGACACCCGGCCGATCTGGCTGATGCGGCAGGCCGGCCGCTACCTGCCGGGCTACCGGGCCCTCCGGGCCCGGCATTCGATCCTCGAGCTCGCCCGGACCCCCGAGTTGGCCGCGGAGGTCACCCTCGAACCGGTCCGCCGGTTCGATGTCGACGCGGGCGTCGTCTTCGCCGACATTACGCTCCCGTTCGCCGGCCTCGGGATCGACTTCTCCATCGACCCCGGCGTCGGTCCGGTCATCCCCCGGCCGATCCGTCACCGGGCCCAGGTCGACGCGCTGACCCCGTTCGATCCCGAGGCGTCGGTCCCCTTCGTGGCCGAGGCGATCCGGCGGTTCTGCGCGGCGTCCGACCGGCCGCTGATCGGGTTCGCGGGGGCGCCCTTCACGCTCGCCGCCTACCTGGTCGAAGGGGGTCCCTCCCGGGAGTATGCCGAGGTCAAGGGGTGGATGTACCGGGACCCGGAAGGCTTCGGCCGGCTGCTGGACCGGCTCACCGAGATGACCGAGCAGTATCTGCGGATGCAGGCCGCGGCGGGGGCCTCGATCCTCCAACTCTTCGACACCTGGGCGGGCGTGCTCGGCCGGTCGAGCTACGCCCGGCAGGTCGCCCCGCGGCTCACCCGGCTCTTCGACCATCTGCGGGAACTCGGTCGGCCGACGATCTACTTCTCGACGGGCTCGGCCCACCTGATCGACGAGATCGCGGGCCTCGGAGCCACGGCGGTGGGGGTCGACTGGAGGGCGCCGCTCGGCTGGGTCCGGGCCCGGGTCGGCCCCGACCTCCCCCTCCAAGGCAACCTCGATCCGGCCGTCCTGCTCGGCCCACGGGAGCTCCTGGAGGCGGAGGCGGCGGAGGTGCTCGGGGAGATTCCGGACGGGGGTTCGCACATCTTCAATTTAGGCCACGGGGTTTTGCCCGCCACCGATCCGGAGCGGGTGGGGCAGTTGGTCGACTTCGTGCACTCGGCCGGGGCGGCGCGGCGATGACCGATCCTGGGACGCCCGACGCCGTGCTCCTGCTGGGCTACGGCAGCCCCCAGGGCCCCGAGGATCTGCCCGGCTACCTGGCGGAGGTCCTCCACGGGCGGACCCCGAGCCCGGAGATGGTGGCCGAGTATGTCGCCCGGTACGCCCGGATCGGGGGTTCCCCGCAGAACCGTATCTTGGCGTCCCTCCGGGAAAAGCTGGAGCGGCGCCTGGCCTCGGAGGGACAGGGGGTCCCCGTGTACCTCGCCACGAAGCACTGGCACCCCCACATCACGGAGGTGCTCCCCCGGGCGGCCGCCGAGGGCCACCGGTCGTTCGTCGCGGTACCGCTCTCCCCCTACGCCTCCACGTGGATCACCGAGCCGTACCGCGCCGGGATCGCCGACGGCCTCCGGGCGGCCGGCGCGGGGGTCCGGGTCGACCTCCAGGTCGGATGGCACCTCGACCCCGACTGGATCGGTTACTGGGGCGAGGCGATCCGGGCCGAACTGGGCCGGCTCGACGACCCGACCACCTGGGTTCACCTCTCGGCCCACAGCCTCCCGAAGCGGTTCCGCGACCAGGGCGACCCATACCCGGAGATCCTGGATGCGACCGCCCGGGCGATCGCCCAGGCCGCGGGGTTGGGCCGCTGGTCGTTCACCTACCAGAGCCCCGGCAACACGACCGAGCCGTGGCTCGGACCGGCGATCGAAGATCAGATGCTTAGGGCCCGGGACGCGGAGGGCGCCCGATCCCAGCTGATCGCCTCGTTCGGCTTCGTCTTCGACCATCTCGAAGTGCTCTACGACCTGGATGTGGTGGTCCAGGAGTATGCCCGGTCCCGGGGGCTCGACTACCACCGGGTGCCGATGCCCAACGACAGCGATCGGGTGGTCTCGGCGCTGGCGCGCACCGTCGGCCGGAGCCTTCCGGTCGCCCGGACCTAATCGTTCGGCGGGGGGCCCTCCTCCAGCGGCTCCCCCGGGGGCCCGTCGATCGACGGGAGCTCCTGGATCCCCGAGAAGGTCTCGGGGAGCTCGGTCTGCCGGAGCCGGGCCGCCTGGAGGGGTGGGGTCGACTCGATCTCGGGGTGGGAGCGTCGCCAGCACAGCCGGGCGACCCGCTCGACCCAGGGGCCGCGCAGCCCCACCGAACCGGCGAGGGTGCGCACATCGTCCTGGGAGAACTCGCCGAGGAGCGCCAGGACGAGGAAGTAGGCCAGAAACCCGATCCCGACCCCGAAGAGCAGCTGGTAGTAGCGGTTGATCGGTAGGATGTCGTTGATCTGGGAGATCGCCAGGAAGGAGGCGGCGGCGCTGAGCCCGATCGTCCCGATGGGCCGCAGCCGGATCCGGACCGCCATGATGCTCCAGAGGAAGTAGGCGTTGATCGCGAGCGCCATCACCGACGAGGCGAAGACCGCGAGGGCCGCCGAAGTGAGCCCGTCGGCCGCGGGGAGGACCGAAACCGGCGGCATGAGGAGCAACGCGGTGCCGAAGAGCGCCACCGTCTGGAAGGCGGTGATGTAGAGCTCGAGCCGCCGGTACCCCACGGCCGTGAGGGCCGTGAAGATGATCGTGCTCAGCGACGCGGGGATCACGCTCAGCACGAGGATCGCGAGCGGCGTGGCGCCCGAGAGGTAGCTCGCGTTCGCGAGGATGTAGAGGAAGTTGACCCGGTAGATCGCGAGCGCGAGGACCCCGGGGACGACGATCATCGCGGTGAACCGCAGCGTCCGCCAGGTGCTCGCCCGCACCTGGTCGTACGCCGCCCGCTTGTGGAGCCCGGAGAGCAGCGGGAAGAGCGGGGTCGAAACGGCCGCGGCAAAGCTGAGGGCCAGGATCCGGAAGCCGTTCGCGGCATTGAAGATGTTGAGCTGTTCCACCCCCAGGATCCCGCTCACGATGAACGGGATCGAGTTCGTGACCAGGTAGGAGAGGGCGAGGCTGCCCATGAGGGGCCAGGCGAACCGGAACATCTCGGCCGCTTCGGCCGTCCGGAATCCCTTGAGCTTCGGCAGGAGGGCCGGAATGCAGAAGGCGGCACCGGCGATCGCCCCGATCGCGTAGGCGAGGGTGATCCCCCCGATCGTGGGCAGGAGGAGCGCCGCGGCGATCAGGAGCGGGGTGCGGACCAGGGACTCGATCAGGAGCGGCGACTGGGCCTTGACCGAGTTGCCGAGGGCGATGTGCATCTGGTTGTAGACCGCCTCGATCGACCAGAGGAGAGGCAACAGCAGGAAGACCCCGAGGATGGTGAGGGCCGTCCCCGTCGCCAGCTGGTGCCCGAAGATCGCGACCGGCGCGATCCCGAAGAGGATCGCGCTCGCCCCGCCCACCATGACGAGCCGCAGGAGGAAGTAGGTGGTGGTCGAACTCCGGGGATCCTTCCCCCGGGCGACGAAGTAGGTGTAGGCCGATCCGATCCGGAGATCGGCGACCCCGTTGATCGAGGAACCGATGAGCAGGAAGAGCTGGACGGTCCCGAGGAGCGCCCGACCGTCGTTGGAGATCCCGACGAACTTGTAGAGGAAGAGGCTGGCGACGAACCCGATGAGCTGGGTCAGGACGCTGGCGATGAAGACCCCGGCCGAGTTGATCGTCAGCGAGTGCTGGGCGACCGGTACCGGACCGTCCGATGCCTGCGCCCCGGGATCCGACCGCGCCACGCCTGACCGCCAACCCCGTCGCCGGGAGGTGGCCCGCTCTTCTTATCTCCGTCGTTGGAGGCGGGGGTCACCCCACCGCCTGGGAGGTCGGGGGGGAGTCCTCCCCCGGTTCCCCCTCCCGGAGCTCGATCCACACCCCGTCGGGGTCGGCGAGGAAGGCGATCCGGGCATTCCCCTCCTTGAACGGAGGGATCCGGAGCCGGGCCCCGAGGGCGGTCAGCCGTGGGATGAGGGCCTCCAGCCCGTGGATGCGGAACCCGAGATGGTCGAGCTCGTCCCCTTCACGGTACGGCGGGCTGTCCGGATAGTAGTTGAGTTCCAGGATCGCTCCGGATTCGGGGTCCTTGAGCCACTGCCAGACTCCCCCCGAGGCCATGCGTCCGGTCGGACCGACCGTGAGCCCCAGCCCCCGGGTGTAAAACGTCCGGGCCCGCTCGAGGTCGCGCACCCGGATGCCGGTATACCGCAGCATTGTCCCGGAGCGAGGGGACCGCCTATTTGCCGTTTCCGGGCCGGGCTACGGGACCGGCGGGCGGGGGCCGTTAGGTTCATCTACTTGACCCCGCCCAATACCCACCCATGCGATCGGCCGCCCCTGTGCCCACGCCCCGGCCCTTCCCGTGGCGGAGCGCGTTCTTCGCCCTGTTGGCCGTGCTGGTCGGGGTCATCCTGGTGAGCCAGGTCGGGGCGTCCGGCTTCCAGCCCGGAGGCATCAATCAGACCGCCAACTGGTACCAGGTGAACTTCCCCGGCATCGCGGCGTTTCCCACGTTTCCCACGGTGACCCCGAGGCTCCCGACGGCCGCCGCCCACACCTGTACTTCCGGAACCCATACGATCACGAGCGGGAGCACCACCACCTTTTACCTGAACGCCACCAGTCCGACCAGCAGGGTCTGCGGGAGCTCCACACTGAAGACCTTCTACATCGACCTTACCGTCACCACGAGCGCCAAAGCGGCCGCCGGCACCTACACCCTGACGTTCACCGGCCGGTACATCCCGTTCGGGTCCACCTCGTCCCAGACGTATTCGGTGTCGCTGACATTGAAGTGGACTTCGACCTTCACCAAGTCCGCCAAGATTGACGTCTACCTGGACTTCGGGGTCGCCAAGAACGCTGCGAGCGAGCCGACCGTCTCCTTGGTCAACGCGCAAATCAGCTAACCCCGCGCGTCCACACCCTCGTGTCTCGAGACGCTCCGGGCTCTACGGTGAGTTCGGAGCGTTTCGGCCGAGCACGGCGTTGGGGCAGCTTCCCAGCTTGGCCCGATCTGCCCCCGCACGGGAGGGTTTGACAGGGTTGAGATACATATTTATAATCGAACCGATGAAATCCTTTTGGCATGGCGGCAAGAGGCGGAGGCCGGCGCAAGCTGCGGTTCCTCATGTGGGCCGTCCCCACCGTCGTGGTGGTCGCCGCGATGATTGGAACCGCGGTCGCCTCGGGGTTCGTTCCGATTTCCGTGACCCAATTGGCGTCCTGGTACCAGGTCTCGACCAAGAACCCCTCCGACTGGCCCAACGCCCCGACCGTCCAACTGGCCACGAACACAGTCACCACGGGAACCAGCACCGCGTGTACCACTTTGGCGAGCGGCGTGGTTTCGGGATCCCCGTTCAGCGGAGGTACATTTTCTTGGGTGTTCAACGCAACCCAGACGACCAGTAGCACCGGTACGGCGGGGAGCAAGTGCTACCCGGGCGATTTCGCCGAGGAGTTCATCATCGTCTCCAACACCACCATTCCGATCGCCCACAACGTCACTATCACGATTTTGGATGCGTATGCCCCCGGAGCCAGCCCGACCACCTACATCTCCGGCTCGACGGTCTTTTCCTTCCATACCACCACCAACTCGCCTACGTTTACTCTGGACATCTACATTGACTTCGGAACCCAGAGCGCCAGTCCCCCCCTCAACGGAATTGCCACGCTCAGCGTGCTGTTGGACGAGCATTAGCGGGCGGGAGTCCTCCGCGCACCGGGTCTTTCGCCGGCGTCGAAACCCTCGATCAAGACCTGGCGGATACCCCCCTCAGCTGCGGTCGGTCGATCCGGGTCACTCTTCGGGGGATTCCAAGGGCTCCTGGGGAGGAAGTCCTTGGTCGTACCAAGACCAGAGCAC